>DFGW01000022.1 GCA_002372465.1 Butyrivibrio sp. UBA3740
AAGGTAACCATGCACTGGTACTGGTTCCAGATATTTACCATACGGTCAACCTTCTCGTTGGAAGATGAAACGTGGTAGATGGAAAGAAGCTCGCTCCAGTATGCCTTGAGCTCATCAAGAGCCTTATCTACTGCAGCTTCATTATTATATTTAGCAAGCATTGCCTCGGCAGGCTTCTTGTTTACTACTGAAGGAGCTTCCCACTTCTGATTCTCAGGATTCTCGATGTATCCAAGAGTGAAGATGAAGGTCTTGGTCTCGCCGGGCTTAAGAGTTACGTTGATCTGATGAGCAGCGATAGGTGACCATCCGCTTGCTATGGAGTTGGTACACTTGCCGGCAGCAACAGCATCAGGGCTGTCAGGTCCGTTGTACGCGCCAAGGAAAGTATCACGGCTTGTATCAAAACCGTCAACAGCTGAGTTAACGCCGTAGATAGCGTAGTGATTACGACGCTCTCTGTACTCGGTCTTGTGATAGATAACTGAGCCGTTTCCTGTAACCTCAACCTCACCGGTTGAAAGGTTTCTCTGGAAGTTCTTCATATCATCATCTGCGTTCCACAGACACCACTCTACATATGAGAAAAGTGTAAGTGTTGCATCAGAGTTCTTCTTATTAGTAAGAGTAACCTTGGAAATCTCACAGTTGTCTTCCATAGGTACGAAGGTGAGAACCTTGGCCTCAACATCGTTCTTGGTAGAAGTGAATGTGCTGTAGCCAAGACCATGACGGCACTCGTAGCTGTCAAGAGTGGTCTTTACAGGCTGCCATCCGGGATTCCAGATAGTATCGCCATCTTTAATATAGAAGTATTTGCCATTGTTGTCATAAGGAACGTTGTTGTAACGATACCTTGTAAGTCTAAGGAGCTTGGCATCCTTATAGAATGTGTAACCTCCGCAGGTGTTAGAGATCAGTGAAAAGAACTCTTTGTTGCCCAGATAGTTGATCCAGGGAAGCGGAGTCTTGGGTGTGGTGATTACGTACTCAAGAGCATTGTCATCGAAAAAACCGTACTTCATATAAGACCCTCCATAATTATATTTGAAACACTTAAACGTTTTCGGTTAAATCTAGGCATATTATAAATGGTATTTGAGCAGATGGCAACTAAAAATTTTCATAAATTAAAATTGACTTAAGCCGCATAAACACTGGAAATAAACTACTTCAACCAGGGTGCAGGTCCGCTAAGGTGCATATTTTCTGACAATTTTCGAAAACGTTTAAATCAAATGTGAACAAACTGTAACTAAACTTGAAAAAATATATGAAAAGACAGCTGAAAATTTGTGTACAAGTGCCAAAAATATCAAAACTGCACAAAAACGAAAAAACTTAACTTGATTTTAGAGTAATTTCGTTGTATATTTAAATCACGAAAACGATTAAGTGAGAAAAACAGTAGGAAATGGCTAAACGAATTGTATCTTTAAAAGACATATCGAAAGCCTGTGGAGTCTCAATTGCAACAGTTTCAAAAGCACTGAATGATCATAGCGATATCAGTAAGGAAACTAAAGAGAGGATCAGAGAGGTCGCGGATAAACTGGGGTATCATCCCAATGCAGCAGCTCAGGCGCTGAAGACGAACAGGTCCAATAATATCGGAGTCCTCTTCGTAGACGAGGCGAACAGTGGTCTGACTCACGACTACTTCTCACACGTTCTGGACAGCTTCAAGAAGGCTGCTGAAAAGGAAGGGTTTGATATCACTTTTATCAACGGAGACAGAACAAGGTCCAACAACATGACTTATCTGTCACACGCCATATACAGAGGCTTTGATGGAGTGGTTATCGCTTGCGTAGAGTTTTCGGATCCTGAGGTGGATGAACTTATCAAGAGCAACATCCCCGTGGTTACAATAGACCATTCTTTCTACAACAGGATCGCAATTGTATCAGACAACATAAAGGGCATAAGAGACCTGGTTACTTATATATATGAACAGGGACACAGAAAGATAGCTTATGTATACGGTATGGAGAACACAGCCGTAACGCAGAGCAGACTTACAAGCTTTTACAACACACTTCAGGATTTGGGTGTGAGCATCCCTGACAGCTACATGGTACCAAGCCCTTACAGAAATACAGACAAGGCATTTGATGCCACACTTAAGCTTTTGGATCTTCCGGATCCGCCGACAGTTATCCTTTATTCAGATGATTTCGCAGCCTTTGGCGGAATGAACGCCATAAGGTCAAGAGGACTCAGGGTTCCTGAGGACATCTCAATAGCCGGATACGACGGTATAGAGCTTGCCAGAAGGATCAGTCCAAGGATGACGACAGTTGTTCAGGACACAGACAGGATTGGAAGAACGGCAGCAGCCAAGCTCATTGATCTTATTAATAATCCTAAAGGCACACTGATCGAACAGATCATTATAGAAGGAACTCTTGAAAAGGGAGAGTCCGTAGGCAAGATTCCTGTAGAGGAATGATAACTAAGGTTTAAGACGGCTTTGCTGTTTTAAATAAAAACACTTCAAAATTCTTTTAGAGAAAAGGGAGGTAAAAGTAGTTATGAAGAAGAAAGTACTTGGTTTATTACTTTCAACAACAATGGTAGCTGGACTGCTTTCAGCTTGCGGCGGCGCAGCTAGCACACCAGCAGACACAGCTGAGGCTCCAGCAGCAGAGGAAGCACCTGCAGCAGAGGCTCCAGCAGCTGAGGCACCAGCAGCAGAGGAAGCACCTGCAGCAGAGGAAGCAGCAGCTCCTGCAGAGGACACAGGTAAGGTTCTCAACATTTCAGCATGGAACGAAGAGTTCAAGTCACGTCTTACAGATCACTATCCTGGATACGAGGTAGTTGATGGAACAACCGGTAAGATCGGTGATGTTACTGTTAACTGGCTTATCACTCCTAACGAGGAGAACGCTTATCAGAACAGACTTGATGAGCTCCTTCTTGCTCAGGACAGTGCAGCAGCAGATGACAAGATTGACCTTTTCCTTGTAGAGGCTGACTACGCAGTTAAGTACACAGATACTGATTACACAATGCCTATCAAGGATCTTGGAATCACAGATGAGGATCTCAAGGATCAGTACACATACACACAGGACGTTGTAACAGATTCTAACGGAGTTATCAAAGGAACATCTTGGCAGGGCTGCCCTGGTGTTATGATCTACAACAGAGAGATCGCTAAGGAAGTATTCGGAACAGATGAGCCTGCAGAGATTCAGGCTAAGTTCTCAGATTGGGATAAGTTCTTCGAGTCAGCTGGTGAGCTTGACAAGGCTGGTTACGATGTAATTTCTTCAACAGCTGATACATTCCGTGTATATCAGAACAACGCTAAGCTTCCTTGGGTTAACGGAACACAGATCCAGGTTGATGACAACCTTAAGAAGTGGGTTGAGGATTCTAAGAAGCTTGCAGATGCTGGCTACTGCAACACATGGGGCCAGTGGGGTGAGGACTGGAACAAGGGATTCTATCCTGAAGGAAAGGTATTCGCTTACTTTGGACCAGCTTGGCTGATCGACTTCTGTATGGCAGCTGACGTTGAAGGCTCAGTAGCTAACGCAGGTGGCTGGGCAGCTACAGAGGGACCTCAGGGCTTCTACTGGGGCGGAACATGGATCTGCGCTGCAACAGGAACAGACAACCCTAACCTCGTTGCTGATATCATGAGAAAGATGACATGCGATCCTACAGTTATGAAGGACATCGTTCTTAAGGACAATGACTTCGTAAACAACAGACCTGTTATGGAAGAGCTTGCAAACGATCCATCTTACTCAAATGCAGTTCTTGGCGGACAGAACGCTCTTGCAATGTTCTGCGCTGGTGCTGACAAGATCGATATGGCTAACCTTACAGCTTATGATC
Source organism: Butyrivibrio sp. UBA3740 (assembly GCA_002372465.1). GTDB lineage: Bacteria > Bacillota > Clostridia > Lachnospirales > Lachnospiraceae > Butyrivibrio. Next base: position 3,853 of record DFGW01000022.1, read on the forward strand.
AGGGTCTTCTTGGTGACTTCCAGACAGCTATGGGCGACTACATCAATGGCAACTATGCTACATATGATGAGGCTCTTGAGCAGTTCTACACACTTGCACTTCAGAGATATCCTGAGCTTACAAGATAAGCTGAGAGAACCTGATGAGGTTTTTTCGAATCTGGTTCGAACGTGTTACGCGTAGCGTAACTTCCGCTTGATACTGGAATTCATATCATTTGCCTGCCGGTTTTATCCGGCAGGCAATTCTTAAAAAACGCTAGAGGATAGAGAGTAAGATTTTCCGGAGGTAGTGAGTATGGACAATAAAAAGTCCCAAAATAACAACAATGTTGTTAAGTTCAACAGATGGGGATACATTTTCCTTATTCCATTCTTTGTTACTTATGTAATTTTCAGTTTTATTCCACTTTGTTCAACAATCTATAACAGTTTCTTTGAAAATTATCGTTCAGGTCTTAAGCAGATTGGACCGAACTTTGTTGGTGTTCAGAACTATGTAAATCTTCTTGGAACACCTGAGATATGGAAATACCTGATGAATACACTGATCATGTGGGTTGGTGGATTTATTCCACAGATCACAATAGCTCTTTTGCTGGCTTACTGGTTCTCAGATCCCAGCTTAAGACTTAAGGGTCAGAGATTCTTCAAGACAGTTATCTACATGCCAAACCTGATCATGGCGTCAGCTTTCTCAATGCTGTTCTTCGCATTGTTCTCAGACAGCGGCCCTATCAACCAGATCCTTATGAGCATGGGAGCGATCAGCGAACCTTATAAGTTCTTCCAGTTCGTATCAGCTTCAAGAATTCTTGTTATGCTGATGAACTTCCTGATGTGGTTTGGTAATACAACAATCCTTCTGATGGCCGGTATGCTTGGTATCGACTCATCACTTTATGAAGCTGCTCAGGTTGACGGAGCCACAGCTTCACAGGTATTCTTCAAAATTACTATGCCAATTCTTCGTCCCATCTTCGTATATGTGCTGATCACATCACTTATCGGTGGTCTGCAGATGTTCGATGTTCCTCAGATCCTGACAAATGGTAGAGGTAATCCTACAGATTCCCTTACCACAGTAATCATGTTGCTGAACCGTTACCTGACCAGTAAGGACGTAGGTCGTGGTGGTGCATTGTCAGTATTCATGTTTGTAGTAACAGGTATCCTGAGCTTGATCGTCTTTAGGATGAACAGCTCAAAGGAAAAGAATTAAGAGAGGAGGAAGAGGGATGAATAACGATACAGCTATGAAGCCCCATGGCGTGCCAATCGGGGTTAGAAGAACAATCGCTTACATTGTTCTGATATTCTTTAGTTTCCTTTGCCTTATTTGGTTTTATATTTTGCTCATCAACTCAACAAGATCACACTCAGAGATGACACTTGGATTTACACTTCTTCCAAGTACACACCTTCTGGATAACTGGAGCAGTCTGATAAATGGTACTATTCCTATCGCCAGAGGTTTCATCAACAGTATTATTGTTTCAGTTTGTACAGCTTGTCTTACCTCATATTTCTCGGCAATGACAGCTTATGCTATCAACACTTACAGATTTAAAGGCCGCACAGCAATTGCTACCTTTATCCTGGCAATCATGATGATTCCCGGACAGGTTACAGCTCTTGGTTTCCTGCGTTTGATCGTAAGACTTGGAATGGACGATTCCATCGTTCCACTTATCATTCCTGCTATTGCTTCACCTGTAACATACTTCTACCTGAAGCAGTACATGGAGAGTAACCTTCCTCTGTCTCTTGTTGAGGCAGCAAGAATCGATGGTTCAGGCGAGTTCAGAACCTTCAATACAATCATTATGCCGCTTATAAGGCCTGCTATCAGTGTTCAGATGATCTTCGCTTTTGTAGGAAGCTGGAATAACTACTTCACACCTGCCCTGATCCTTCACACTGATACCAAGAAGACACTTCCGGTATTGATCGCTCAGCTTCGTGGAGCGGACTGGCTTAGATTTGATATGGGTCAGATTTATATCATGATCGCAGCTTCGATCTTCCCGGTAATTGTTATCTACCTCATCCTGTCAAAGTACATCGTTGGTGGTGTATCAGCAGGTGCGGTTAAAGGATAACTCGCGATATTTAATTTTGATATCCTCCTATTTTACTCTTTCCTTTTATAAGCGTTTTGAAAAGCCATGGCATTCCCCGATGTCGTGGCTTTTCGCTTACAGGAAATACTGTTATATTTATTGGCTGCCTTTGGGAAATTCCCTTTACGACAGACGGGATATGGGATAAATTAATAATATATAGTTGATTATGGATGAGAGGTATTCATATTATGAAGGCGAAAAAAGTATTGGTTACAATTATAGCTACATGCATGATCGTATCAGGGGTTATAGCTTCTCCTATGGCAGCCGGAAGAGTTGCTTTTGCTGAGAATACGGATGCTAAGGCTGCTGTGGAGCAGGGCGCAGAGACAGGGGAAAACCAGGAAGCCAAGGAGCCTGAACTTACTGAGGAGCAAAAGGCTGCAAAAGAGCGCGAAGAAGCTCGTCTTGCTCTTAGAAACGACCCGAATCATGTCCATAAATATGAATGGATTGCCCAGATGAACGAGAGTGAATCAGCTGACGGAACCCTGAATTATATGTGTCCTGAGTGTGGTAAGGTCTGGTTTTTCAGGACGATTCCTGCCTACAGAGCTTTTTCAGGAGATGTTGCCCATAGAATAGAAACTGCTCCTGAAGGAGAAACCGTTAAGGTAAAGACATCTCTCTTCATAAGTTTTAACTCCGAAGTTATGGAAGCCTTGGAAGAGAGGCCCGACGTGTCTTTGTGTGTGAGCTTCCTTGATCAGGAGTACAAGGGAAATCGCGTCAGCTTCACCATTCCTGCCGGAGAGGATACCATGTCCCTGCTTGATGAGAATGGCTATGTTGGATTCATCTTCCTTGGGGGTAAATACGGCCTCAAGATGGAAGTACCAATGGAAGGTTCTGCAGATACACAGGAGCAGGCAGATACTGAGGAGCATGCTGATGATGCTTCCGGTGATGTACAGACAATTACCACTGAGACTTCAAAAGACAATTCATAACGGAATACAAATATGAAAAAGGTATTAGCTGTCGTTATTGCAATTGCATTGATCATTGCCTGCTTCCTGGTGGGAACAAGACTCTATGACAATGAGCCTTCTGAAAACACCACCGTGGTGGCAACTGAGACAGAGGTGCTGCCTGACATCAAGGATACTCATTCTGACGATGGTCGCACTGTTGTGGGTATATCCATGCCCGACAAGCTCTTGGAGCGCTGGAACAGGGATGGTATTTTTTTGCGCAACCAGTTTGAAAAGGACGGCTGCGAGGTTAAGCTCAGGTATGCCAATAATCTTATAGATACACAGATAGATGATATCCTGACCATGATAAAAGAGGGGGCAGACCTTCTGGTGATAGCAGCGGTTGACGGCGCTGCCCTTGGTGATGCCCTGGATGTTGCCAAGAAGGCCAATGTTCCTGTAATAGCCTATGACAGGCTTATTATGGATACAGAGGTGGTTGACTACTATGTTTCTTTTGACAACTACAAGGTGGGAGTATTGCAGGCGGAGTACCTGATACGGAAGCTTAATCTGGAGCACTCCGGAAGGACTAAATATATTGAATTTGTTTCCGGGGATCCGGTAGATAATAATGCAAGATATTTTTACAGTGGGGCCATGGATACGCTGCAGCCCTATATTGACAAGGGAAGGCTGGTTTCGAGATCAGGACAGCATGATTTCTATGAGACATCCACCTCACAGTGGTCTACGGATCTGGCACAGCAGCGCCTTCAGATCATTTTGAATTCCTATTATCCTGATGATACCAGACTGGATGCGGTTCTTTGTGCCAATGATTCCACAGCTCTTGGGGCAACCAGGGCTCTGGAAGCTGATTACACGGTGGGAAATACTGTCGCTGTAACAGGACAGGACGGAGATGTTGCAAATATTTATAATATTTTTGCGGGAACTCAGGGCATGACTGTTTTCAAGGACCTTCAGGAAGAGTCTGTTGTCACAGTGGCTCTTGGCCGTTCCCTGCTTAAGGGAGATAAGCCTGATGAGAGCCTTATAGCTGACAACAGCTGGGATTTCAAGTGCGCTTTCAATACTACTGACTATGACAACGGCCAGAAAGTAGTAGCTTCTTATCTTTTGGAACCGGTAGCAGTAACAGCTGACAACATCGAGGAGCTGCTCTTTGATTCGGGCTATTACAGCCGGAATTCCTCAGGGCTTATTTATGCTGTCGAATAAGGTGTAACCGTTCCTGCCGTTTTCCTTCGTCTCATAAAGTGCCTTGTCTGCACATTCCATGAGCTTTTCCGGATTATCGGTATCCCCCGGATAAATTGCGCAGCCTATGCTGACGGTTATGTAGAGCGGACCGACAGAGGTCTTAAAGCCGCTTTTCATTACCTTTAGTATCTCCTCGCATATCTCATATTCTTTTTCCTTTGATGGCTTGTAGAAAAGACCGCAGAACTCATCACCCCCAAGCCTTGCAAAAGTTATCTCCTTATCGGCAAGGCCCTGGAGCCTTTCGGCAACCATCTTTATGATCTCATCGCCTACCTTATGACCGTGGGTGTCGTTTATTTCTTTGAACTTATCAACGTCCAACATTATAAAACCATATGGAGTATTGCTGCTCACAACCTGACCTGTTAACTCCATGATGCTCATTCTGTTTGGCATCTGGGTCAGGAAGTCGGTTCTCATCATTACAAGCCTGCGTTGATTGGATTTGTTCAGGATCAGTATGATTATTATCATCAAAAGAGCTATTATGATGGCCATGTTACTGATCAGGGTATTTTCTCTGTAGAACTTTGCCAGGTTCTCATGCTCGTTTATGATAACGGACCCGGAAGGAAGCTGGGAATAGGTGATGTTAAACTGATCCATGCTGATCTGGTCAAAGTAAGGTGTTGTGACAGTAGCTGTCATAAGGGGCATATCATTAGGGTCTGCCCCCTCCAGTATCTCTTTTGCTGCATTTCCTGCTATGTACCCGGAGTCATAAAAAGAATAGGCGATTCCACCAAAGACGCCGTGTCCTATGTCTGAAGAGGAGAGCCTGAAAATGGGCACGTTATTGGTGTTGTCACGCAGAAAATCAGAGGCATTCTGAAGTGAATAGGAATTGCCGTTGCCATCTACGGTAAAGTCCAGAAACAGGATCATATCATCTTCGTCCAGCCTTCTAAGAGCCCGTTCAAGGCCTTTTTTGGTGTAGGAGGAGGTGTTGATTATCCTGCTCTTTAGATCGGGGTTTTTGTCTTTAAATTTCATGAATTCCACATAGTCACCCTGACCGGTAACAGTGGCATCTATGATCACAACAAGGTTATCTCTTCTTGGGAAAAGATCTTTCATCAGCCTGTAGTTGTTCTCAAAATCCTGGCTCTCAGCAATTCCTGTAGCACCCTTCATAGCGGATGCGGTAACTGCTTCGGTGATATTGTTGACGCCCATGAATACCAGCGGAATATCCGCAAAGAGAGTGTTCTTGTTGTTGATGGCATAACGAAGAGCCGGGTCGTCCGCCACGGCTATCAGATCAAAATTGCGTACTGCAAAAAACTTGTATCTGAGATAAGCATCGAAATTGGAAATAGCATTTGAGCTGTAAAACCTCTGGGCATCCATAAATTCATAGCTGATATTGACGTTCTTATCATCAAGCCCTGCCTCAAATCCCTTAAGGGTTTCAGGAACTCCTGCCGTGGAATAGCCATAAGAAGAGATGAAAAGAATGTTAAATTGGCGCTCTGAAGAATCCTCTGCTTTTGCGTGCAGCACAGGAGACAGAAGCAATAATAATGCACAGTATAGAATAAGTAACTTATTTTTGCGCATACGTTTCATGGTATAATTTTACATCTTTTATCGTGGATTGTATCTTAAAGTATTATTAAATCATTCTTTTATTGAAAATCCCACTGGATGGGCCTTTGGCACAATGTACAAAGATAAATGTATAAAAAATGAATATTTATTGATAATTATGCTTGTCTTTATAACTTCAAAGTGCTAAAATCCTTGATATGCACACAAATGTCCGCGTGACAGAAACATTAGACGGGAAAAGTACAATGCAGCAGGATACAGGATATTACGTAATAAGGAAGCAGGCAGTTCCGGATGTTCTTCTGAAGGTGGTCGAGGCCAAGAAGCTCTTGGAATCAGGCAAGGTCAAGACTGTCAATGAGGCAGCAGCAAGCCTGGGGATCAGCCGCAGCTCTTTTTACAAGTATAAAGAAGACATATACGAATTTCATGACAGCTTACAGGGCACAACTCTTACCCTGACCTTCCAGATGAATGATGAAGTGGGGCTGTTATCTTACGTGCTGAATCTCATCGCGGATTTCGGCGCCAATATTCTTACGATACATCAGTCAATCCCTCTTAACGGAGTGGCATCCATTTCCATAACCATTCAGGTACTGCCACAGACGAGGGATATCATGGAGATGATTTCCATCATGGAAAAGACAGAAGGCGTTCATAAGGTCCATATCACCGGACGCAGCGCCACATTGACCTGACAGGCATTTGGGGGAAACCGTTTAAATAAGTACAGAATTTTTTGATTTGGAGGCATACATGGCAAAAGTAGCAGTATTGGGATACGGAACAGTAGGAAGCGGCGTTGTAGAGGTGCTTGATACCAACGCCAAAGAAGTAGCAGAAAGCGCGGGGGAGAAGATTGAGCTTAAGTACATCCTTGATCTTAGGGACTTCCCCGGTGACAAGCATGAGACACAGGTTGTCCATGACATCAACATTATCCTGGATGACCCTGAGATTGAAGTTATCTGTGAGACTATGGGCGGAATCGAGCCTGCATTTTCTTTTGAAAAGAGTGCCCTGGAGAGGGGCAAGAGTGTCTGCACCTCCAATAAGGAGCTGGTGGCAGTACACGGACCTGAGCTTGTGGAGCTTGCCAAGAAGAATGGAGCAAGCTACCTCTTTGAAGCCAGCGTTGGCGGCGGAATCCCGCTTCTTCGCACCATCAATGATTCCATGAAGCATGAGAAGATCGACTCTATCACCGGAATCTTAAACGGAACCACCAACTACATCCTCACCAAGATGGACAAGGAAGGAATCGGCTATGCTACAGTTCTTAAGGCTGCCCAGGACAAGGGCTACGCTGAGAAGAATCCTGAGGCAGACGTAGAGGGCTATGATGCCTGCCGTAAGATTGCCATCCTTTCCAGCCTTATGAGCGGAAAGCATGTTAATTACGAGGATATCTACACAGAAGGAATTTCCAAGATCAGCATCGAGGACTTTGACTATGCAAGGAATATGAACATGGCCATCAAGCTCCTTGGTATGTGCAAAAAAAATGAGAACGGCTTCTTTACCATGGTGGCTCCCTTCCTTATCCCTCTGGAGAATCCTCTTGCCAATGTCAACGGAGTTTTCAATGCCATCAATGTTCACGGAAACATGATCGGCGACGTAATGTTCTACGGAAGAGGCGCCGGCAAGAACGCCACAGCAAGTGCTGTAGTAGCAGACGTTGTCGACATCATCAAACACAAAGGAAGACACATCGAGGTGAACCTCAAGTCCGAGAAGGCTGTTCTTTCACCCAAGGACAATGCAGTGCGCATGTTCTTTGTGAGAGTTCCTGCAGAGCTCAAGGAACAGGCCCATGAGATTTTCGGAGAGAACATCGAGGAGATCACCGGCGACAACGTACATGGCGAGTTCGCCTTTGTCACCAACAATCTGTCCGAGAAGGACTTTGAGGACAAGGTCTGGAAGCTTGACAGCGTAAAGGGCTATATAAGACTGTATTAAGAGCCGATAGTTCTTTTACCCTGTTAAAAGAACTGGCGGATAAAGATAATATGAATTGAGAGGAACAATCGGCAATGAAAAAGGTAGTAAAATTCGGCGGAAGCTCACTGGCGAGCGCTGAGCAGTTTAAGAAGGTTGGGGAGATCATCAAGTCAGATCCGGACAGGGTCTACGTGGTACCATCAGCTCCCGGTAAGAGAAATTCCAAGGACACCAAGGTCACAGACATGCTCTATAAGACCTATGCCCTGGCAGAAGCCGGCAAGGATTTTAGCAAGAACCTTGCAGACATCAAGGCAAGATATGATGAGATCATCAAGGGCCTCAAGCTCAAGCTGGATCTTAGCTCAGAGTTCAAGACCATTGAAAAGAACTTTAAGGCCAAGGCAGGTAATGATTACGCTGCAAGCCGTGGTGAGTACCTCAACGGTATCATAATGGCTGCGTATCTTGGCTACGATTTTATCGACGCCGCAACAGTTGTTGCTTTTGATAAAAACGGTGAGTTTGACAGTGAGAAGACCAATAAGCTCATGGCCAAGAAGCTGGAGAAGACTCCAAAGGCTGTAGTTCCCGGATTCTACGGCGCTTACCCTGACGGAAGCATCAAGACCTTCTCAAGAGGCGGATCTGACATCACAGGATCTATCGTATCAAGAGCAATCCGCGCTGATGTCTACGAGAACTGGACAGATGTATCAGGCTTCCTTGTGGCAGATCCAAGGATCATCGACAAGCCACCCTATATTGAGACCATTACCTATACAGAGCTTCGAGAGCTGGCTTACATGGGCGCGTCCGTACTTCATGAGGATGCCATCTTCCCTGTAAGAAAAGAGGGTATTCCCATCAATATCAGAAATACCAACCAGCCTGAAGATCCCGGCACATGGATCGTTGAATCCACAGCCAAGAAATCAAAATATGTCATCACAGGAATCGCCGGCAAAAAGGGCTTTTGCTGCGTGAACGTACTTAAGGACATGATGAACTCAGAGGTTGGATTTGTACGTAAGGTGCTCCAGGCCTTCGAGGATCAGGATATTTCCATCGAGCATGTCCCTTCAGGAATCGATACCATGACGGTATTTGTACAGCAGGATGAATTTATTGAGAAGGAGCAGTCTGTTGTGTCTGAGATTCACAGACTTGCACATCCTGATATGCTGGAGATCGAGTCAGATCTGGCTCTTATCGCTGTCGTTGGTCGTGGCATGAAGTCAACCCGTGGTACAGCCGGAAGAATCTTCTCGGCCCTTGCCCATGCCAGCGTAAACGTAAGGATGATCGATCAGGGCTCCTCAGAGCTTAACATCATCATCGGCGTAGAGAACCGCGACTTCGAAAAGGCCATCAGTGCCATCTATGATATCTTTGTAACTACTCAGGTTTAAACAAAAAATGGGGCGTCGCCCGGTGATTGATCTAATTAGATCACATCAGGAGACAGCCCCTTTTGTTATGCCTTGCTTTTAGTACTATTCTCTGGTTTTTGCGCCCATGTTCTTTAATTCTTTTTTGCGGTCATACATCATATGGTCTGCTCGTTCAAATACATCATGGAGCTGTTCATCCTCAGGCTTTAGTTCTGAATAGCCGATGGATACAACAACCTCATTTGTCTTTATGTTTTCCTCCACCTGCTTGTTGAAGGCGGCGATTACTTCATCCTTTGTATCGTATCCTTTTCCCTGCAAAAGAACTACGAACTCATCACCACCTGTCCTGTAAACTGAACCATGATCGAACATATCACAGATAAGGGAAGTTGCTTCCTTGATAAGCTTATCACCGGCTGCATGTCCCTGGGTATCATTGACATATTTTAGACCGTTTATGTCACAGGCCACAAGGGCAAGCCTGTCAATAGCTCCTTCACGAATCCTGTTGTTTATCTGGGATTCTGTCTCCAGGTAGGCGTGTTTGTTTCTGACTCCTGTAAGTGAATCGGTATTGGCCATGCTCCTAAATACTTTACTGTTTTCTTTTTCTTCATCCAGTTTGTCGTTGGCTACACGGCTTATCATGTAGAATAATATAGCTGAGAACACAGAAGCAACTACAAGAAGGAATATTATCTGCGTACGGTTGGCAGCAAGGCTTTTTTCACTGATCTCCTTTATATGATCATAAATAACGCTCTCGCGAGTCATTACAACCAGCTCCCAACCGGTGTCGGGCACAGGCTCATAGTATATGGTATCCACTACGTCAAATATAGTAAAGGTCAGCGTTCCTCTTTTTCCGTTGGCGAAATCATCCCGGAAGGAATCCCACTGCTCCTCAGGAACATTCCCCTTTGTTGCGTCAAAGATATTCTGGGTTCCAACCAGCTGACCCAGCTCAGTCTCTGATATATTTCCGCCGTTTTCGGAATACAGCGCAAAATGTGTACTCTCCTGATCATCAAAAGCAAGCAGAGCCACAATGTCGTTGATATCTATCTGGACGAAACATGCCTTAAACTGCTTGCCCATTATCTGTATATCTATGGGAATTGCCAGACAGAGTTCCTTGGATGAGCCATAGCGAAAGACGGTGCTTATCATTCTGTCATCCAATTTCTCATTGGCAAGGAAGGCATGTCTGCTACCACCGGTATAGGTGGTATACTGCGTATAAACTATATTATCCTCATCTACAAGGGCAAAGCGGCTAAGGGACAAAAGCTTCTTCATTCGGCCAATTGCTGCCCGAAGGTCTTCCTGGGACTCGATCTTTTCGTCATCTATGACGTCTACGGCCTTTTCCATGTAGTCAAAATTATTGTTGATAAGGTTAGTGATGGCCTTTGAACGTCTGTTGGCAATTGATTCGAGGTAGAACGCACTAACAGCAGAAATTGCCTGATTGGTAGACAAAGCAGCCTGCCTGGATGCCCAATAGGTATTGGCGATTATCGTAACCATGATAAGAACGCTTCCAATCGCCGCAGTTATAGCCACTGCCTTTTCAGTTAGCTTCTTTTTTTTCACTGCGATACATCTCCATACAAGACTTCAAGCATTGGTGCTGCATCTTCCTGATAAATTATAGTTGTGCTTTCATCAGTCTTTTCTGGGTAAAGATTTCCCGGCAGATTCCCATCTGCAATTTTCACAGCAACCTGCAATGTATCATAACCAATGGAATAGCAGTCCTGTACGCCCAGGCAATAGATAACGCCGTCCTTAAGATAGCGTAGTGCCTCCTGATCATGGTCCATTCCAACGATCACTGCCTTGCTTCCAAGCTCAGTAACTGCTCTGGCTGTACCGACAGGGTTACTCATGTTGCAGCATATAAAGCCTGCAATATCAGGATTGTCCTTTAGCATCTGCACAGCAAGTTCGTGGGCTTTATCGATGGAGTCCATGTCATACTCAACTGCTACTATTTCCATATGCTTATATTTGGCAATAGTGTCTTTTGCTCCCTTTGCTCTGTCTTCATGACAGGGAGCGCCGTGACTTCCAACAAGTATAGCTACCTTGCCCCTGTAACCAAGCTTTTTGCATAGGGCTTCTGTAAGGTCAGCTCCGTCCTGATAGTTGTGGGTATTGCCTACGTAGGCAATCCTCTTGCAGCCCGGAGCTGCGTCAGAGCTGGAAAAGGTCATGACCTTGTTACCTGCTTCTACCATTTCATCAAGCACAGGAGATATCTTTTCTTCGTCAGCTACATCTACTCCGATCACATCATAATTACCTGTCTGGGCCTGTAATAATCTTTTGGTCTGATCCTCGTAAGAGGCAGCCTCGGGAGCCATGTACTCATAGGTGATGGTTATGCCCTTATCGAGATAGTCTTTCTGGGCATCCTCCATTCCCAGAGCAACGGCGTCCCACCAGGGATGTACTATCTTATAGGTGAAGTAGAAATTGTAGTTCTTCTTGGCAGGTACATAATCATCGAGTTTGTGTTCAAAATCTACAACATTGCTGGCATCACCGGGCTTTATCCCTGTATCTGTAGCATATCCGCTGTTTGCACCTGCGATCAAAAGGCAAAATGCCAGGACTATAAATTTGCGAAGTATATTATTTATCTTGCCGGACATAAGAGTCCTCCTTGAAGACATACTAATACTAATATTAATAATCATCTACTATAAATAATACTATATTACGTTAATAAATAGTCTTAAATATATATTAAAGATTCATATACAAAAGCCCCGACGTCAAGGATGCGAAGCACAGATTGCTTGTCCTTGATGCCGGGGCGAGTTATGCCACAATACGTCCTGCGGGGAATGCCTGTCTTACTGCATAAGGTAAGAAAGGAAAGCCTTGGCATTATCCGGGCGCTGTGTGTTGGTGATGATTCCTGCAACAGGAGTATCCTGTGGATAGGCGCCGGTCTCTTTAAGAATGGTTGAGTTCTTAAGGATGATTCCTACAGGGATCGGGTCGTCCATTTCGGATTTGTCCTGAACAGGGAACTGGAAGGTCTCGTTATACTCGGCGGCCATGACAGCATACTTGTTGCTCTTGTCGTACTGGCCGTTGGTTAAGTAATCGGTGTAGTAGTCGGAGGACAGGTAGTCCACATAACCACGATCCACGTAGAAGAGCAGCCCTTGTGAATCCCAGGCATCAAGCTCTTCGGTGCTGTAGATGTCTCTAAGGTCAGCGTAGGTCTCCAGAGCGGAGTAGTGACCGAAACTGTTGGTATCCGCTACGATCACGTCAAGCTCCTTGGCTGCCATGACTGCCATGATCTTCTCACTGGTGGCAACTGTAGAGTTATCCATATTGGCCAGGGAGAAACCGGAAGTGGTATCTGCCAGGATGACTTCCTTGACTGTGTCTATCCCTGCATATTCTGCAAAGCCGTTTTGAATCTGCTCCTGTGTTTCAAGTCCCACAGCGTTTAAAAACATTGAATAGACCGCGTAGGGCTTCTTGTTAAGCATATCCCTTGTAAAGGTGACGATGAAGATTATCACTATCACCGCCACAATGGTGTGAATCTTATAATATTCCCAGAAATAATCCCAATGGGCCTTGAATCCCTGCCCTTTGAGTTTCTTTCTCTGTTCTCTGATTTCTTCGTTTACTGACATATTGCCTCCTATTACTAAGCACTATTCGAGCATTGTACGTTCATTCGAAGCAACTGTCAAGATAATCGAAGATCTGGTAGGAACAGGCCAGCTGGAATCTGGTCTTGTTGTCCTCCAGGGAAATTCCGCAAAGATCCTCGATCTTTTTCTTCCTGTAGTTAAAGGTGTTTCTATGTAAAAAGAGAGTGTCGGCTGCCTCTGTAGGGCTGTAGCCACAGGCGATAAAGGTGCGCAGGGTCTCGAAAAGAGATGCCTGCTTCTCTTCGTCGTAGTTGCGAAGGGTGGTAAGGGCAGGATGGGCTATGTTCTTGAGCTGGTGCCTGTCCTTAACATTCTCTATAAGAAGGTAGAAGGCATAGTCCCTGAACATCAAGACCGGATTGGGCTCATTGAGCTTCTGGGCAAGATGCACAACGGACTGGGCCTGTTCAAAGTAATCAGGGAACCTGATGGGATCATGGAAAAGATCTGAAACCCCGGCTACCAGGTGCTGGTCGATGCAAAATGCACTGAACTTCTCCACAAGGTCCGGGTCCTTGAGCATGTCATTGTCTGCTATTATGATGAGTCCTTCCCTGTAGATCAGGTAAGGGAAGTTTGGCTGATAGGACTGGAGCTTTGGAAGAAGAGTATTGTGAAGATATCTCTCTCCGAGGTACTGGTAGGAGCGAAGGACAACCACTCGCATGTTGGCAGGGAAGGTAAGTCCGCTGGTCTGAAGCCTTGACTTGGCCTGGGAATCAGTCATTCCCGACAGCAAATCTCCTAAGATTCCGCCATAGAGATAGGTGTTAACGTCGGTGCTCAGCTGCTCCTTGCGGATGATGTCAGAGTAGATGCGACTGATGGTGGAGATGATGTCGTAGTCCTGGTTCTTGAAATCATCAGTTCGCCTTATCATAAACACATTGCCAACATACTTGCCTCCCACATGGATCCTGTTGGAGAGGTAATAAAGAGCCTTGTTCTTGCAGTAGTAAACCGAAGGAATGTCGGTGGAACCCTGTCTGCTCATCTTGGAGCGGTTTCTGATGTGCTCCATGAAATCAAAATCACAGAATCCGTTTTTGACAGCTTCCTGCCACACGGAGTTATCTATTACGGGCTCTGAACTTGCCAGAATACGCCCGCTGATATCTAGGACAGCGATAAAATGTCCGTTGTCCCTGGCATAGTCGTTGAGAAATGACTGTATGCTCTCGCCGGCATACATATTCTTTAAAAGTCGCAGGTAAGCCCTCTCTGCGGCGCTTTCCTTCTTAAGGCTCTGGTGGATCTCGTGGAAAAGACCTGTGAGCTTATCACGGTCAGCCACAAGAAAAGAGATGTGGGCATCCTGCACAAAAGAGCTGTCAGATTCATCTGCCAGATAGAGAGTGTCAGCAGAAAGATCCTCTGCATCGCCTGCAGTCTTATCCCAGAAATCCACATCACGAATAGTGGCATTATCACTGATGTTACAGACTTTAATGCACTTTTCTTTTTCGAGGATTTTCTTTACTTCAACACCATTCATAATAAATACCTCCACGAAAAAATATTATAGTGCATGACGCACAAAAAGTGAATGTTTTTTTGTGTTTGCTGTGTCTAACATTTACAAGAGTCCAATGTTAAAATCGGGTCTATGGGGGCAGCACCTACAAAAATTAATAAGGAGGGTTACTGATGAGAAAGGTTTTGTTAAAACGCCTTTTGGGCATTGGCACAGTTATGGCCATGACTGCCACAGGGGTGTTTGGACAGATGAACTCGATCACAGCCTTGGCTGAAGAAAGTGCTTCTGCATCGGATCTTAATGGGGAGATCCGGGAAAATGCCGTAGAGAAGGACGGCGAAAGCAGTGAAGCAAAGGACAAGGCAGAAATTGAAAAGGAAGAAGTCGCCGAAGGAGAGAGCGGCGCAAACGAAGAAAACAAGGAAGTGAAGACAGAGTCCGAGGAAAAGAAATCCGGGTCAGGGGAAGAAAAACCAGAGGACGGCGGAAATGAAACAGGCGGCTCCGCAGATAACGGAGCAGGGACCGAGGACGAGAAGCCCGAAGCCCAGGAACAGGAAATCGAAGACGAGAAGTCAGAGCCTGAGGCCGAGAATAACGAAGAAGAGAAGGAAGAGGTAAAAGATGAAGAAACAGAGAACAAAGGAGAGGAGCCTGAGCTGATGGCCAAGGGCACCAACGAAGAAAAAGAAGAGGCAGTCATCAAATCTGTCACCGTCAATACTGAGGTGAAAAAGCTGGGTCAGTATCCTGTCAGCATGGTGGTAACCTTTGAGGATGCCCTGGCTGAGGATCTGGAGCTTACTGCAGATGATTTCACCATCAGTGCCAACAAGTCAGGGTGGCTTGCTAACGGAATTACCGAGAGGGACATTGAAGTTGGAGTTACTTCTGTCAGCTTAAGCGACGACAGGACCAGCGTCACAATTGTTCCGGACACATTCCCTGACAGGTATTACTATGTGCCTGAGTACACTGTGACCTGTACTCTTGATGGCAATGAATATTTCTCCTTTAACAGAGAAGATGTAACTAAGACTGTCACTCCTGTGGCTGATGATTTCAGCTACGTAAGTGACGGCGGTTTTTCCTATAACATCTATGAGCCCCAGGCTGATGAAGCAGTGCCTGTGGTAGTTGTTTTCCATGGTTTTGGAGATGATGAGAATCTCTATGCCAACAGAACCGCTGTTGAATGGGCAGAGGCAGACAACCAGGCAGATCGCCCTGCATACGTGATCGCTCCGCAGTTTGGCGGATATGCATATGTGAGCGAAGCAGCCAGGATGAATGTCTATGCCAAGACCAAGTCAGTGATAGATGAGCTTATAAGCGAAGGCAAGGCAGACCCTGAGAGGATCTATATTACAGGTAAGTCCTTTGGCGGAGCAGCAGTTCTTGAGTTCAACGAAACTTACCCTGACTATAGCGCAGCATCAATCGCAATGGCTCCCGCAGTTGCCTATACAGACTATTTTGGCAATGTCACAAAGAGCGAGAACCTTGAGAAGATAAAAGATAAATCTATCTGGATAGCCCAGTGTGAGGCGGACTCCACAGCGCCTTACCAAGGGACGGTTTCGGCTTACGAAACGCTGGAAACCCTCGGGGCAGACAATATCCTTTTCACCACCTACAGCAAGGATGAACTGGATGCCTCCGGTGCAAACGGAGATTATCACGCTGTTGAATGCATTGTTATGGATGAGAGCAGATACCCCCAGTGGCTCTTTTCCAAGGTAAGAAACAATGTAAGCAAGTCAAACCTTGATTACAGCGTGATACTTCCCGAAGGGTACTCAACCTCAGGCGCGGCCTATCCGGTTGTATATGTAATGCCCAATGACGGTCTGTCTGAGTTTTCGGAAACAGCTCTTTTGCAGCTTAAGAACACTCTTTCCGAGAGCGCCATGGACATGATCATCGTCAAGGTGAGCTTCGAGGAGGGGGACGATCCCTACAGCGAAGTGCAGGATATCATTGCAGAGGTTGACAGCAGATACGTGACTTTGGGCGAAGCATCCTTCCGGGCAGTTATCGGCGAGGAAGTGGGCGGATACCTGGCTCATGCGCTTACCTATACAGATGGGCAAAAGAACTTTAGGAGCACTCCGGAGCTCTTTGGCCTCATGGCATCCATCAACGGAGACTACGCAGGTGAGAGCAACACATGGCTTGAAAAGTACGGAGATATGCTCGGGCTGAGCAGGCTTAACAATTCTACTGCCCTTAAGTTTTACACATATCTTTCTGCTGCAACTGAGGATCCAAGGGCATATGCAGAAAACGGCGCCAACAGCGTGATCAAGTATTTCATCAAGAATGCATCGGCATATGGAGGATTCTATGCAGCTTATTTTGGAAACGCCGATGGATATTCACAGAACTTCTCCATCAAGAACGGTGTCTTTGATGAGACCTTTGAGAAGAAGTCTGTGGCTGAGGCGGCAGCAGGCTTTAACAGAAGAATCACTCAGAACCTTGTGACAGGATCGCTTACTCTTTCTCCCCAGTCTGCACTGGAGAGCCTTGAAGAGATAGAAGCCTCCTACAGCATCACCGTTTCAGATAAATACAACAAGTTCTTTGGTTCCAAGAACAGCAACATGGTTGCAGAGATTGTCATGACTGATCCGGACAGCAGTGAGGTTCTTGAAAGAGTTTCCGTTGGCGAGTTCACGGTAGGAGCAGGAACAGTGACCGGCACGGTGATGATCCCAAATACTGTAAAGAACGTCAGCACATCAGTTGCGCTTGTTGTTTCTTTGCAGGGAACAGATTTTGCAGTGGATGCCCAGGACCTTGTGAGAGTCCTTGGAACAGGCACATCACCTGAAGATCAGCTGATCGACTTTATGGGCGTATGGAAAGTTAAGGCTATCGCCAACAGCTCTTTTGCCAAAGAGGACTGGGTCGGCGCAGACGGAAAGCTTGAGCTGGGCGACTTTGGAAGCTGGGCTGACGCAACACCATGTATCACCTGGTGGAATGGAACAAACGGCGTGGAGCGAAACTTTGTGGGCTACGCCTGGTATGTAAGAGAATTTGACATCCCGGCAGATTTCACGGTTGGCACATATCAGATGCCCATCGGATATCTGGATGAGGGAGATGTAACCTTCATAAACGGCGTTCAGATCGGACAGACCGGAATGGATCCGGATACCTGGAAAATGGAGTCCGACCAGTGGGATACCTACAGGTCCTATGAGGTTAGTCCTGAGATTCTCAACTTTGGCGGAAAGAACTATGTAGCAGTTCTGGCACACAATAACTCCGGAGATGGTGGCTGGTACAAGGGTCATCCCGGCCTCTATTCACAGGCTGCCTATAACAGACTCAACAGTGCACCAAGTACTTTGGCGCCGGAAGATGCTCAAACTCTTGTTAAAAGAGCTATTGATACTCAGATAAAGGCTGTTGCAAAGGGCGACCTGAAGATGTTTGCCGATACGGTTTCGGCAGATTATTTCCAGTCCGGGATCAACAAGGAAAAGCTTTTGGAGACCGTAAAGAGCTATGGAAAGGGCACCGTTGTCGATACCGAAGGCACAGTATTTGAGGCAGGAGACAACCTCTACCTCTATCAGGCCAGAAGGACCATCACTACTGAAGGCGGCGATAAGCTCAGCTTAGAGGTAAACGAATACTTCACAGTAGAGGGCAAGAAGGCTTATCTCTACGGAGAACATGACCGCTTCTATACACAGTACATCGACTCAAAGAACAGGGCGCTGGCTCTTGGAAGCGGCAGTGATACAGAGAAGGAGAGCTTCCTTGTATATCTTCCGGAAGGGTATTTTGCAAAAGAGAATGCTGACAAGCGCTACCCTGTAGCCTATATCTTCCACCAGATCAACAGCAGCAGTAACTCCTGGAAGATCGACGGAATAAATGAGTTCCTTGACAGCGGAATAGCAGCAGGACTTATCAAGAATACAATCCTGGTAATACCTGACAGTGTTCCCACAAGCTGGTGGCAGGGAAGCTGGGTGGATATGGTGACAGAGGATATCATTCCTTTTGTTGACGACAACTATCGTACAGTTCAGGATGCAAGATTCAGATTTACCGTTGGCGCATCCATGGGAGGTAGCGGATCCTACAACATCGGACTCAGGAACCCAAATCTCTTTTCCGGAATCATAAGCTACTTTGGTGCCATCAACATGGGTGCAAATCCTCTGGCTCTGGCACAGGATCAGTACAAGAAGGGATACATCGATTACCTTAAGTATTACGGACAGTACTTTGTCTGTGGTAATCAGGATCTTTATAAGTTTGGAATACCTGCAATTGAGCTGGATGCTCTTTTGAGAAACGTCAAGATCGATCACTATTTCGAGCTGGAAGAGGGTGCTCATGACAGCACTTTCTATAAGCCATACGTGGTGGACAGCTTCAGTTACATGACATCAAGGATTCCTTCCGTATCGGCACAGGAGGCGGCTAGTGTCCTTGAAGTTAGCGCATCGGGCGCAAAGCTCTCCGACGGAAAGGTTACTGCAAACGTTAAGGTCAACGTTAATGGAGCTGTTTCAGATTATCTGACAACTGTACCTGAGTCAGACTTTACAAAGGATACAAATCCTGACCTGGTTGTTCCTGTAACAGCAAGGCTTGTTAACAGTGATGGCGTGACTGTGGCAAGAAAGACAGTATACATAAACGTTGATTCACAGGTAAGTACAAGCTGTGACTTTGAGCTTGAGAGCTATGACATAGTTAAGAGCCGGGATTATACTCTGGTAGCATCAGCTAACCTTTTGGACTACCCGTCAGTTGCTGCAGTCTCCCTTAAAGGCAAGAAGCCTGCAGTAGTACCTACACCTTCCGGGGAGAATAATATCTCTTCAGGAGATGAGACTCCTGCATCTGAAGCTATGGCTGAGGCAGAGGAGTCCGGTGAAGGAAGCGGCAGCGGCAGTGCAACAGGCAATTCAACAGCTGCAGGAAACACAGCTGGTGCGGCTGGAACAACAGTCGCCAATGCAGCAGTTGCCTCTGCAAACCAGGGCGCAGCAGTAGCTACAGCGGCTCCGACAGCTACAAATAGAGCGTCGGCAGCAGGCAGGAGCGGTGCCGGAAATCAGACAGGCAACAATGCTTCCGCTTCCGGGCAGGATGGAGCCGGGGAAGCGCAGGCCGAAGGATCAGAGGACTCTGTAGGCACAGTTACCGGCGATCAGGCATCTGCAGAAACTATAGCGCAGGAGAATGAGCCGGTTAAACTCACTGATGGTGAAGAGGTTCAGGAAACTGAGACAGAAGGCACCAAGGTGATTGAAGATGAAGCAGCTGCCAAGGCAGCAGCTCCTGTAAATGGCAAGATGAGCACAGGCTCTGTCGCAGCGCTGGTTATCGCGCTGGCAGCACTGGCTCTCGGAGCAATATTCTTTGGAATTAGATTTTTGAACAGAAAATAAATTGATACCCCTGCATAGGCTCCCAAGGCTGTAAAGCTTTGGGGGCCTATTTGCTGTGCAAAATAAAGGCAATGACATATCTCTTGAGGTTATGGGCCTCAGGCTCTGAATCCAGGAACAGCTGGTGGCCTGTGCCCGGGGCCGCCTGCTTTTGCAAATTAATAGGGAATTCTATTTTTTTGCATACAAAAATTTGGGGTAACAGGTGATGGTAGAGCGCTTTTTGTAAAAATATCTGTGATTTCAAAAGCTTTGCATACATAAAATGCTTGTCAATCGGGGGCAACCGAAGTTGACAGAGCATTCTTTGTCAAAAAATCTGTATTGCCGTCAGTTTTGCATACAAAATGCTTGTCAACCGGGAATGCCAGGAGTTTCTTATGTCAAAAAATCTATGTTTTTGAGAGTTTGGCATACAAACCATATGAAAAGTCCTGCACCTGAAGCCTTAGTATGTCCGCCCCATGAACGCATGATGATACTTGCTCCTTGATCCATTAGAAACATGATCAACATAGTTCACCATAGTGTTTTCTAAATATACAGCAAATATTGAAAAAGTATTATGAAAAAATCCAACATGGAGGGCAGAAGTCAGGAGATTTTCTAAATATATGGTGCAAGTGAAGATAAACTTATAGAAAAACCATAGCTTAAGCATCATAAAGCTGGATAAATTCTAAATATATTTAAGTTGCTGAATAAAACTTATAGAAATGGCATCATTTATCGTTGCGTGAGGGGGACTTTTCTAAATATATGCCAATGTAAGAAAAAAACTTATAGAAAGCCTGCTATCTACCGGAAAGATTAATGATTGCCAACCGTCCTGGCATAAGGTCTACTAATTGCCGCTGACATCTGCCATTGGCATAATTCCCGCTGTCTGTCCCCTGCTTGTGGCTTGAACAGCCGGTGCTGATATGATTGCTCTTAGCTGTTCCTGAATTCGGAGCCGGAGGCCCTGATAACCAGCCACCCCTTTAGGGGCTCGCCCTTTACTGGGGCTGGCGGAAACGCTACAATGCTGCTGCGCGACGGTGACGCCTATTAGCTGTTCCCATCATCTTCACCGTCGGCAAGATCTGCCATGCGTTTCCACCAGGTCCAGTAAAGGGTGGCGTCCGAATCTCACCAAGCTTTGATTTACACCCTGCAGTAATATTTGTTTACAAAGAAATAATACTTTTTTTTCGTTAAAACATATATAATAGAAATAATAGAGTGGAAAGGTTAAAAAACCTTGAAAGATTGGGAAAAGTAATATAAGATAGTCGATAAAATTGAAGACTTCAGGAGGAGAAATCAGGTAATGTCTTTTGAAAACAATTACGTTGAATGCCTTGTTGCCAGCAAGGGGTCACCTCTGACCAAGATTCTCAGTTATGTTTCACTGATCCTGGCAGTTATTTTCTTTCTTTCCTCAATCTTGACGGTTCTCGGGATTGCGGGTCTTATCCTGTGCGTTATCGCGGGAGTTGGTTACTATTTCCTATCAATGAATTCGAATATTGAATTTGAGTACCAGTACTGCGAGAAAGAGATCACAGTGGACAAGATACTCAACAAGTCAAGACGTAAGAACGTCGGCAAGTTTGAGGTTGAGCACATTGAAGTGATGGCTCCCAGGAATTCACATCATCTGGATGAGTACAGGAACAAAACTTTGAAGACTGTTGATTATTCCGGAAGGGATTACAGCAGACAGCCTGATCCGACATATATGTTTATATATGATGGCAAAGAGCGGATCATATTTGAACCTACGCAGGAATTTGTAGCTGCTGTTAAGAGTGTTGCACCTAGAAAAGTTTTCACAGATTAAAAGGGAGTCGAGAAAATGGGACAGATTATTGGCGAAGGAATTACTTTTGACGATGTACTTTTAGTACCTGCATATTCACAGGTTATACCTAATCAGGTAGATGTTTCTACATATCTTACCAAGACTATCAAGCTTAACATTCCGCTCATGAGCGCAGGAATGGATACAGTAACTGAGCACAGAATGGCTATTGCCATGGCAAGACAGGGCGGTATCGGAATCATTCACAAGAACATGTCCATCGAGGCTCAGGCCGAGGAAGTGGACAAGGTTAAGAGATCAGAAAACGGTGTCATTACAGATCCGTTCTCTCTTTCAGCTGAACATACTCTGGCAGATGCAGATTCTCTCATGGCCAAGTTCAGGATCTCAGGCGTGCCTATCACTGAGGGCAGAAAGCTTGTAGGTATTATCACTAACCGTGACCTTAAGTTTGAAAAAGATTTCTCCAAGAAGATAAAAGAGGTTATGACCAGCGAGAACCTCATTACAGCTAAAGAGGGTATCACCCTTGAGGAAGCCAAGAGCATTCTTGCCCAGTCCAAGAAAGAAAAGCTCCCTATCGTAGA
This sequence comes from Butyrivibrio sp. UBA3740, assembly GCA_002372465.1. Taxonomy (GTDB): domain Bacteria; phylum Bacillota; class Clostridia; order Lachnospirales; family Lachnospiraceae; genus Butyrivibrio. The sequence goes on from DFGW01000022.1 coordinate 26,069, forward strand.
CGACGATTACAACCTTGTCGGACTTATCACCATCAAGGATATTGAAAAGACCATCAAGTACCCCTTATCAGCCAAGGATGATCAGGGAAGACTTCTTTGCGGAGCAGGTGTTGGTATCTCAGCAAACTGTCTCGACAGAGTATCAGCCCTTGTGGATGCCAAGGTTGACGTTATCGTTCTTGACTCTGCACACGGGCATTCAGAGAACGTTCTTAAGTGCCTTCGCATGATAAAAGAGAAGTTCCCTAACCTTCCTGTCATTGCAGGAAACTGCGCAACAGCAGCTGCTACAAAGGATCTTATCGAGGCAGGAGCTGATGCTGTTAAGGTTGGTATCGGCCCGGGCTCCATCTGCACAACCCGTGTTGTTGCAGGTATCGGTGTCCCTCAGGTCACAGCAGTTATGGACTGCTATGAGATGGCCAAGAAGTACAATATTCCTATCATTGCTGACGGAGGTATCAAGTATTCAGGAGATATCACCAAGGCAATCGCAGCAGGCGCCAACATGGTAATGATGGGATCAATGTTTGCAGGATGTGATGAAGCTCCCGGTGAGTTTGAACTTTACCAGGGCAGAAAATATAAGGTATACCGTGGAATGGGATCTATCTCAGCCATGGAGAACGGTTCCAAGGACCGTTATTTCCAGGAGGATGCCAAGAAGCTTGTTCCTGAAGGTGTAGAGGGACGTGTGGCTTATAAGGGAACAGTAGAGGATACTGTATTCCAGCTTATTGGAGGCCTTCGCTCAGGAATGGGTTACTGCGGATGTCAGACTATTGAAGAACTCAAAGAAAACGGCAAGTTCATCAAGATGTCTTCTGCAGCTCTTCGTGAGTCTCATCCTCATGATATTCAGATCACAAAGGAAGCTCCTAACTACAGCGTAGATGGTCAGTAATCGCTTAGCGAGGTCTTGTCGCTTCCTTATTACTCTGATAAGGAGTAGAACAGTTGCAAGTCATTACTAACACTGCTGAAAAAATGCAACAGGCCACGGGCTCTTCCCTTGAAAAGAGTGGAGCCCTTGGTAATATTGCGCTTAAAAGCAAAGAGGAGATGCAATCCTGGCAGGACAGATTCTGCGAGATGGCCGGGGTGTATTCTCTGTGCCTTGATTCAGAGGGAGTGCCCATCACTGAGTTTTCGGGCAATGCCCATGAGATCGAGATCATCAAAAAATATGTCACGCCCATAAGGATACACAATATCTATAAGCGTGTTTCTGAAAGCGAGCTGGAGGATCAGGCTGTTGAGATCACAGAGATCCCCAATCTTAAGCTTGCAGCTCTGGCAGTATCAGATGGCAGCAAAGTGGCTGCAGTCTGGATCGTGTGTGGAATCTTTACAGACGCACAGTACGACAAGAGCTTTTTCCGTTTTCCACCAATTGACAATTTCCAATATCTGATCACAGAGGATAAGTTTTATAAGACTCTGGATCTGCTCCGGGAGACTTTGAACGTTCTCATAAAGGTTGAGACGTCAAGGTCTATGGCTATTGCCAAGAGTAAGGCCTCCAAGCTTCAGGAGATTGAGATGACAACCTCCTTCCACCGGGCGGAGACCATGACAGAGATAGTATCTTTGCTGGATAGCAATGATCCCATAGAGGAGATCATGGTGGATGTGATCTCAAAGCTGTGCTCCTATCTCCAGATAAGCAATGCCTTTATCTGCAGGCTTCATCACAACACACTGATGGACATCGTTGTCCAGTGGGCACTTCCGGGAGTCGGAAAGCTCTTTCCCGAAACCACTGATCAGGAGGTTTGCTGGTTTATTGGCAACAAGAAGGCAGTGGTCATATCCAGCGATACTCAGATGAATGCCGGCGAGAGAGAGCAGATTGAAAACCTTGGCATAAAAGCCCTGGTTTCCATGCCTGTCGTCATAAACGGAACCCCCATGTTCTACGCCTGCCTTACCGAGAACAGGGAGCCAAGGATCTGGTCCATCGATGACATCAAGTTCATCAATGACGCCATCAGGATTCTTCAGAGTATCATCACCAAGAGACTGCAGACCAATTCCCTTGCCAGCTCTTTTGCCTCGCTGGAAGCGGTCCTTGACAACGTTGGAAGCTCCATCTACGTAAGGGACAACACCTCGGGAGTTCTGCTCTTTGCCAACAGGAGCTTTAAAAAGAACTTCTCCCGGGAGCTTACTGAGAACAAGCTCTCAGATCTTTTTGAGAAGAATATACCTTCAAGAAGCTACAGCGGTAATTATGAGGTTTACCATAGAGACAGAGAAAAGTGGTATGACGTTTACTACACCAGGATCAAGTGGGTGGATGGAAGACCTGTATCCCTCTGCGCTATTTATGATGTGACCGAGAAGAAACTTTACCAGAAGAGAATTGAACAGCAGGCATATACTGATTTCCTGACGGGTCTTTACAACAGGATGTGCTGCGAGAAGGACCTGGCAAGGTATGTGGATGAGGCTACCCAGAGTGGTGGTCACGGCGCACTTATGTACCTTGATCTGGATGACTTTAAGCACATCAATGACAGCTTGGGACACCAGTATGGCGACATTCTGCTTCAGGATATTTCAAGAGCTGTTTCAAGGATAGAGGGAATTGAAGGCTCCTGCTACCGTATGGGCGGCGATGAGTTTGTCATCATCGTTCCTCCGGAGAGCTATTATCGTCTTGACCGGATCATGGAGGAGATAAAGGATGCCTTTGCTACTCCATGGTACTTAAAGGACAGCGACTACTACTGCACCATGAGTATGGGTGTTGTAAGATTCCCTGAACACGGAGACAGCGTCTCTGAGCTGATAAGGAAGTCCGACGTTGCCATGTACGAAGCCAAGAAGTCCGGCAAGAACAGAATAGCTGAGTACTCCGACAATATCGATTCCTCTTCAATCCACAGACTGGATCTGGAGAAGAACATGTACGATGCCATCGGCAAGCAGTGTGAAGAGTTTGAGGTTTACTTCCAGCCTGTTGTCAGCGAGTTTGGTGATGACGGCAAGAAGGTTAATCACATGGCTGCTGAGGCCCTGGTTCGCTGGAACAGTAATGCACTGGGATTCCTTAGCCCTGATGAGTTCATTCCTCTTGCTGAATACCTTGGACTTATCAATCCTATAGGAAATCATGTGCTCAGAAAGGCCTGCGAGTGTTGCAGAGCCTGGAATGAAGCCGGCACCAAAGAATTTGCCATAAGCGTCAATCTGTCGGTGGTTCAGATCATGCAGACAGACATCGTCGATATCATAAGAAGCTGCATCACAGAGAACAACCTTAATCCGGAAAACCTTGTGCTTGAGCTTACAGAGCGACTTGCCATCAACGATCTGGCAAGGACCAAGCAGACTCTTTTGGATATAAAGGCACTTGGGGTAAGGCTGGCACTGGACGACTTCGGAACAGGGTATTCTGCCCTTAGCAGTATAAGAGCTCTGCCCTTTGATATCATCAAGATCGACAAGGACTTCATAAAGGACATTGCCCAGGATGAATACTCACAGGCCTTCGTAAGGTCCATAGTGGATATGGGAAAAGCCATTGGGGCAGAGGTTTGCGTCGAGGGAATCGAGACCAAGGAGCAGCTGGATGTCTTAAAGGGCATGGGAGTTAAGTACATTCAGGGCTACTACTTCGATAAGCCGATAAGACGTGCCCTCTTCGAGGAAAAATATGTCTATAAGTAAGCGGGGCAATGTGTTATACTGAAATGTAATCATTTTAATAGAAAGTTGGTTTTATACAGAAATGGCAGAAGAAATTACAAATGTAAATGCAAATCCGGAAGGAGACGGAACCCTTTCAAGACACTTTATCGAAAGGGAGATTGATAAGGATCTCAAGGAGGGAGTATACGATCATGTATGCACCCGTTTTCCTCCTGAGCCCAATGGATTTCTGCATATAGGTCACGCCAAGAGCATACTTCTTAACTACGGTATGGCCAAGGAGTATAACGGCAAGTTCAACATGAGATTTGATGACACCAATCCTACCAAGGAGAAATCCGAGTTTATGGATGCCATCATTGAGGATGTGAAGTGGCTTGGGGCTGACTATGAGGACAGGCTCTTTTATGCCTCTGATTACTTCGATGAGATGTATGAGGACGCTGTGAAGCTCATCAAGAAGGGCAAGGCTTACGTGTCCGAGCTTACAGCTGAGCAGATGAGAGAGTATAGAGGAACTCTTACTGAGCCCGGCAAGAACGACCCCAACAGAGACAGAAGCGTTGAAGAGAACCTTCGTCTCTTTGAAGAAATGAAGAGTGGCAAGGTAGAGGACGGAGCCATGACTCTCCGGGCCAAGATCGATATGGCTTCACCTAACATCAACATGAGAGATCCCATCATCTATCGTGTTGCCCACATGAGCCACGCAAGATGCGGAGACAAGTGGTGCATCTATCCTATGTACGACTTTGCTCATCCTATCGAGGACGCCATCGAGGGCATCACACATTCCCTCTGCACCCTGGAGTTTGAGGACCACAGACCTCTTTACGACTGGGTCAAGACCGAGTGCGAATACAAGAACCCTCCACGTCAGATCGAGTTTGCCAAGATGTATCTCAACAACGTGGTAACAGGTAAGAGATATATCAAGCGCCTTGTGGAGGACGGAATAGTTGACGGATGGGACGACCCAAGACTTGTAACAATCGCTTCCCTCAGAAGGAGAGGCTTTACACCGGAGTCCATCAAGATGTTCGTTGACATGTGCGGAATCAGTAAGGCACAGGCAACAGCCGAGTATGCAATGCTTGAGTACTGCATCAGAGAGGATCTTAAGCTCAAGGCTCCCAGAATGCTTGCAATCCTTGATCCTGTGAAGCTTGTCAT
>DFGW01000203.1 GCA_002372465.1 Butyrivibrio sp. UBA3740
TGGTGGAGTACAACGGCATGTGGAACTTCAAGAACCTAAAGCTCCCCATCATGTGGAAGCTGGAGCAGCAGATTACTGTTATCGACGCTTCAAGCTTTGAACTGTACTTCAACAATATGAAATCTCTTTTGGCTGAGCAGATCAGAAACTCAGACCTTATCCTGTTTAACAGGTGCGACGGTATCGAGGATCTGGCTTCCTATAAGAGAAATGTCAAGGCCATCAACCAGAAGGCCGATATCATTTTTGAGGATATGAACGGCGAGGTGGATGTGACTCTGGATGAGGATCTTCCTTTCAACCTTAACGATGACCCCATCGATCTCAACAACTATGGCTATGGCATGTTTTATCTGGATGCTCTTGACCATGTTGACAGATACGAGGGCAAGAATGTCCGCTTCAAGGGCATGGTACTTAAGCCTGAGGAGTTTGGAGATACAAGATTTGTTCCCGGCAGAATGGCTATGACCTGCTGTGCCCAGGATATGCAGTTCCTCGGCTTTGCCTGTGATTACGATAAGGCAAAAGAGCTTAAGGAGAAGGACTGGGTACTGGTAACAGCCAAGGTTGTTAAGCAGTTTGTGGAGGAATACAAGGGTGAAGGTCCTGTCCTTCAGGCTATTTCTGTGGAACCGACAACTGCTCCCGATAACCCGGTAATTGATTTCTCCAATCCGGAGCAGTAAAAAACTTTTTTGAGGGTTTTTAAATGTTTAATTATCAACCGCCTCAGTGGTTATTCTTATTCTTTTTCTACAGCTTTTTTGGCTGGTGCTTCGAGACGGCATATGTAACAATTCATGAAAAGCATTTTGTTAACAGAGGGTTCATGCGTGGACCCTTTTTGCCGTTGTATGGATGCGGCGGAATAATGATGCTGGTGGTGTCAAAGCCCTTCTATGAGAATGTTCTTTTAGTCTTTGTGGCGGGATGTATCGGAGCTACGGCGCTGGAATACATCACCGGCCTTGTGATGGAGACTCTTTTCAAGGTCAGGTACTGGGATTACTCCCACAAGAGGTTCCACTACAAGGGACTTATAAGCCTTGAATCGTCGCTTTGCTGGGGTGTATGCACCGTGATCTTCACACATTATCTGCAGATTCCTATTGAGAAGATTCTTTTATCAATTCCCTATAGGATCATATCCGTGATCACAATTGTGGTAACGGTTGTCATGAGCATTGATTTTGCCATGGCCTTTAAGACGGCTCTTGATCTACGTGATGTGCTTATCTATATGGAGAAGGCCAAGACAGAGATGGCAAGGATGCAGAAGCGCCTTGATGTTATCATTGCCTTTAAGGGTGAGGATGTCCGCGAGGGGATTGAGGCAAAAGTTGATGGAATAGGAAGCGCTGTCGGAGAGATAGGAAATGCCGTAGGCAGCAGGGTTGGAGCTATTGGTTCAGGAATCGGCAATAGGCTTGAGGCCATCAGCGATAACCTTGAGAAGTCCTTTGGAATTATAAAAGAAAAGATGAAACTGGAGCCGGCTTCTTACGTGGGAAATGCAAGAGAAGAAGTTATGGAACTCTATGCCAAATACAAGGTTATGATGGCAAGGTTTACACCGGCGCCTGTTAGGAACTTCTTTGAATGGTACAAAGAGCGCACCATCGCCGGAAACCCTACCATGTCCTCCGATGAGTTTGGAAGCAGCATGGAGGAGATGAAGGAACAGAATAAAAGGCGTCGAAAGAGTCACTAAAAAAAGCGTTCTTACATGCGAGCATGTAGAACGCTTTCTTTGTGACGTCAATATCATTACATTTTGTTAACAGCAAGAGCAAGGCGAGATACTTTTCTTGAAGCTGTGTTCTTCTTGATAACGCCCTTTGACTCAGCCTTGTCGATTGCAGATGTAGCAGCAAGGAGTGCCTTAGCAGCATCGTCCTTATTGCCTGCCTCGATAGCAGCTCTAACCTTCTTGATCTCTGTCTTAACTGCTGACTTGATCATCTGGTTCTGCTCAGCCTTCTTCTGGTTAACTAATACTCTCTTCTTGGCGGATTTAATATTTGCCATAATTACCTCCGAAATATTCCATGTATTGTTATTATAATAAGTTCGTGTGCGCATTAAGCCGGACACGGACAGTTAATGCCACATACGTAGAAATATTTTAGTTTAAATTGCTGTGACTGTCAATAGAAATATGTTATAATTCAGCGTATACATTTTTTATCAAAAGAAATACAGAGGAATATATAGTGGATCAGAGTAAGATTAGAAATTTTTGCATAGTAGCGCATATTGATCACGGTAAGTCAACACTGGCTGACCGTATGATAGAGAAGACCGGAGTTCTCACTTCAAGAGAGATGCAGAACCAGGTCCTTGATAACATGGACATTGAGCGTGAGAGAGGAATCACTATCAAGTCCCAGGCGGTAAGGATGATCTACAAGGCGCGGGATGGTCAGGAGTATACCTTCAACATGATAGATACCCCCGGTCACGTGGATTTTGGCTATGAGGTTTCCCGAAGCCTTGCAGCCTGTGACGGAGCTATCCTTGTAGTTGATGCAACCCAGGGCGTAGAGGCCCAGACCCTTGCCAACGTTTACATGGCACTGGATCACGACCTGGATGTTTTCCCTGTTATCAATAAGATCGATCTGGCAAGCGCAATGCCCCAGGAAGTTAAGGATGAGATTGAGGATGTTATCGGAATAGAGGCTCAGGATGCGCCTCTTATTTCTGCCAAGAACGGCATTGGAATCGAGGAGGTCCTTGAGGCAGTTGTCCACAAGATCCCGGCTCCTCAGGGAGATTCAAAAGCTCCATTAAAGGCGCTTATATTTGACAGCATTTACGATTCTTACAGGGGAGTTATCGTATTTGTAAGAGTCAGGGACGGCGTTATCAGGAAGGGCATGAAGGTTCAGTTCATGGCTACAGCCGCTGAGGCGGAGGTAGTAGAGGTTGGATACTTTGCTCCCGGCAGATTTGTTCCCGGGGATGAGCTCACAGCCGGTGATGTAGGGTATTTTACTGCATCCATCAAGAATATTCAGGATACAAGAGTCGGTGATACTGTAACAGATTCTGCAAGGCCCTGTGAAGCAGCACTTCCCGGTTACAAGAAGGTTATGCCCATGGTTTATTGCGGACTTTACCCTGCAGATTCCGCTCATTATTCAGATCTTCGTGATGCGCTGGAGAAGCTTCAGCTTAATGATGCATCTCTTTTCTATGAACCCGAGACCTCACAGGCTCTGGGCTTTGGCTTCAGGGCAGGGTTTCTTGGACTTCTCCACCTGGAGGTTGTAGAGGAGCGACTTGAGAGGGAGTATGACCTTAACCTTGTTACCACAGCGCCTTCCGTTGTTTACAAGGTCCACAAGACCGACGGAGAGGTCTTTGATCTGACCAATCCTACCAATCTTCCCGATCCTTCTGAGATTGATTACATGGAGGAGCCCATTGTCAACGGAGAGATCATGGTGACCACGGATTATGTCGGTGCCATCATGCAGCTTTGCCAGGAGAGACGAGGCAAGTACCTGAGCACCGATTACATAGAGCAGACCAGAGCTATTTTGAAATATGAGCTTCCGCTTAATGAGATCATCTACGATTTCTTTGATGCCCTGAAGTCACGTTCAAGGGGATACGCTTCTTTTGACTACGAGCTCAAAGGCTATGAGAAGTCAGACCTTGTGAAGCTGGATATCCTTATCAACAGGGAAGAGGTTGACGCCCTTTCCTTCATCGTCCACAAAGACGTAGCTTACGAGCGCGGAAGGAAGATGTGTGAGAAGCTCAAGGAGGAGATCCCAAGGCATCTGTTCGAGATCCCTATTCAGGCTTCCGTTGGTGGAAAGGTTATCGCCAGAGAGACAGTAAAGGCTTATAGGAAAGACGTTCTGGCCAAGTGCTACGGTGGTGACATCACCCGTAAGAAGAAGCTTTTGGAGAAACAGAAGGAAGGTAAAAAGAAGATGCGTCAGATCGGCAATGTTGAGGTTCCACAGTCCGCCTTCCTCAGCGTCCTGAAGCTTGATAACACAGACTGATTTAAAAAAGAACTGCCGGCCTTATGAGGGCAGTATTGCTTTTGCTTACATTATTATCCACAACAAAAGGAAAAAGGCAGCAGGTGGTATATAGATGGGCAGATCTCTTTCAATCTATATTCATATACCCTTTTGTGTAAGGAAGTGCAATTATTGCGACTTCCTTTCCTTTTATGCAAAAAAAGACGTGGTGGAGGGCTACTTTGCGGCTCTTAAGAAGGAGATTGCGCTGGCAGCAGATGAACTGTGCACTCCTTTCCGTGATGTTGGCGGTGCTGGACTGGCAGAGGGCGGGGGTTTTGTGGTGAAGTCCGTATTCTTTGGCGGAGGTACACCTTCTTTTGTGGATGCGCAGCTTATCTGCGATACGCTGGTTGTGATCAAAAGCTCTTTTGCTGTGGCAGATGACGCGGAGATCAGCATAGAAGTGAATCCTGCGTCGGCTATGTACGATAAGCTCCTGGCATACAGGGAGGCGGGCTTTAACAGGATAAGCATCGGCGCCCAGTCCCTTGATGATGAGGAGCTTAAGTGCCTGGGAAGGGTCCATGACAGTGCTATGTTCTATGAGACCTTTGATAATGCCAGAAAAGCAGGCTTTACCAATATCAATGTAGATGTGATGAGTGCCCTGCCGGGACAGAGCCTTGAGTCCTACCTTGCGACTCTTGGCAAGGTGGTTGCTCTTAAACCCGAGCACATCTCGGCCTACAGTCTGATTCTTGAGGAAGGGACACCTTTTTATGACATGGACCTTGACCTTCCCGACGAGGATACTGATCGTGCCATGTACCACGAGACTAAGAGACTTCTGGCGCAGGCGGGATATCACCGCTATGAGATCTCCAATTATGCGAACCATGGTTTCGAATGTTACCACAACAAGGTCTACTGGCAGCGAGGGGATTATCTGGGACTTGGGATTGGCGCAGCTTCGATGATAGATAATGTCCGCTGGAGCAACACCCGCGACATTGCAGAGTATATCGATGTGCTTGGAAGCGTAGATATAGCTGCTTCTGTGGATGAAGCTTTCCGTGTGAACAGTTCTGCCTGTGTGGATGATTCTGCAGACGTTCCTAAAGACATAGATGGTTTGGAAGTGCGAGGGACACTTGCTTCCATCCGTCGGGATTATGAAGAACTGCCGGTCGACGCCCGGATGGAGGAATTCATGTTCCTTGGCCTTCGCCTTGTGGAAGGTGTCAGCGTTGCAGAATTTGAAAGACTCTTTGGAAAAGAGATCCGGGAAGTATACGGCGAAGTCATCGACAAATATCTTGCCATGGGTCTTTTGGAGTATTCGCCGGCTCCGGCTAAAGAAAACGCTAATGCAGCGAGGGCGGACTTGCGACTTCGCCTTACTGATAAAGGCCTTGATGTCAGCAACACAGTCATGGCAGAATTCCTGCTTTGAATATGATAAAATATTCTTAATCACGTTGGGGGAGGGTTTTATGAATTACAATTTCTTTGCATTAATTTCCAGGATGAAATATATAGAGCGCTGGGCGCTTATGAGAAACACAAGAGCGGAGAATCTGTGTGAGCACAGCATGGAGGTGGCTATGATAGCCCATGCGCTGTGCACCATAGGCAATGTCCGCTATGGGAAGAAGCTTGATGCCAATAAGGCTGCTCTTATCGGCCTTTATCATGATGCTTCCGAGATAATCACAGGTGATATGCCAACCCCTGTAAAGTATTTTAATGCAGATCTTAAGTCTGCCTATAAGGAGGTTGAGGCTATTGCTGATGACAAGCTTCTTGAGAAGCTCCCTGACGATCTGCGCCCGTCCTTTGAAGAGATATTCAAGCCTGCGGATACTGAGGAAGAGCGCTATATGAGAAAACTTGTCAAGGCAGCAGATAAACTCTCTGCTCTTATCAAGTGCATCGGCGAGACCAATGCCGGTAACTCTGAGTTCAGAACTGCCAAGGAGAGCACAGGTAAGGCCATAAGGAGTCTGTACCAGGAGCTTCCTGAGGTTTTGGACTTCGTCAACGAGTTTCTGTCATCCTACGGAAGCACCCTGGATGAGCTGACTTAAGACCCCGCTTTTCCCATGCACGTGGCGTTTTTGCAGGGTTAACTTTTTACCGATATTTAATTGATTTTTTACTGTTTTAATATCATACTTATTGTAGGGGATAATACGTGCGCCATGCTATTTAAGAAATGTGAAGAATTAAAACCGGGCATGCGTCTTGCAAAGCCCATATATAGCAAAAAAGGAGTTCTTTTATATGATCGTGCCTCTGTCCTTAAGGATCAGCAGAGCATCGACAATATAAAGAGCTTTGGTCTTATTGGGGTTTTTATCCTTGAGCCGGCAGAACCTGTTCCGCCCATGACTCAGGATGACCTGGACTTCGAACGTTTTCAGACAGTGATGTTCAACGAGATCATGGAGGAGATGGAGCTCATCAGGACCAAGCACAAGCAGGAAAAGTTCCCTTATATCTGTTCCCAGATCATCAAGAACTACGGAAACCTTCGCAAGAAGATCACCTTCCAGCAGACCCTTCGAAGCGAAGAGGACTATATATACAAACACAGCCTGAATGTGGCGATACTTGCAGCCATGATCACCCACGCCATGAATGTTCCGCTTTCAGATCAGAACGATTCGGTAATGTGTGCTGTAATCCATGACATCGGAAAGCTGACGCTTCCTCCGCAGCTTCAGGCCAAGATGGACACAACAGAAGAGGACAGGACCATCATCGACAACCACGAGACTGCGGGATATTCCATCCTTGATGAGGCTTTTTTCTCCCAGCCCAATATTAAAAGAGTCTGTAACCAGGCAAGGAAGACGCTCCTTGATTACTGGAATGACAAGCCCATCCAGAATCAGAAGATGTTCATGGCCGCCAAGGTATTGGTGGTGGCAGGTATCTACGATAAAGAAACTTCTGTCCGGATGGACACTCCACCTGTTTCTGAAGTTGCAGTTATCAGGAGGATGATGGAGAGAAGTGATGTTTTTGACCCGAAGGTTGTGAAGGGACTGACGGATTCCCTGAACATCCTTATGCCGGGAGTGAGCGTAGAGCTTAACACCGGCGAAAAGGCACTGGTTATCAAGACCAATGAATATGATTTCCTAAGGCCTACAGTGCTCAGCTTCAGAGATAATTCGATAATAGATCTTTCTAACAGACGTGCTTACAACGATCTGGAAATTGTTGACATAATGAAGACCCTGGACAACCGCTGTGTAATTGACACAGCGAAGATGAAGACCCTGGGCATCACAGTCGAAGAGCCGGAATATGTGTGATTAATCGAGTGAGCATACATATGCATGTGCTTGCACAGACGCATATGTATGTGAAACGAGATAACGGACATGAGGAAGTAGCACGGTAGTGCGGATTCCGAATGGGCGTAGGATTGCGAGAACGCAGTGGAGCAATCCGTATCACACGAATATATTACAAAAGGAGAAAAAATGTCACAGATTCAGGATATCTTAAAAGAAGCAAAAGAAAAAGGTGCATCAGACGTACATATTACTGTTGGACTTCCACCTAAGATGAGACTTAACGGCAAGCTCATTGCCATGGAAAACTATGGCAAGATGCTTCCTCCAAACACCCGGGAGATCGTTGAAGAGATCATGGATGAGAAAAAGCTCGCCAAGCTTGAAGACAACGGTCAGCTTGATATGTCTTTTTCTGTGCCGGGAGTAGGCCGTTACAGACTTAACGTCTTCAAGCAAAGGGGGTCCTATGCAATGGCATTCCGTGTTGTTGCCACTGAGATTCCCAGCGCCGAGAGCCTTGGTATTCCTGAAACTGTAGTGGATCTTTATCAGAAAAAGAGAGGTCTGGTACTGGTCACAGGACCTACAGGTAGTGGTAAGTCGACAACTCTTGCTTCCATTATCGACAGGATAAACAACAACAGAGAGTCCCATGTTATCACCCTTGAGGACCCTATCGAGTTCACATATCAGCACAGGATGTCCATCGTCAACCAGAGGGAGATCGGTACTGATTCCAATAACTATGCAAGCGCCTTAAGAGCTGCCCTTCGTGAAGATCCTGATGTAATCCTTGTGGGAGAGATGAGAGATCTTGAGACCATCAGTACTGCTATAACTGCTGCTGAGACAGGACATCTGGTCCTTTCCACAGTTCATACCATTGGAGCATCCAATACCGTGGACAGACTTATCGATGTATTCCCGTCACATCAGCAACAGCAGATCAGGATACAGCTGGCAGGTGTTTTGGAGGCCATTATTTGTCAGCAGCTTCTTCCAAGGGCAGACGGCAATGGAAGGGTGGCTGCCTTTGAGGTCCTTCACATCAACAGTGCGGTAAGAAACCTTATCCGCGAAGGAAAATCTCATCAGCTTATTACTTATATGCAGACCTACAGAAAACAGGGCATGATCACAATGGATGATGCTATCCTTGAGCTCTACAGATCACAGCAGATAACAAGGGAAGTTGCTATTCAGTTTGCTCAGGATCCTGATACCATGCAGAACAAGATGTTAAGGTGATGGCACTAGGAGAAACAGATGGTAAACTTGGCAATTGTTGAGGATGAGGATTTCTATGCTCAGCAGCTGACAGAATTTATACAGAAATACCAGGAGGAGAGCGGTAATTATTTCAAGATAACCAGATTTAAGGATGGTGATGAAATAACCAACGGCTACAAGGGGCAGTTCGACATAATCCTCATGGACATAGAGATGAAGCTGATGGACGGAATGACAGCTGCGGAGGAGATCCGAAGGCTTGATCAGGAGGTTGTGATCATGTTTATCACCAACATGACCAATTACGCCATCCGTGGCTACCAGGTGGATGCCCTTGACTATGTGCTAAAGCCTGTAAGCTATTTTGCTTTTTCTCAGAAGCTTGACAGGGCTATTTCAAGGATACACAGACCAAACTCCAACATCATTTCCATAGATATGCCTTCCGGTGTGAAAAAGCTTGATATAGACAATATCTTCTATATTGAAAGCGAAGGCCATAATCTGAATTTTTACACCAGCGCGGGAGAGTTTTCTATAAGAGCAAGACTTTCTGATTTTGAAGCCCAGCTGGCTCCATACAATTTCTTCAGGAGCAACAAGGGATATCTTGTCAATCTGAAGTATGTGGACGGCGTAGAAAAAGGCACCTGTCTTATTGCCGGCAAACAGCTTCTCATAAGCCGGGCAAGGAAAAATGACTTTATGAATGCCCTGACTGACTATATGGCGGGACTATGATATGAATGGAATTTACCCGGACATCCCAAGATTATACACTGCACTTGCAGAATGGCTGGCCTGTGTTATTTACTGCCTCATCCTAAAGCGCAAAATGGGAAGGCGGCAGTTTGCAATAATTGCCTTTGTGGCGCTTGTTGTACAGTCTATGTTTTTGGAGTTTACCAAGAACCTGCCTATTTACTTCTGGATACCCTGCATGCTGATGGCAGTTCTTTTGATGTATATCTTCATGTATCTGGTGTGCGACGACACTAAGAACGTTATCGGATATTACTGCGCAAGGGCATTTCTTTTGGCGGAGCTGGCAGCTTCACTGGAGTGGCAGATTGCTTGTTTTGCGCAAGGTGCCAAGCCCTCGGTTATAACACATATAGTTATACTTATATTGGTTTATGCACTGGTCTATCTCTGGGCTCTTCATATGGAAAAGAGCATTGTACGTGGGATATTCCAGCTGGAGATCAATACACATGAGCTTTTGGCTGCGGTTTTTATGGCAGCAGCAGTGTTTGCTTTCAGTAACCTGAGTTTTATCCTGCCAAACACCCCCTTTACCACCCAGATAAGAGAGGATGTGTTTTATGTAAGGACGCTGGTGGATGTGGCAGGAATCATGATCCTTTACGTATATCAGGCCCGCATATGTGAGCTTCTTGCAGAAAAAGAGCTGTCTAACATCCATTCAATGCTCAAGGCTCAGTATGATAAATACCGTAATTACCAGACTACCTTTGATGTCATCAATATGAAATACCACGACCTGAAACACCAGATAGCAGGCCTTAGGGCGGAGATGACAGAGGGCGAGAGGCAGAAGTGGATAGACTCCCTTGAGCAGGAGCTGGAGTCCTACTCTCCGGAGCTGGAGACCGGTAACAGCGTTCTTGATACGCTTATCTCCGGTAAAATGATGAACTGCCGGGCAAGGGATATCAAGGTTACCTGCGTTGCTGACGGCAACATCCTGGACTTTATGCATGTGGCTGATATATGCACGATTTTTGGTAATGCCCTGGACAATGCCATAGAGAACGTGTCACTTATAGATGACCCGGAAAAGAGACTTATCCATATATCGGTTTCCAACAAAAAGAACTTTGTTCTTATCCAGATAAACAATTACTGCGAAAGCCAGATCAGGATAAAGAACGGTTATCCTGTCACCACAAAAGCTGACAAGGATAATCATGGCTTTGGGTTAAAGAGTATCAGGTATACTGTCGAAAAATATCATGGAACTGTTAAGTTTGAGGTTAACAAAAATTGGTTTGAACTTAAGATACTGATCCCTCAGGGAGGCAATACATGAACATCATTGCGGTGGCTACTTCAGATTATATAGGGCTGATTCTGATGGTTGCGCTTCTTTATATAAGCAGGATAAGGAGAAGTGCAAACAACGACCAGTTGGAGTTTCAGGTTTTTTCAACTATGTCTGTACTGGCCATGGTCGCCTGTTTTGTGGATTTCCTTTCTTTCTATGCAGATGGTAAGCCCGGCGTGGCATGGAAAGTCGTAAATATGTTATCCAATACCTACTGCTTTATGGCGAATCCTCTTTTTATATCCAGCTGGTGTTTGTTTGAGGACTTAAAGCTCTATCATTCCAGGAAAAGGATTAAAAAGATATATACCTATGCCTTTATTCCTGCAATTGTTCTGGGATTTATTGCACTGATCAATATTTTTGTTCCGATCATTTTCACTATTGATGATGCAAATGTATATAGTAGACTGCCTTTCAGCTATGCCTATTATGTAGTGGATTTTTGCTATGTGCTTTTTGGACTGTACATTTTGAGAAGGTATGAAGACCGTTACGGGAAGGTGAGATTCTTCCCTATGTTCCTCATGGTAGGTCCTATTTTCCTGGGATGTTTTTTGCAGGTAATCTTCTATGGAATATCCCTGATCTGGGTTTCCATGGCAGTAGGCCTGACTTCTATTTATATGTCCCTTCAGAATGAATTTTCATATCTTGATAAGCTCACAGGCCTCTATAACAGGGCTTACCTCGACTACTATCTTGATATGGCTTCCAAAGACGCCAACAAGAAGCTTGGCGGTATTATGATCGATGTGGACTACTTCAAGAAGATAAATGATACCTACGGACATTCTGCCGGTGATGAGGCTTTAGTGGATGTGGCAAGGATCATAAACTTTGCCAAAGCTGACAAGACTGTGGCCACAAGATTTGCCGGTGATGAGTTCATTTTGCTGCTTCGTGACACCAATGATAAGGCGATGCAAAGGATCATCGACAACATCAGGGAAGAAGTAAAGCTGTTTAATGAGACCGAAGGCAGGGAGTATAAGCTGTCACTGTCTTTAGGCTATGCGATATACAATCCGGAAAAAGAGACACTGGATGATTTTCTTAAGCATATGGATGACAATATGTATAAAGAAAAGGAAACCAAGCATCCAAGTGAGAAAAGATAATAATCGCTGTTCATGACAAAAATCGTACCGTTTGTGACAAAAACGGCACGATTTTTTTTGAGTGATAAGCTTAGACTATCTTAACAAATGGGAGGTATTTATTATGTTATCTATCAACATGGATGACGTCATGAACGTCATTACATCCATCAAATCCTATCTGATAGCTATAGGCATTATCATAGCTGTTGCAGTGGTTATCATGATCGCTGTTATGAAGCTCAATAAGCCACTTAAGAAGCTTATCAGGGGAACAGCGCTGGTTGCAATGCTTACAGGCATTGTGGTATGCGTGAATATGATCTGTTCAGGTCCTATGAGCACTATGCTCGACCTGGTTAGCGGATCAGGAACTATTTCAAAAGAAACATCTGACGCTTCTACAGTTCTTGCACAGGACATCGCAAGAGAGGGTATCGTTCTTCTCGAGAACGAAGGAAACACACTTCCTATTGCAAGTGGTTCCAGGCTCAACGTTTTCGGATGGGCTTCAACAAATCCTATCCTCGGCGGAGCAGGATCAGGAGCCCTCAATGATGCTTATGAGACAATCGATCTTCTTCAGTCACTTGCAGATGCAGGAATTGAGACAAACAAAGATCTTACAAAGTTCTACACAGACTATAAGGCTGACAGACCTGTTGTAGGAATGTGGGATCAGGACTGGACATTACCTGAGCCTAACGTATCACTTTACACAGATGACCTTATGTCAAATGCAAAGAGCTTTTCTGACACAGCTATGATCGTTATCAGCCGTTCAGGCGGAGAGGGTGCTGACCTTCCTACAGATATGAACGCTGTTATCGACGGTTCATATAAGGACGGAACAACCTACACAGCAGGCAGATATGATGACACCTTAAATGAAGGAAATGACTGGGATGCAGGTGACCACTATCTTCAGCTCACAAACAGAGAGGAAGAGATGATCGACCTTGTATGTGCTAATTTCGATAAGGTAATCCTTGTTTACAACGGTGCAAATGCCTTCGAGCTTGGTTTTGTTAAGGATTACAGCCAGATCAAGTCTGCTCTCTGGGTAGCAGGAATGGGCCACGTTGGAATGGAGGCTCTTGGCGAGATCGTTACAGGTGAGGTTAACCCTTCAGGTAAGACAATCGATACTTATGTTTACAATATGAAAGAGACACCATGGTGGAACAACTTTGGTGACTTCAACTACACAAACATGGATGAGTTTGCTTACACATCCACAGGCTTTACAGGCGTAGAGTCAACAGCATATGTATCCTTCATCAACTATGTTGAAGGCATTTACGTTGGTTACAAGTTCTATGAGACAGCAGATGCAGAGGGACTTATCGATTACGATAAGATGGTTCAGTATCCATTCGGCTATGGACTTTCCTACACATCTTTTGAGCAGAAAATGGGAGACATCACAGAGGCTGACGGACAGATAAGCTTCGATGTTACAGTTACAAATACAGGTTCTGTTGCAGGTAAGGACGTTGTTGAGGTTTACTACAATCCTCCTTACACAAACGGTGGAATCGAGAAGGCTACTGCAAACCTTATCGAGTTTGAAAAGACAGATCTTCTTGAGCCCGGTGCTTCACAGACCTTCAATATTTCTTTTGCCCTTGAAGATATAGCTTCTTACGACTATCAGGATGCTAAGGGCTATGTTCTTGAGGCAGGCGACTATGTGATCTCCATCAACAAGGATTCACACACTATCATCGATTCAAAGACCTATTCAGTAGCAAGCACACTTACTTACAACGGATCCAACAACAGAAACTCAGATATGGTAACAGCTACAAACGCATTTGATTACGCAAACGGCGATGTTGCTTACCTTTCAAGAAAAGACGGATTTGCAAACTATGCTCAGGCAACAGCAGCTCCTTCAAGCTATGAGATGAGCGCAGAAGCCAAGGCAGATTTCTACAACATCAGCAACTACCTTACACCTGAAGCTACAGCAGCTGACGAAGATCCAAACGCTGCAGCTGTAACAACAGGAGCAGCTACAAACCTTAAGCTTGCTGACCTTCGTGACGCAGCAAAGGATGATCCAAAGTGGGATGAGCTCCTTAACAGCATGTCCCTTGATGACATGAATGCACTTATTTCCCTTGGCGGATACCAGACAAACTCTGTTGATTCCATCGGAAAGGTTCGTACAAACGACTGTGATGGACCTGCTTCCATCAACAACAACTTCACAGGTGTTGGATCCCTTGGATTCCCTGTTGGCGTAACCGTAGCAGCAACCTTTAACAAGGCTCTTGCTTATGAGTTTGGCCAGTCTATCGGTAAGATGGCTGACGAGATGGACGTATCCGGCTGGTATGCACCTGCTATGAACATCCACAGAACAGCTTTTGCAGGACGTAACTTCGAGTACTATTCAGAGGACGGCGTTCTTTCAGGAATCATTGCTTCCAATGCATGTCAGGGTTCCTGGTCACAGGGCGTTTACGCTTACATGAAGCACTTTGCTCTTAACGATCAGGAAGAGAACAGATGCGATATGCTCTGCACCTGGGCCAATGAGCAGGCAATCCGTGAGATATACTTAAGACCTTTCGAAATGTGCGTAAAGAGAACACCTATCCTTGCAGTAATGTCTTCATTTAACTACATTGGTAACCGTTGGGCAGGCGGAT
>DFGW01000101.1 GCA_002372465.1 Butyrivibrio sp. UBA3740
AAGGTTTACTGGGAGGATGGCGCACAGGTAACTCCTCCTCACGACACAGGTATCATTGATGAGGTTGTGGCTATCACTGATTACCACGATGTTCTTACAATGCCTAAGGATGAGGCCATTGCAAAGGGGCTTTACGTTTCCTTCGGAAAAGAGATTGACGATAAGTACATGGTTGAGCTTAAGAAGCAGATCATCCATCAGGATGTTATCGATGAGATGGCTGATAAGTTCACCATCGTTTATACACCATTCCACGGCACAGGTAACCTCCCTGTAAGACGTGTCCTTAAGGAGCTTGGCTTCAAGAACGTATTCGTAGTTCCTGAGCAGGAAGAGCCCGATCCTGATTTCACAACCCTGGATTATCCTAATCCTGAGGATCCAAAGGCTTTCGAGCTTGCGCTCAAGCTGGCAAAAGAAAAAGACGCCGATATCGTACTTGCAACCGACCCTGATGCAGATCGTCTGGGAATCTACGCTAAGGATACAAAGACCGGAGAGTATGTTCCTTTCACAGGAAACATGTCCGGAATGCTTATCGGTGACTATATCTTAAGAGAGCGCCAGGCAACAGGCACAATGCCTGAAAACCCTGCCTTCGTTACAACCATCGTTACAACCAACATGGCCAAGAAGGTGGCTGAGCATTATGGCCTTAAGTACATTGAAGTTCTTACAGGCTTTAAGTACATCGGCGAGCAGATCAAGCTCTTTGAACAGAACGGACAGTGCAATAACTATGTATTCGGGCTTGAGGAGTCCTATGGATGCCTTGCCGGAACCCATGCAAGAGATAAGGATGCTGTAGTAGCAGTTATGATGCTCTGTGAGCTTGCTGCCTTCTACAAGAAGCAGGGCAAGACAGTCTGGGATGCAATGATCGATACCTATGAGAAGTACGGCTACTTCAAGGAGGGTCAGTACTCCATCACCATGAAGGGCAAGGAAGGCGCTGAGCAGATTGCAGCTCTTATGGACAAGCTCAGGAAGAATCCTCCTAAGGAGCTGGGACAGTGGAAGGTTGAGCAGTTCAGGGATTACAAGACTGGCAAGACCCTCGATATGGCCACAGGAGCAGAGGGAAGTACAGGACTTCCAACTTCCAACGTTCTTTACTTTGCGCTTGATAACGACGCATGGTGCTGCGCAAGACCTTCAGGTACAGAGCCTAAGATCAAGTTCTACATGGGCGTTAAGGGAAAAGACCTTGAGGATGCGGATAAACTCCTGCAAGAATTAACAGATGCTGTAAAGGCAGTTATCGGCTGAACTTCATTATGATTTTGGGAACAATACAATGGGAATAATTAATGCGGTCCATAAGACAATTGCATACGCAAAACGCAATGGTTCAAGGGCCGCATTTTTTGCTGCCCTTGAAAGACTTTCAGACAACTATAAGGACAGGAAGTACACCTTCACTCCCTTGTCGGAAACAGTTTTGAAAGAGCAGCGACAGGAATATAAGCTCCTGGCTGAGAAAGAGACTACGGTGCGCTTTAGCATTGTGGTTCCTCTCTACAACACTCCCGAGAATTACCTTAAGGAGATGATCGAATCAGTCACAGCACAGACCTATGGCAATTGGGAATTGGTCCTTGCTGACGCATCCGAATCGCCCTTAGAACTTGCCAAGACCCTTGCCGGGGAAGACCCCAGGATATGTTACTACCATCTTGATGAAAACGGGGGAATCTCACACAACACCAACAAGGCTCTTGAGAAGGCCAAAGGCGACTACATTGGCCTTCTGGATCATGACGATATTCTTACACCGGATGCCCTCTATGAGGCTTCCAGAGTCATCAGGGAAAGCATGCGCAAGGGGAAACTGGTGCGCTTTTCGGATTGTCCGCTTCGCCTCATCTATTCCGATGAAGATAAATTTGATGATAAGAAGGGAAGGTACTACCAACCTCATATAAAGCCTCAGTTCAACATGGACTATCTTCTGTCCAACAATTACATTTGTCATTTTACTCTTATGAGGTCAGATATAATTAAAAGACTTAAGCTTCGCAGCAGCTTTGATGGCGCTCAGGACTATGACCTTTTTCTTCGGGCATGCGCAGAAACAGCTCTTTTCATGCCACAGGCTTCCGGTCAGATTGTTCATATAGGAAAGGTCTTATACCACTGGAGATGTCATGCCGGTTCTACGGCTGCTAATCCCACCAGCAAGACCTATGCTTACGAAGCAGGACGAAAGGCTCTTCAGAGCCTTATGAAGGACTATAATATAGGCGCTTTGGCACAGGAACTGCCTCACGTGGGCTTCTACAGACTCAACTACAACCCGGATGTCTTTTCCCAGAGAAGGGACATTGGGTGTATCGGTGGCAAGATCCTGGATAAAAGAGACAGGATCTGTGGCGGAATGTATCGCGGAAATGGGACACTGGCCTATGAGGGACTGCCGGAGGGCTTCTCCGGAGGACTTCAGCACAGGGCAGTGCTTCAGCAGGATGCATATGCTGTGGATATCAGGTGCATAGAAATCAGAAAAGAACTTATACCACTGTTTGAGGAGACCACCGGGATACACTACGGCGATCCTGTAGAGGGATTCACACGGGAAGAAATCACATCCCTCAGCATCCGCTTTGGCCAGGAGGTTAGAAAGCGCGGCTTCCGCGTTCTCTGGGACCCACAGAAGGTCATGAAGTTACATACAAAAGAATCCGGGAAGGTATGATGTGGCGCCGGCCATCCGCACCACAGGCCTCGAAAGGAAATACATGGAACTTGTCACAGTAGTAATACCCAATTACAATGGCAAAAAATATCTGGATGACTGCTTAAAGAGCCTTAAGAAGCAGAGTTATCAGGAGTTTAAGGTGATCATCGTGGACAATGGTTCCACCGACGGCAGTCAGGATTATATTAAAAAGAAATATCCCCAGGTGGAACTCATTGAACTGTCTGAGAACACCGGGTTTGCAAATGCTGCCAATGTGGGGATCAAAGCTTCTGACAGCGAATACGTCTTTTTGCTGAACAATGACACCATGTGCGATGAGAATGCACTGGAGAACCTTATCAGAGTCATGGAAAACAAGAAAAAGCTCTTTTCTGCCCAGGCTAAGATGCTTAAGATGAAAGAACCCCATGAGATAGATGACTGCGGAGACCTGTACTGCGCATTGGGATGGGCCTTCACTCCGGGAAAGGATAAGGATAACAGGCAGTTTGCCCGCAGGGAATCCGTGACCAGCGCCTGTGCAGGAGCTGCGATCTATAGAAAAGAGTATTTCGACAAAGTAGGCTATTTTGACGAAGAGCATTTCTGTTACCTTGAGGATGTGGACCTGGGATACAGGGCAAGGCTGCGTGGATATGCCAATGTGATGGAGCCTTCAGCCCTTGTGTACCACGTGGGGAGTGGCTCCAGCGGTTCAAGATACAATAGTTTTAAGGTGGAACTTACAGCGGGGAACAATATTTATTTGATCTTCAAGAACATGCCGGCATTCCAGATATTCATTAACTTCCCGCTGATCATGCTGGGAATAGCAATCAAGCATGTCTTTTACGTCAGGCACGGCCTGGGGAAAGCCCATATTGTAGGGCTTTGGCAGGGCCTTAGAAAGATTGCGAGGAATACTGACAAGAGAGTCAGGTTTGGCAGGGTTGAATTTGTCAATGCAGTAAGACTGCAGATTGAGCTATGGGTGAATCTGGCAAGAAGGGCTCTTAGCATCTGAGCCGCAGCCGGGGACATAGTTTGCCCTTACGGGGGAATTACTCTATAATTATATGTAAATCAGGGGACTAGGCTAATGCATTTCTTCCCGGGAGGAACGGCCTAAAAGGGTATGATAAAGGACAATCAGGTACATCTGAATAGGGCGCATGTTATCGTGGACGGGCTCCTTGTGGCCGGTTCCTATACGCTGTCTTATTATCTCAAATTTGAATCAGTTTTCGCGGATAAGAGACCGGTGGTTGGACGTCTTTCAACGTCGGTTTATTTTTCTGCGCTTTATTTCCTTGTCCCATGCTATCTGATGCTGTACTACATGGTGCAGCTCTATACTTCACGAAGGGCGCTGCGGCTCTGGGATGAGTTTGTGGACATAGTTCAGGCCAATGTCATGGGAGTCATCGGCTTTCTGGTTGTTTTGTATATCATCAACCAGCCCTACTTCTCACGTTCCATGATTGCCATATTTTTTGCAACGAATATTGTCCTGACCACCATAGCCCACTGGCTGCTTCGCAAATTCCTGCGCTTTATCAGGGCTAAGGGCTATAATATCAAACATATTCTGCTTGTTGGTTATTCAAGGGCCGCGGAGGCCTATATCTCAAGGATACTTGAAAACCCCCAGTGGGGCTACACTGTTGCAGGTGTTTTAGATGATTACGTTCCCATCGGCACCAGCTATCACGGCATCAAAGTTGTCGGCAAGATAGATGAACTGGGGAACTATATTTCTCACAATAACTACGATGAGATCACCATTACACTTCCGCTGGATGATTATGACAGGCTGGAGTTTTTGGTGGCAGAGTGTGAGAAATCCGGCATACATACCAAGTTCATTCCGGATTACTCATCTCTTTTCCCAAGTAATCCCTACACCGAGGATGTTCAGGGAATCCCTGTCATCAACATCAGGTACGTGCCTTTGACCAACTCCTTCAACAAGATGGCCAAGAGGACTGTTGACATCATAGGGTCACTATTTGCCATAATTCTTTTCTCGCCCATTATGTTGGTTTCTGCAGTGCTCATCAAGCTTACCAGTGATGGACCTGTCATTTACAAACAGGAGAGAGTCGGCCTTAACGGAGTTCCCTTCATGATGTATAAGTTCAGGACCATGAAGGTGCAGACAGAAGCTGAGGAAAAGAAAGGCTGGACCACGAAGGGTGACCCAAGAGTAACCAAGGTGGGAGCCTTCCTAAGGAAGACAAGTATTGATGAGATGCCTCAATTCTTCAATATATTTATAGGGCAGATGTCACTGGTGGGACCAAGGCCCGAGCGTCCGCAGTTCGTTGAGAAGTTTAAGGAACAGATCCCCCGCTACATGGTCAAACATCAGGTTCGGCCCGGACTGACCGGATGGGCTCAGATCAATGGTTACCGCGGAGATACTTCCATCAGAAAAAGAATCGACTACGATATCTACTATATAGAAAACTGGAGCATGACCTTTGACTTTAAGATCCTTTTGGGAACTATCCGTCATGGCTTCGTCAATAAGAACGCATACTAAGGCTTTGAAAAGCCCTGGGTATGCGTTTTTTGCATCGAACCAAAAGCTGGGGAAGGGAACTTTTTTCATGGGGTTGTACTTTCCTTATAATTGTGGCAAAATGTATTGGTGGTTTTTTGCATTTATATGAAAACTAACATTTGTTGGGTGAGGAGAGAAAGTAATGTCAAATAGAGACGACGAGTATTACGATAGAGAAGTGCGCAGAACTTCCCGCAGAGATGATGACAGATATGACGATCGTTATGATGATAGATACGATGACAGATATGACGATCGCTACGATGATAGATACGATGATAGATACGACGACCGCCAGACACGCAGAAGCTCACAGGGCACATCGAGAAGCGGCTCAGCTTCAAGAAGCAGCGCAGCAAGGACCGGAAGTGCATCTAGAAATGGCAGTGCATCAAGAAGTGCAGGTTCTGCATCAAGAAACGGTTCTTCAAGAAGTACTTCATCAAGAAGCTCAGCTTCAAGAGGCGGAAACGGCGGAAGAAATGGCGGTTCCAGAAATGGTGGAAACGGCGGCAAGAAAAAGAAAAACAGTACAAAGGCAATAGTTCTTTTGGTTGCTGAGATGCTTGTTGCCTGCATTCTTGTATATGTGGCTTATACTCTGTTCTTCAAGGTGGATGTCACCAAGGTGGGCAAGGTTAACCTGAACGAGGAGACAATCTCCCAGAGTATCAGCGAGACTGTTGTCAATGATGAGAAGATGAAGGGTTACACCAATCTGGCTCTCTTCGGTGTTGACTCCCGTGAGGAAGAGCTCACCAAGAATACCAGATCAGATACTATCATGATTGCTTCCATCAACAATGAGACAGGCGATATCAAGCTCTGCTCAGTTTACCGTGATACATATCTTAACCTTAGTAATGATACCTATACCAAGTGTAACGCAGCATATGCCCAGGGTGGTCCCGAGCAGGCTATTTCCATGCTGAACATGAACCTGGATATGGATATAGAGGACTTTGTAACCATCGGATTCAGAGGCCTCACAGATGTAGTAGATGCTCTTGGCGGAGTTTCAATTGATGTAACGGATGCCGAGATATCCCATCTTAATAACTACCAGTCAACAATGGCTACAGAGCTGAAGCTCAACTATACACCTGTCACAAGCGCCGGTGTTCAGACTTTAAATGGTCTTCAGGCTACAGCTTACTGCCGTATCAGATACACAGCAGGTGATGACTTCAGACGTGCCGAGAGACAAAGGACCGTACTTATGGCTTGTCTTGACAAGGCAAAGGGTATGAGCTATTCACAGCTTGAGACTGTTGCCAATAAGGCCTTTGGTGAGACATACACTTCTCTGGATCTTGATGAGATCCTTGCACTTCTTAAGAATGTTGCCAACTATAATGTTGTTGACAACAATGGATTCCCTACAGAGGAGATGCGTACAACAGGTACCATGGGTAAGGCAGGCAGCTGCGTACTTCCTGTTGACCTTCAGAGTAATGTTAAGTGGCTTCACCAGTTCCTGTTCAACGACACTGAGTATGAAGTTTCAGCAGATGTAACCAAGTACAGCGAGAAGATTGCAGGTGATGTAGGCAAGTACCTCACCAACTGATATATGTTCTATTGATTCAAATGGGGCTGGGTTTTGATTAAGACCCAGCCCATTTGCTTAACTTCTGCCGGGCAGAATTCTATTCAAGACAGGGAAAAAGAATGAGTACCATCGACATAATAATACCAACCTATAAGCCGGATAATGCTTTTTTACGCCTGATTGATGATCTGGAGACCCAGGCACTTCGCCCGTCCCATATCATCATCATGAATACGGAAAAGAAATATTGGGATGATCTTATTTCTTCAACAAGAGAAAATCCTTTGGAAAAATATGGTAACATTAAGTTAAAGCATGTGACCAAGGCTGAGTTTGACCATGGTGGCACCAGGAATCAGGGAGTTAAGATTTCTGATGCGGATTTCTTTGTGATGATGACTCAGGACGCTTTCCCCAGAGACAAGATGCTTTTGTCAAACCTTTCCAAAGCATTTGAGGATGGCGATGTTGCAGCCGCCTATGCAAGACAGTATCCCAGATCGGACTGTAATCTTGCCGAGCGTTACTCCAGGAAATTTAATTATCCTGCAGAACCCATGAAGAAGACTCAAAAAGACATAGGAAAGCTTGGAATTAAGACCTATTTCTGTTCCAATGTCTGTGCTATGTACAGAAGAGAAGTCTTCGATAAGCTTGGCGGATTCGCTGATAAGATCGCCTTCAATGAAGATATGGTTTACGCGGGAACAGCTTGCCAGAATGGATATGCCATCTGTTATGTACCTGAAGCGGGGGTTATCCATTCACATAATTATTCATGCATGCAGCAGTTCCACAGGAACTTTGATATCGGGGCTTCCCAGGTAGATCATCCGGAGATATTTGGAGCTGTTAAGTCTGAGACTGAAGGCAAGAAGATGGTATCACAGACAATTGACCACTTCAGGCAGCTTGGCAAGGGATATCTTATTCCGCACTATATAATAATGTGTGGCTTCAGATTTGTGGGATATAAGCTTGGAAGAAACTATAAACTGTTGCCAAAATCAATGCGCGTATCATGCGCACTTAATAAGGATTATTTTCGTAGCTTATGATGAGAGTAGATGATCAAATGGAATTGGATTTGTCCGGAATGGACACTAAAATATCCGACGATATGAACACATGGGAGGAAGTAAACCTCCTTTATAACTCTGCACTGAAGCAGATAACAACCAAGATTGAGATCCTCAATGAGGAGTTTCAGGAGGTTCACAGATATAACCCCATTGAGCATGTAAAGGCTCGTGTAAAGACTCCTGAGAGCATTGTTAAAAAGCTTAAGAGGAATGGATACGAATCCACCATTGAGAACATGGTTCGTTATGTCAACGATATTGCCGGAATCCGTATAATCTGTTCTTTTACCTCTGATATTTACAGGATTGCTGAGATGATCAGCAACCAGAAGGATATCCAGGTTCATACTGTCAAGGATTATATTATGAATCCCAAGCCCAGCGGATACAGGAGCTACCATATGATAGTTTCCCTGCCTGTTTACTTATCCGACAGGATTGTAAACGTAAAGGTGGAGATTCAGATAAGAACTGTCGCTATGGATTTCTGGGCTTCCCTGGAGCACAAGATCCAGTACAAATTTGAGGGAATGGCTCCAAACCACATCAATTCGGAGCTCCATGAATGTGCTACCATGGTAGCTAATCTGGACGCCCGTATGCTTCAATTGAATGAGGAAATCCTTTCCATAGAGGCAGGAAAGTAGACAAGAGCCCGAAGCACTGACTGCTGAGGGGCCATTAATGAGGAGTGGCCAGACACATTTCTGTGCCCGGCCTATTATGAAAAAATCTATCTTTCGTTATTATTGGTTGCCTTTCTTAAGACAGTTACAAATATACAAGATAATTATGAATAAAATATGAACACCACATGAACAAATAGTAAAAGCGCACAACAAATCGCAATATCGTAATATAAACTTGTGTAATTTGCATAATAAATGCTAAGCTATAGGGGATGTAAAATAAGGAGAAGTCATGATTGGGGGTAAAATGGTGGAGAACTTTATGGACAAACTTGCAGAGAAAATAAGTGCTCAGGACATCATAAGAGCTAATGCTCAGGCTGAGGCGGCAGAAGCCGAGAGAACCAAACAGGAGGCGGAGCAGTATAAGCAGCAGTTTGAGGAGCTTCGTCAGAATGAACGGGCACACAGATCTGCAATAGAGGATACCAAAGCTTCACTTGAAGAGGCAAAGGAATTTATCCAGGAGACCCGGGAGTCTGTTGCTTCTCTTTCAAAGAGGATTGATGAGAATGAGAATCAGGTACACGATGTTGGTGTACAGGTCTACAGAAATGTCCAGGCCATAGTAGAGAAGGGCCAGGAAAAAACAAAGGATGAATTCAAGGAACTAAACAGAAGGGGAGAGGCTATTCAGGTCGCCATTGAGACAAAGAACAGTGCGGTTGTACCTCTTTTGGTAATAACTCTTCTGGTAGCAGGTGCAGACCTGGTTATTAATATATTGAGGATTTTGGGAATTATTTAAATGAGTTTAGGAAACACAGTTTTTCGCAACAAGATAAAGATATGGTTTCTTCACTCTGCCCTTGTAGTTATCGTAGTTTGGATACTGTTTATGCCAAGCCTCGTTAAGTTTGAAAAGGGTGGAGACAACATTTTTACCGTAACACTTAACAACGTTTTGGTTGGAACAGCAGGTTCAAAGGATGAAGCTTATGAGGCATACAGAAATGCAAGGCGTGCCATCGCTTCTGATGACGGAGAGCTGACCCTTGCAAGAGGCGATCTGGAGATCAAGGGTGATAATGTCCTTTGGGGCGAGGTGGATTCAGTCTCCGCCATGTCCAAGACTATGACAAAGATTCTTTCCACCAACGAGAGAAGCACTCTTAACAGGGCATACTCCATCAAGATCAATGAGTATGCTGTTAACCTTGCCTCTATAGATGATGTTATGGGACTTCTTTCCACGGCTCTTTCTAAATTTGATGAGAAGAATCTCTTTGATGTAAATCTGGTGCTGGATTCCGAGAGAGAGGTTAATGTTCTTACTCCTCAGGTTCAGAGCAGGGAAGAGATCAAGAAGGAAAAAGAGATTGAGAAGACCAGTATGCCACAGGCGGGATTTCAGGCTGAGCTGACTCAGATCGTTAACGATGCAAAGCCACTTGCCTACGACAGGGATTTCTCGGACTATGAGCTGGGACTCATGTCCATGGACTTTGCAGACAAGGTCGAGATTGTTGAAAGTTACCTTCCTGACAGCGAGATTACTTCCCTTGATGCAGCCATAGATGATGTTACCAAGGATAAAGAGACCAATCAGATTTACGAAGTTCAGTCCGGAGATACTCTTGGATCCATTGCTCTTAAGTTTGGACTTACAGTGGATGACCTTGTAAACATGAATGAGACTCTTGAAAATGAGAGGACCATGATCCGTGTTCAGGATAACCTTATCGTTACAGTTCCTGAGCCAGAGCTTTCTGTGGTTTATACTCTGCAGGAATACTATGAGGAGGACTACGAGGCAGAGGTTCAGTATGTGGACAACGACTCCTGGTACACCACTCAGTCAAAGGTTCTTCAGGAGCCTTCGGCAGGACACAGAAAAGTAGTAGCTCTTGTCACATATACTGATAACAGCGAGAACAGCCGCGAGATTCAGAAGGAAGAAGTTACTTATCAGGCTGTTCCTAAGATAGTTGAAAGAGGAACCATCGTTCCGCCTACATATATCAAGCCTATTTCCGGTGGAAGACTTACATCCGGATTTGGAAGAAGAGCAAGGCCAACCAAGGGAGCCAGCAGCTACCATAAGGGTGTTGACTGGGCTACGCCAGTTGGTACTTCAGTAGTGGCTTCATCCACCGGAGTTGTTACAAGAGCCGGTTGGGGATCAGGCTATGGATACTGCGTATACATAAGACACCCGGATGGAAGGGAGACCAGATATGGTCACCTGTCAAAGGTGCTTGTTTCGGTGGGCCAGTCTGTATCTCAGGGACAAAGGATTGCTCTTTCGGGAAATACCGGTGTATCAACCGGACCTCACCTTCACTTTGAGATTTTGGTGGGTGGAAGTCAGGTTAATCCGCTTAATTACTTGAACTAAGCTATCGGTTTTACAAATCTATTTTATTGTGGTATAACTAATAACTGTTCATAAAACAATAAAGAGAGATACCTATGGAAAAATATGTGATAAAGGGCGGAAATCCCCTTGTGGGCGAGGTTTGGATAGGAGGCGCCAAGAACGCTGCACTGCCTATTCTTGCAGCTGCCACAATGACAGATGAGACCGTCTATATAGATAACATGCCGGATGCTTCTGATACCAATGCCATGCTTCAGGCAATTGAGAGTATCGGCGCATTTGTTGAGCGGACCGGAAGACATTCAGTTAAGATCAATGCCTCACAGATTCGCAATTATGCAATCGACAACGATTATATTAAAAAGATAAGAGCCGGCTACTACCTTTTAGGTGCCCTTCTTGGCAAGTACAAGAACGCCGGTGTTGCTCTTCCCGGGGGCTGTCATATCGGACTTCGCCCTATTGACCAGCATATCAAGGGATTCACAGCTCTTGGTGCAAAGGTAGCCATGAGGGATATTATCCATGTTGAGGCTGAGAAACTAGTGGGAAACCACATCTATCTCGACGTTGTCAGCGTAGGAGCAACTATCAACATCATGATGGCAGCGACTATGGCTGAGGGTAAGACCATCATTGAGAACGCGGCTAAGGAGCCCCATGTGGTTGATATTGCCAACTTCCTCAACAGTATGGGCGCCAACATTAAGGGTGCAGGTACAGATGTTATCCGTATCCGTGGTGTTGAGAAGCTCCATGGCACAGAATATACAATTATTCCTGATCAGATCGAGGCAGGCACATTTATGATGGCAGCAGCAGCTACCAGAGGTGATGTGACGGTAAGAAATGTCATCCCCAAGCATTTGGAATCCATAAGTGCCAAGCTTGTTGAGATGGGATGCCAGATACACGAGTCTGATGATGAAGTCAGGGTTGTGGCAACAAGAAGACTTCAGAATACTCATGTTAAGACACTTCCATATCCGGGTTACCCCACGGATATGCAGCCGCAGATCACAGTGGCTCTTGGCCTTGCCAGTGGTATCAGTATTGTTACGGAGAGTATTTTCGAGAGCCGCTTCAAGTATGTTGATGAGCTCACCAGAATGGGAGCCAGTATAAAGGTTGAAGGAAGCTCAGCTATCATAGAAGGTGTTGAAGGCTACACCGGCGCAACAGTTTCCGCACCGGATTTAAGAGCAGGTGCTGCACTTGTCATCGCAGCCCTTACAGCAGAAGGCTTTTCTACTGTGGAAGATATCAAGTACATTGAGAGAGGCTACGAGGACTTTGAGATCAAGCTTCGTGAACTTGGAGCCCAGATCGAGAAGGTTGAAAATGACAGGGATGTGCAGAAGTTTAAGTTGAAGAATGCGTGATGCATGAGCCATGCAAATACGAGTATAAAAACAGGACGAGAAGCAATTCTCGTCCTGTTTATTATATTCGTATTTATACGGCGACGCCGCGACAACGAGGAACAAGCGCAGCGGTTCCGAGTCTGCGTGCATGGCTCTAAATAATCTCCTGGATGTAAACCCCGGGACATTTGCTAAGATCAATGTAGTCGTTGCCAACCTTGATGGTGGGTCTTGACAGGTGAGTGTTGTTGATGAAGATGATCTCCCCGATTTCTCCTGTGTTAAGCCTTACAGTATTAAGAAGGTAGGTATTAACTATGTTGTGCAGGAAGGCTATTATCATCTCAGGGTCATAGCGCTGGAAACCCTCATCTTCAAACATTGAGATGGCAATAAATGGACACAGGGGACCTCTGTAATATCTTGCACTGGTCATGGCGTCGTAAACATCGGCTATTGCCACCACCTTTGCAAATTTATCTATCTGTGGACCACGAAGCTTTAAGGGATAACCTGATGCATCGCATCTTTCGTGGTGCATCAGAGCAGCGTTCTTAACATGAGTACTTATATCAAGAGACCTCATGGCATCGTAACCCTTTTGTGGATGTGTTTTAACAAGGGTGTACTCGTCGTCAGTGAGCTGCCCCGGTTTTGTTATGATGCTGTCAGGAATCAGGAGTTTACCAATATCGTGGAAAAGACCTGCCTGAGTAGCAATCTCAATCTCTGCTTCGCCCCATTTAAGCCACTGAGCCAGGATGTTTGAGATAAGTGCAACATTGATACAGTGTGTGTAGGTTGCGTCGTCGTAAAGACGCAGGTTATGAAGCATATCAAAAATGTTGGAGGAGGTTCTTCCATTTCCTAAAAGCGAGTAGATGGGAGTCATCATCTCGTCCAGATCAAGATCTTTGTTTCCGTTTATTATGTCATTTATGGTGTGCTCGAATTTGCCGGCGCACTCTTCAAAATCATGTTTGAATTCTTTGAAATCTTCGGACTGCTTTAAACGCTCAGAATAAGTAAGCCCTGGGCTGGAAGGCTCCTTTTCGGGAGTTGTTTCTGCAGGGTTATCCTCAATTAGAACATCAATTATGGAGTAGAAAGCAAGTCTGGCGATATCTTTTTCTGTCAGAACAGTTCCTTTTTCGAGAAGTCTGCTGCTTGTTTCGATGGGAAAGACATCATTGGCCAGAACCATGCCGGGTAAAAGCTTCTTGGTAAGTACTCTCTTCATGAAAACCTCATGTCGTTGACGCAGAATCGTACAATACTGTGTAATTAATTATAAATATGCATATAACCCTTGTCAAACAGGGCTTGACAGCCGTGTTTCCCGGTAATAATATGATTGCATAAAATAAATTCTTCGGGGCAGGGTGTGATTCCCAACCGGCGGTAGAGTCCGCGACCCACTTTGGTGGCTGATCTGGTGAAACTCCAGGACCGACAGTATAGTCTGGATGAGAGAAGAAGTGTAGAGCATCAGACGAGGTTCTCTCGAGTCGATGCGAACCTGTTATTTTCACTTAACGAGGTCCTTTCGAGTTTAGTGAAGAATAACTTCCTTGTTTTTTTCCACTTTATCTCTCCTTCAAATCTGAATAACGAAACCCGATGAGAAAGAAGGAGAAAAATGAATAACTTGAAATCCGCTCTCGAAATGATCGTGGGCAACACACAGCACTTTGTAGCACTTTTGTTACTGATCCTGGCAGCTTTTGCCATCGCTTACTTTGCTGAGCGTCAGGCGCGCAAGCGTGAGATCAGACAGACCGGCGCAGTTGAGGACATGTTCAGCACCAGGAAGATTGCAATTATCGGTGTTTTCGCTGCAATCTCTTTTATCCTGATGCTCTTTGAGTTCCCACTTCCATTTGCACCGGCATTTTATAAGTTCGATTTCAGCGACATCCCCGCACTTATCGGTGGATTTGCAGCCGGACCAATGGTTGCGGTTATGATCGAGTTCATCAAAGTGGTCCTTAACATCGCAATCCAGGGACCTACACCCGGATTCATCGGAGAGATTGCCAACTTTGTAGTTGGATCAGCCTTCGTAATTCCTGCAACAGTTATCTACAGATTTAAGAAGACAAGAAAGGTGGCCCTTATAAGCTGCATCACAGGTACACTTTGCATCACCATCGTTGGTGCATCCCTGAATGCTTTCTTTTTGCTTCCTGCATATGCTGTTGCTTTCGGCCAGGGAATCGATTCATTCATCGCAGCAGGAACAGCCATTAATCCTGCAGTTACAAACCTGTTCACCTTCTGCGCACTCTGCGTAGCACCTTTCAATCTTTTGAAGGGAGCTGTGGACAGCCTGCTTACATTCCTGGTTTACAAGCAACTCAGCCCGATCCTTAAGACAAATCCAAATCTTAAGAAAGCTGCAAAAACAGCAAATGCAAACGAAGCATAAGACAGTACTCGGCAATTACTATCTAAAGACAAGTTGAAAATCCAAATTGAAAATCCGTTAGGCGCCATGGGAACTACCCGTGGCGCTATTTTTTTGATATACTTAAATTTGGATTACTGCGGGAAAGCCATGAAGTTCACCGCATATCACCTTAACCTTAATGGGAGACTCACATGGAAATTGTAACAAGACATGAGACAAACAGCCCGGAAGAGACCTTCGAAATAGGTAGGCGTATTGGAGAGAGCGCATCTCCCGGCCAGGTATTTACCCTGATCGGAGACCTTGGCGTGGGTAAGACCGTATTGACCCAGGGAGTAGCCAGGGGCCTTGGGATAAAAGGGCCTGTCAGCAGCCCTACTTTTACGATCCTTCAGGTATATGACGAGGGGAGATTGCCCTTCTATCACTTTGATGTTTACAGGATCGGCGACATCAGCGAGATGGACGAGATCGGCTACGAGGATTACTTCTATGGAGACGGCATCTGTTTTGTTGAGTGGGCCAATCTCATTGAAGAACTTCTCCCGGAGCATTACACTGAGATCGTTATTGAGAAGAACCTTGAGAAGGGCTTTGATTACAGGCTCATAACCATGACCAAGAGATAAGCAAAAGAGATATTAAGACTATGAAGATACTTGGAATAGATACATCAGGACTGGTTGGTGCAGTTGCTATTTCCGACGGTGACCTTCTGACCGCCCAGTTCTCCATTCAATATAAAACTACACATTCAGAGATCCTTATGCCAATGCTGGATGACATAGCAAGGAAGATAAACCTTGATCTTAAGACTATAGATGCCATAGCAATTGCCAAGGGACCGGGATCCTTTACCGGACTTCGCATAGGCAGCGCCACAGCCAAGGGACTGGCGCTGGCTCTTGATAAGCCCATTATCGCTGTTCCTACCGTTGATGCTCTGGCCTATAACCTCTACGGCAATGAGAAGATTATCTGCCCTATGATGGATGCCAGGAGGAACCAGGTCTATACCGGCATCTATACCTTCGTTCCCACAACCACTGAAGGCAGGATGAAGGAACGTCACTTCGACATGCAGGTCATCAAAGAGCAGTACGCTGCCTCGGTTGATGACGTGATAAAGGAGCTTAACACTATTGGCAAGCCTGTAGTTCTTTTGGGAGACGGAGTTCCTGTCTACCACGACAAGCTGGAGGCCGGTCTTTCTGTACCGTATTCAGTTGCTCCTCTCCATCAAAGTCGCCAGTCGGCAGCAGCTCTTTTGGCACTGGCGAGTGTATATGCCAGCGAGGGACGCTTTATTTCAGGGGATGAGTTTGCACCTGACTATCTTCGCCTATCCCAGGCTGAGCGTGAGGCAAAGGCAAAAGAGAATTGTGAGAGCGCTGGGGATACATTGGCGACCCGAAGACAGGAAGCAGCAAAACGCTTTGAAGCAAGGAATACTCCGGGCAAGGTGCGCATCCGCCCAATGACTGCGGAGGATGTGGAGGACGCCTGGAAGCTGGAGAGCGTAAATCTTGGAAAGGAAGCCTGGACTCAGAAACAGCTCCTTGATGCCATGACCAGGGATGACACCATCTATCTTGTGGCTGAAATGGCAGGCAGGATAGTGGGGCTCTGCGGAGTGCAGAATATATCCGGGGACGGAGAGGTCACCAACGTGTCTGTATCAGGGGATGCGAGGCGCATGGGTACAGCCTACAAGATGATGAGGCAGCTTCTGGAAAGAGGTGTGGGAATTGGAATTAAGGACTACACTTTGGAGGTTCGCGCATCAAATGCACCTGCCATCGGACTTTATGAGAAGCTCGGGTTTAAGAGCGAAGGAGTAAGACCGGGATTTTATGACGATCCAAAGGACGATGCAGTAATCTACTGGAAGAGAACAGGGGACTGTTGAAGCCTGTTTAAGGCGACTAGAGTGTCCTTAACCGAAAGGTGAACTATAAAATGATAGATGTTTGTTTACTGGGAACCGGCGGAATGATGCCACTTCCCAACAGATTTCTCACAGCACTTCTTGTGAGATATAACGGCAAATGTGTGCTGATAGATTGCGGAGAGGCCACACAGATAGCCATGAAAAAGAAAGGTCTTAGTGCCAAGCCCATCGATGTTATGTGCTTTACCCATTATCATGCAGACCATATCTCAGGCCTTCCCGGAATGCTTCTGACCATGGGCAACGCCGAGAGAACGGAACCACTACTGATGGTGGGACCAAAAGGACTTGAGAAGGTGGTTAAGAGCCTCAGGATAATTGCTCCGGAGCTTCCTTTTGAGATCCAGTACCGGGAACTTACCGAGGACGAGAGCTCTTTTACCGTTGAAGGAATGCCTGAATTTACCATCACAGCTTTCAAGGTCAACCACAACATTACCTGCTATGGCTATTCCATGAGTCTTAGACGTCAGGGTAAATTCAATGTTGAGGCGGCGGAGGCAAATGGCATTGAGAGAAAGTACTGGAACAGTCTGCAAAAGGGCGAGACCGTGACCTCAGAGGACGGAAGGATCTTTACCCCGGACATGGTTCTGGGACAGGAGCGCAAGGGGCTTAAACTGACCTACAGCACGGATTCAAGGCCAACAGAGAGTATCGTAAGAAATGCTAAAGGCTCAGATCTTTTTATCTGCGAGGGAATGTATGGCGAAGCTGACAAACTGGTAAAGGCCAAGGAATACAAGCACATGACCTTCTATGAAGCTGCCAGGATGGCCAGGGACGCCGAGGTAAAAGAGCTGTGGCTGACTCACTACAGTCCATCTTTAGTGAATCCCATGGAGTTCATGCCGGAGACCAAGAAGATCTTTGCCAATGCAATTGCCGCCAAGGATGGCAGAAGTCTTGAACTTAAGTTTACTGAGTAAACTGAAAATATAGAGCCCGATTGGGGATGTTTCGGGCAGAAAAGAGGGGATATGGAAAAAGGCGGAGCAGGTTCAGCTATCATCAAATCAGTGGTGCTAATAGTTCTGGGTGC
The DNA here is from genome assembly GCA_002372465.1 of Butyrivibrio sp. UBA3740. Lineage (GTDB taxonomy): Bacteria > Bacillota > Clostridia > Lachnospirales > Lachnospiraceae > Butyrivibrio. The sequence goes on from DFGW01000101.1 coordinate 17,657, forward strand.
CCTGGTGGTTCTTGGGGTTTACATGGCCCTGACAAGGACCAAGAAGACTCCAACCGAAGAGACCTACGTATCTACCGTTGTGGATGAGTTCACTACCATGAATCTGGAAAAGAACTATCCTGCCAGTGCAAGGAAAGTTGTGGAGATCTACATCCGCACCATGCAGGTTCTTCTGAAGGAGCAATATGACGACCAGCAGGAAGACAAGATGGTTGCTCTGATAAAGGGGCTTATGGACGATGAACTTCTGGCCAACAACATGAACTTCGAAAAGGATATCAAGGACGAAGTTGACAGAAAAAAGAGTGAGGACAACTCGATTTCCAATTATGAGGTTTTGCAGAAGAGAGAACCCGACGAGTATAAAACAAACGGTCGCTGGATGTGTAAGGTGGACTGCATTTATTACATGAGGATGGGGACCCAGGGTACCGTTACTGTGGACTACACATTCATCCTCCGCAGACAAGAGGGCACCGGCAACTGGAAAATCTACGGATGGACACTGAAGGAAGAAGAATAATATGATCGAATATCATGCAGATGACTATGGGATGTTCAGTACCCAGAGTAAACATATAATTGACTGTTATCATAACGGCGCCTTAAACGGCATCAGTATCATGCCCAACAGTCCTTACCTTGATGAGTGTATGGCGGAAATAGAGAGCTTCAGAAAGAAACTGGCTGTTACCGTGCATCTTAACTTTGTGGAGGGAAAACCCTTAACGGGATCCAAGGCATCACGCCTGATTGACAGGGATGGGAATTTCAATATTGGCTTCGGAAAGCTTTTGCTGGTTGGATATGTTCCGGTGCTAAGGCTCTTCTACCGCAAGCAGATAAGGCGCGAGATAGAGGCGCAGCTCATTAAGTGTGAGCCTTATATGAACGGCGGGAAGTTCAGGTTGGACGGACATGTGCATTACCACATGCTTCCTGTTGTGTTTGATGCCATGATGGATGTGGTAAAGGACAATAAGCTTCAGGTCAGCTACATCAGATTCCCCAGGGAAGAGCTGGACATTTACAGGCGAGCAGCAGGCAAGATAAAAGGCATAAAGACCATAAATGTAGTTAAGGTTCTGGTGCTTAATGCCCTTGCTTCCCGCAATGAGCGCAAGTACCGTGACCTTCTGGTATCACTGGACGTTAAGCGTAAGCTCTTTATGGGAGTAATGCTCTCAGGCCACATGTTTTACGATGATGTAAAAGAGTGCATCACTCATGCAGCAGACATCATGGCTGACCGAGGATTTCAGGATATGGAGATTCTCTTTCACCCCGGCGATGTGACACAGGAGGACGAGGTAAAAGAGATAACCAGTAAGGACGACCTTGATTTCCTTAATATAAACAGCAGGAATCGTCAGCTGGAAGCTGAGGCGCTTAAGAAGTTTGGCGGTAATCTAAGACGCTGATAAAAGCTCTTTTGCAGAATTTAAGAAATCAAAAGATTTGTAAGGATTATAGTTTATGCAAATAGATAAAAATGTTGAGGATGACGGCGTCATTTTCATGTCAATTAAAGAAGGTACAGAGGGTAATGAGACTGGGGCGGATGCAACAGGAAATGCAGATGCGTCTAAGGATAATGGCGACGTTACTATTCTTGCCATTGAGAGCTCCTGCGATGAGACGGCTGCTGCAGTTGTCCGCAACGGCCGTGAGGTTTTGTCCAATATCATCTCATCACAGATAGCGCTTCATACAGTTTATGGCGGCGTAGTACCTGAGATTGCATCAAGGAAGCATGTGGAGAAAATAAATGGCTGCGTAAAGGCGGCTCTTTCTGAGGCTGGGCTTACTCTGGATGACATTGACGCAGTTGCTGTAACCTACGGGCCGGGCCTTGTGGGTGCACTTTTAGTGGGCGTTTCAGAGGCTAAAGCTATTGCCTTTGCAACAGGCAAACCTCTCGTGGGTGTTCATCACATTGAGGGGCACATCAGCGCCAACTTTATAGAAAATAAGGAGCTTGAGCCACCTTTTGTGTGCCTGGTTGTTTCCGGTGGACACTCCCATCTTGTGGTGGTGAAGGACTACGGAGAATATGAGATAATCGGCCAGACAAGAGATGATGCTGCCGGTGAAGCTTTTGATAAGGTGGCAAGAGCCATAGGCCTCGGCTATCCCGGAGGACCTAAGATTGACAAGGCAGCCAGGGAAGGAAATCCCGAAGCTTTTTCTTTTCCTCAGGCTAAAATCCCTGACGCGGAGTATGACTTCTCCTTCTCAGGACTTAAGTCTGCCGTGCTGAACATTATCAATCAGGCCAAGATGCAGGGACAGGAGCTCAGTCAGGCAGATGTGGCTGCTTCCTTCCAGAAGGCGGTAGTGGAGGTCCTCACAGGTCATGCCATCAAAGCTTGTAAGGAGTATGGCTATGATAAGCTCGCCATTGCCGGAGGAGTTGCTTCTAACACTGCCCTTAGAGAGCGCATGGAAAAAGAGTGCGCTGCCAATAATATCAGATTCTACAGGCCAAGCCCGGTGCTGTGTACAGACAACGCTGCCATGATAGGAGCAGCGGCTTACTACGAATACAAAAAAGGCGTCAGATTTGGTCTGGACATGAACGCAGTACCTAATCTGCCTTTAGGGGACAGAGAGCGGAGATTCCATGGAGGAAGAGTATGAAGACAGTAGCGGTGATCCTTGCAGCCGGAAGTGGCAGCAGAATGAAGACAGACGTCAAGAAACAGTATATGGAGATTGGCGGAAAGCCTCTTATTTACTACTCATTAAAGGCCTTTGAGGAGAGCCTTGTGGACGATATTATCCTGGTGGTTTCCAGAGGTGATATTGAATATGTTACAAAAGAGATCGTGGAGAAGTATAAGTTTGACAAGGTTCAGGCTGTAGTAGAGGGTGGACTTGCCAGATATCATAGTGTGTGCCTTGGGCTTCAGGCTGCAGCTGCAGACTGTGATTATGCTTTTATTCATGACGGCGCCAGGCCCTTTGTGGACAGAGACATCATCATGAGGGCTCTCCAGGCGGTTAAGGAGTATAAAGCCTGTGTTGTGGGAATGCCTGCCAAGGACACCATAAAGATCGCAGATGAGAAAGGCTTCGCAGCCTCTACACCTGACAGAAATCTGATGTGGACTATCCAGACTCCACAGGTCTTTTCCTATAAAATGATCCTGGAATTGTATCAGCGTCTTGACCGTGAGGAGGGCGAGCTGATGGCGAAGGGCATCAACATAACAGACGATGCCATGGTTGTGGAGTATTATACTGACACAAAGGTGAAGCTTGTTGAGGGCTCCTACGATAACATTAAGATAACAACCCCCGAAGATATTGCAGTGGCTGAGGCTATTATAGAGAAGAGAAAGCGCGGGAATTAAGGAGATAGTTCTTTTCAATGGAAAAAAGTAGTGTTAGAGTTCTCATGGTCGGTCCTGACAGGTCTGTTCATGGTGGAATATCTGCAATCGTAAACAACTTCTACGAAGCAGGACTGGATAGAAGGGTAAATCTTAAGTACATAGGCACTATGAGAGAGGGCTCCAAGCTGAAGAAGTTCTTTGTGGCTGCGGGAGCTTATCTTGAGTTTATGAGAGAAGTTCCCAAGTACGATATTGTCCATGTTAATGTTGCGTCTGACAGTAGCTTTCTTCGGAAATCGTACTTTATTAAGTATGCCAAAAGAAAGGGAAAGAAGATTGTACTCCATCAGCATGGCGGGGATTTCAAGAATTATTACGGGCAGCAGATAAGCGAAAGAATGCGCAGGTATGTGAGGCGGATTCTCAATATGCCGGATAAGATGCTTGTGCTGACTCAATCCTGGAAGGAGTATTTTGAGAGTATTTCAGGACGTGACAATATAGAAGTTTTTCCAAACTGCATCAAGATAAACAGCCAGGCAACCCCAGATGGTATTTCGGCAGACAGAGATATGAATAAACTTCTGTTTCTTGGTAGAATCTGCAAGGATAAAGGAATTGACGAACTTGTGGAAGCACTTGATGAACTGGCTGTGGATCATCCCGGGATAAAGCTCTATATTGGCGGTATTTTCGAAGAAGAGGAGTATAGGAAAGTCATTGAAGCAAGGCAGGAAAGGATATCTTATCTTGGCTGGGTGACCGGAAAAGAAAAGGAAAAGTACTTAAAGGATTGTGGGATTTTTGTGCTTCCTACGTACTACGAAGGCTTTCCCGTATCTGTTCTGGAAGCTATGGCCGGTGGCTGCGTGGTTGTGGCCAGCAGGGTTGGAGGTATTCCTGATATCATAACCGATGAGGAGAATGGACTCCTTATTTCACCCAAGGATTCAAATTCTTTAAAAAGAGCTGTTGAAAGGGTTATGGGTGACAAAGAATTTGCCGAAAGACTTAGAGTAAGCGCGTTTGACAAGGTTGTGAACAACTATTCAATGGATAATTGTATAGATAAACTTGTCAAGATTTATTCAATATTACAAAAATAATAAAAAAGTAATAAAACATGCTTGACATGTCGGCGGGGCTTTGTTAATATAAATCTTGCGCTGCGCGAGATGTGCTTTTGAACTTGCGCAGGATATAAGCTTTATTCGGAGCGATATCGAAGCGGTCATAACGAGGCGGTCTTGAAAACCGTTTGGCGGCAACGCCACAAGGGTTCGAATCCCTTTCGCTCCGCT
>DFGW01000135.1 GCA_002372465.1 Butyrivibrio sp. UBA3740
ACACTTAACGAGGTCTTTTCGAGTTTAGTGAGAATCCCTGGCGGATTTTGTTTTAATGGTTTTTGAGGGAAATATGGGGAAGTTGTTTTTTGAAGTTTTTCCTGCGCTGAAGCTTGATCGCGAAACCAGTGAGATCATGGAGCAGACTGAGGTTGTAAAGGTATCAACCACCAGGAAGCAGGATTTTATCAGGATATATATTGCCAGTAACAAGCTTATTGACAAGTCAGATATTGTTAAGACAGAGAGCTGCATCAAGAAGCAGCTATTTGGCGACCAGGATATAACCATCAAGATTTACGAGAAGTTCAGCCTTTCGGCACAATACACCCCGGAGAATCTTCTGGATATCTACAGAGAAAGTATAGAGATGGAGCTAAAAGACTATGACCATATGGAGTATAGTCTTTTTCGCACGGCCAATTTCCTTTACCCAAATGAGGGCAGCGTTGTAATGCAGCTCGAAGACAGCGTTGTGGGCAAGAAAAAGGCCCCTGACCTTATCCGTGTCCTTTCCAAGATCTTCAACGAAAGATGTGGCCTTTCCGTTGCCTTTTCCCCTGAATTTATTGAGGTGGAGAAGGAAACAAATGAGCCTGACTACTCCGAAGAATCTGCCAGCATGGCAAGGAAGCTGGAGGAGGTTGAGGAGAAGGAGCGGGGGAAGGCTCTGGAGAAGCAGCAAAAGAAAGAGGCTAAGGAAAAGGGCTTTGAAGGTAAGGCTGCAGCAGGTAAGGCTCCTGAACAGAAGAAGGATGCTTCTGAAGCTCCAAGGACTTCCAAGTCAGATGCACCTATCCTTCCGGGCAAGGGAGGCAAGGGGCCCTTCAAAAGAGATTTCGGCGGAAGCTACAAGAGATCCGATAACCCTGATGTTCTCTTTGGCCGCGACTTTGATGATGAAGCCATGAAGCTTGTTGATCTTATGGGAGAGCTGGGTGAAGTTACCATCCACGGTAAGATCATTGAGTTTGACTCAAGAGATATCAGAAATGAAAAGACTATCCTTATCTTTGCTGTGACTGATTTTACTGATTCCATCGCAGTTAAGATGTTTGTAAATACTGAGGATGTTCCTGCCATCACCAAGGACATCAAGATGGGAGCATTCGTCAAGATAAAGGGTATTGCTGCCATTGATAAGTTTGACCATGAGCTCTCCATCCAGTCTGTGGTGGGAGTGAAGAAGATCCCTGACTTTACCACCAAGCGTGTGGATAATGCTGAGGTTAAGAGGGTAGAGCTCCACTGCCATACCAAGATGAGTGACATGGATGGCGTATCAGAGGTTAAGGATATTGTTAAGCAGGCCTACAAGTGGGGAATGCCCGGTATCGCCATTACCGATCACGGCGTTGTCCAGGCTCTTACTGATGCCAACCACGTATGGGAGGATCTGTACAGCGCAGAAAAGAGCAGACGTAAGGAGGCAGGAGAGCCCCCTATAGATCGCCAGGATTTCTTTAAGCTGATACTGGGCGTAGAAGCCTACGTTGTGGATGACCTTAAAGAGATTGTTGTAAATGATAAGGGCCAGAAGCTGGATGATACAACCTTTGTAGTATTTGATATTGAGACAACGGGCTTTTCACCTATCAAGAATAAGATCATCGAGATCGGTGCAGTCAAGATAAGAAACGGAGAGATCATAGACAGATTCTCCGAGTTTATAAATCCCAAGGTTCCGATCCCCTACAGGATTGAGAAGCTTACCAGCATAACAGATGAGATGGTAATGGATGCTCCAACCAGGGAAGTCATTGTCCCTAAGTTTGTGGAGTTTTGTAAGGATGCGGTTTTAGTCGGACATAACGTAGCCTTCGACATCAGCTTCATCAACCAGAACTGCGAGGAACTGGGTATACCTGCGGACTACACCACTGTAGATACGCTGTGGCTTTCAAGGTATTTCTTCCCCCTGCAGGCAAAGCATACCCTGGATGCTGTAGCCAAGACCCTTAACATAGTTCTTGGACACCACCACAGGGCTGTTGATGATGCGGAGTGTACTGCCCTTATCTTCAACAAATTTGTTCCGATGCTGAAGGAACAGGGGGCAGAGGACCTTACACAGGTTAATATACTTGGTAAGCCTACTCCTGAGATGATAAGACATCTTCGTCCTAACCACTGCATCATCCTGGCTAAGAACACTCTTGGAAGAGTCAATCTCTACACCCTTATCAGCAAGTCCCATATTGATTACTTCAGAAGATTCCCTCTTATCCCTAAGAGCGAACTTATCAAGTACAGAGAGGGACTTATAGTGGGTAGTGCCTGCTGCGCAGGTGAGCTTTACGGAGCTGTTGTGGAGGGAAGACCACCAGAGGAGATTGCAAGGCTTGTGGATTTCTACGACTATCTGGAGATCCAGCCTGTGGCCAACAACCACTTCATGGTTGACTCTGAGAGATATGAGGATATTAATTCCGATGATGATATCCGTGAGATAAATAAAGAAATCGTGCGCCTTGGTGAGCAGTTTAACAAGCCTGTAGTTGCCACCTGTGACGCTCATTTCTTAAACCCTGAGGACGAGATATACAGGACCATCATAATGGCCGGCAAGGGAATGAATGACGAGGAGCCGGCACCTCTTTTCCTTAGGACCACAGACGAGATGATGGCAGAGTTTGATTATCTTGGGGGCGACAAGGCAAAAGAGATAGTCATTGATAATACCAGACGCATCCTTGATATGTGTGAATCCATATCGCCGGTTCGTCCTGACAAGTGCCCCCCTGTCATTGAGAATTCTGATGAGATCCTGACCAAGATCTGCTATGACAAGGCACATGAGATCTACGGTGAGAAACTCCCTGAGATAGTAAAAGAGCGTCTTGAGAGAGAGCTTAATTCAATTATCAAGAACGGTTTCGCGGTTATGTACATCATTGCCCAGAAGCTGGTTTGGAAGTCCAATGAGGACGGATATCTGGTTGGCTCCAGAGGTTCCGTTGGATCTTCTTTTGTTGCCTTTACTTCAGGTATTACGGAGGTTAACTCTCTTAGTCCGCACTACGTGTGCCCTAACTGTAAGTACAGTGATTTTGATTCTCCGGAGGTCTTGGCCTTTGGTGGAAACTCAGGCTGTGATATGCCTGACAAGATGTGCCCCAAGTGCGGAACCAAGCTCTACAAGGATGGCTTTGATATTCCTTTCGAGACTTTCCTTGGATTCAAGGGAGACAAGGAGCCTGATATCGACCTTAACTTCTCCGGTGAGTATCAGTCCAAGGCCCACAAATATACAGAGGTTATCTTTGGTTACGGACAGACCTTCAGAGCCGGAACCATTGCTTCCCTTGCGGATAAGACTGCCTATGGCTTTGTTAAAAAGTACTATGACGGAATAGGTCAGAGCAAGAGAAAGAGCGAGATCAACAGGATAGTTCAGGGCTGTACCGGAATAAGACGTGGTACAGGTCAGCACCCGGGAGGAATCATAGTTCTTCCTGTGGGAGAGGACAT
>DFGW01000207.1 GCA_002372465.1 Butyrivibrio sp. UBA3740
GTTTCTTATGAGCAGAAGCCTTTCAGACGTGAGGTTATGCGTACCTACGGAGCAAAGGTAACACCTTCTCCTTCCATGGAGACTGAGGTTGGTCGCAGGATCAATGCTGAGTTCCCCGGAACAACAGGAAGCCTTGGCTGTGCAATTTCTGAGGCTGTTGAGGCTGCCACATCCCAGGAAGGCTATCGCTATGTTCTTGGCTCTGTTCTTTCTCAGGTACTTCTTCATCAGTCAGTTATCGGTCTTGAGACCAAGGCTGCTCTTGATAAGTACGGCATCAAGGCTGACATGATCATCGGCTGCGCAGGCGGCGGATCTAACCTTGGCGGACTTATTTCTCCCTTTGCAGGAGAGATTCTTCGCGGTGAGAACCAGTACGAGATCATTGCTGTTGAGCCTGCATCCTGCCCCAGCCTTACAAGAGGAAAGTATGCTTACGACTTCTGCGATACCGGAAAGGTTTGCCCTCTTGCCAAGATGTACACCCTTGGAAGTGGCTTTATTCCTTCAGCAAACCACGCCGGCGGACTTCGCTATCACGGCATGAGCTCTGTGGTTTCCGAGCTTTATGATCAGGGAATCCTTACAGCAAGAAGCGTTGAACAGACTTCAGTATTTGAGGCTGCTGAGATGTTTGCAAGAGTTGAGGGAATTCTTCCTGCTCCTGAGTCCAGCCATGCCATCCGCGTAGCCATCGACGAGGCAATGAAGTGCAAGGAGACAGGCGAGGAGAAGAACATCGTATTTGGTCTTACCGGAACAGGATACTTCGACATGGTTGCTTATCAGAAGTATAATGATAGGGAGATGACTGATTACGTTCCTACAGACGAAGAGCTCCAGAAGTCATTCGACAAGCTTCCCAAGGTAGAGGTTTGATCTTTGGGCAAAAGAGCTTTCGCCGGACAGGAAGGTTGGAGGCAAGATGAAGCTTAAAGAACTTCTGAAATACAACGACATAGTAATTCAATGCCATGACAATCCAGATGCAGACGCACTTGCATCTGGATTTGCTATGCACTTTTATCTTACCAGGATGGGCAAAAATCCTGAGTTTATCTACCGTGGCAGGAACAAGATCCAGAAGAGCAATCTGGTCATCATGTGCAAGAAGCTGGGGATTCCCGTAAGCTACGAGCCTGACTTCGATAGAGAGCCGGAGCTTCTGATCACAGTGGACTGCCAGTATGGTCAGAGAAATGTCACCACCACCAAGGCCAGGCACGTGGCAACTGTTGACCACCACCAGATAAGCGGAGAAGTGCCAAAGCTTTCGGAGATCAGAAGCGGAGTCGGGAGCTGCGCCACAATTATGTGGGACATGATGATTGCAGAGGGCATCGATATCAGGAAAGAGAAAAAGCTCTCCACAGCTCTTTTCTATGGCCTGTACACCGACACCGGAAGGCTTTCCGAGGTGTCACATCCGCTGGACAGAGATATGCTGGATGCGCTTTTTTATAACAAAGCTCTGGTCACCAAGATGAGTAACTCCAATATTTCCCTGGAGGAGCTGTCCATCACCGGAGAGGCGATTCTTAACAATGAGTACTTCAAGGAACACAAATACCTGATCATTCAGGCAAGGCCCTGCGACCCCAATATTCTGGGCGTCATGAGCGATTTTTCTCTGGAAACTGCCGGAGTTGATGTGTGCCTTGCTTATTATGAGAGCCCCGAGGAGATAAAGTTTTCCGTAAGAAGCTGCGACAAGGAGGTCCATGCCAACGAACTGGCTGCTTTTCTGGCAGAGGGAATCGGCGGTGGAGGCGGACACATCTATAAGGCCGGAGGAAGCATAAGGCCTGAAAAGCTTGAGGGAATTTCGTTGGAAGAGGATGGCACCGGGGTTAAAAAGCGACGCGTAGGCAAAGCCTTGGATATGGCAAAATTGCGACGTGTCGGGGACAGGATACCCACCAAAGCCGACCATGTTCTTCGGCAGCGTATGATGGATTACTTCGACAAGTATGAGGTCCTCTATGCCAGGAAAACTGTCCTTGACCCTGCTGGCATGAAGCATTACAGGAAAAGAAATCAGACAGTGGGCTACGTGCGTCTTTCCGATGTTTACCCTGTTGGCACCACAGTTGATATCAGAACTCTGGAAGGTGATGTTACCGTCACTATAGCCGAGGACATCTATATGATGATCGGAATCGAGGGCGAGGTCTACCCCATCTGGAAGGAGAAGTTTGAAAAGAGCTATAAGCCCCTGGATGAGCCTTATGACAGAACCTTCGAGTATGAACCCTCCATCATCAACACGCAGACCAGGGAAAAGAAACATGTCATGTCATACGCCCATGCTGCCCTTAGCGAAGGCGACTCAACCATTTTCGCACGTCCTCTTGAAAGGGCTGTAAAGCTCTTTACCGCCTGGGACGACGAGAAATATTACTCAGGTGATATCGGAGATTACATTGCCTTCCGCGAGGATGATGAGCACGACATCTACGTTATCAAGGGCTGGATCTTTGACAGCCTGTATGAGGAAATAAAATAATGTTTTTAAGCATGCCTTAGGCTCAGCGCCTCTGGCATGTTTTTATTTTTTATATTTTTCTCTTGCATTTTCTTTTGACTTATGTATAATAAATTTTCGTCGGTATTCTGCCGGCCGTCATCACGGGAGTCTTCCCATCAGATGATGAACATTCCATTTTTTTAAAATATGTAACCAAACAACGTGGCGGAGCGCCAATAGTTCTTTTCCTGTGTCTATTGCTGCCCTGCTGCACAAACGACAACATGAAAGGGAGAAGAAAAAGGTAAAAATGAATTTAAAAGAAAAGTGGGCAAAACAGAACAATTCGGTGAAGCTTCTTTTGAGGAAGCTTAGAAGGCATGACACCTTTGTGGTGGCAATCGCGGTGGTCATCGCCATGATCCTGTGCGGAGGACTGATCTATTTCAGTACCCCTGTGGTCACGGCAACAGCCAGGGAGGAGCTGGAAGAGAGTGAGCGCGCGAATAACGAAAAGACAATTGAGAAGCTTGATGAGCTTTCGGATTACCTTGACGGTCTTGATAAATCCATCACTGACAGTAAGGATTCCATCAGCTCTTATTACGAGAAGGCCGGCAAGGACAGCACTCTTGAGAGAGAGAAAAATACAGAGAAGATCACCAACAACGTAAATGAGAAGGTGACAGGGCTTGGCAATAACCTGACAACTCTCCATGAGACCATCACAAACACCAAGTCAGAGGTGGAAAGGCTCAAGGAGACCATTGAGAAGGAAGGTCAGGATGGCAGCAAGGACAGGGCTGAAATGCTGGCAAAGCTTGAGGGCGAGCTTGACCTGATAAAGAGCCAGCAGTCAAAGGCTCAGGAGGAAATCAGGGGACTTATCGAGGAGCTGGAAGAGCTGATCGGCAAGGGAAACTCAACTCTTTCAAAAGAGATAAAAGAAGGAAACGAGAAGCTTTCCAAGGAGTTGTCTGAGAGCAATGAGTCAGTTTCAAAAGAGATTTCGGACAGCAGAGAGACAATCACAAATAAGATTTCAGACAGTAAGGATTCTGTTACAAAAGAAATTTCAAACAGCAATGAGTCTGTCACAAAAGAGCTTTCGGAGAGTAGAGAAAGCATCTTTGAGAAAATCGAAAGCGGATACAAGGAGATTTCTGAGAAGAACGGCAGCGGAAACAAAGAGCTTTCCGAGAAGGTTGACAGCATGAACAAAGAGCTCTCAGAGAAGATCGACAATGGAAACAAAGTGCTCATTGAGAAGATTGACAACGGAAACAAGGATCTTTCAGAGAAGGTAGACAACGGAAACAAGGGACTTGCTGAGAAGATTGATAACGGTAACAGCGCGCTTTCATCAGACATGGAAAAGAAATACAAGGAACTTCTTGCTAAGCTGACCGAGTCTGAAAAGAAAATGTCTGAGCAGAACAACGGAGCCATCGATGATTTCAAGGCTGATATCAACAAGCTCGATAAGGAGCTTACAGACATTCTTGCAAAGATGAACTCCAGCATGGATGAGATGGAAAAGAAGCTAAGCTCCGGCATAGATGGCGTCAACACCGGAATTGACGAAGTAAACCAGAGCATCGGCGGAGTAAATCAGGGTATTAGCGGTGTCAATGACAGCCTTGGGGGAGTAAAGGCCGGCATTAGCGGAGTCAATGACAGCATCAGCGGAGTCAACAGCAGCATTTCCGGCGTTAACACCAGTATCAATGGCGTGAATACCAGCATCAATGGCGTCAACACCAGCATCAATGGTGTGAATACCAACATCAACAATAGGTTTGATACCATGAACCAGGAGGTTAAGGGCGACTTCGATGAACTGATAAAATATCTGGACAAAGAGCATGCAACTATCAATGATACTCTTTCACAGGTTTTTCGACGTGTGAGTAATGGCAAGAGATTACTGGCATCCGCATTGCTCACAAAAAACGTCGTAATCAGAGAGGATGCCAAATTTGCAGAGATTGCAGAAGCTATTATTTCTATTCCTACAACCATCATTCTGGATAACGAAGATGTTCCCGGAAAGGTAGAGTACATCTGCCATTACCATGTGGATGGAAGCGGCACGGAATGTGATGAGGAATATGTTCCCGAAGACAGACGGGGCGGCTGTTACACCGAAGCTTATAATCATAAGCATACGGGAGATTGCTATACCACAACAGTTTACTATACCTATGATACAGCCGGCGTCATTGTCGAGCAGAATTCCACCGGCAATTCAGAAAACGGGGAAAGCGTATACGAATATAAGTGCTCCCAGTGTGGAGCAAGGTTCAAGGGCACCAACTCCTGGCATGTGGAGAGAGCATCTACCTACGCCCAGGCAGTAGCCAGAGGTAAGAATCCTAAAAAGCAGACCTCCACAAAGCTCACCTGTACCATCAAGGAAGGAACGCTTATGGGGTATGCGACCGGCTGTGGAATGGTTCACGGACAGGTGGTGGGTGCAAACATAACCTTTAAAGAGGGCTATGAGAAATACAACCATAAGACAACCCTTAAACCGACAAGCGAAAGCGGATCTTCCATCGACCCTTCAGCATCGCATATGATGGCACCCATGGGAAATATGAATCTCTTTGAGGGACTGACAGATGACAGCATTTTGTTTGAGGGACCCATCGAAAGCGGAAGTGCCGGTGATACGCATGAGTCTGGAAGCGAAAGCACAGGCGGTGCTGACGAGACTGGAAACCAAAGCGCCGGTGGTGCTGGTAAAGCTGAAAGGACCTCCGATAACTTTGCCGGGACTGATGCAGGAAGCTCTGCTAACAGCAATACCGGGACTACTATTCAGCCTTCTTCCGGAGTATCTGCTGAAACCGGAGAACCTTCTGCTGAAACTGAAGCTGAAGATAAAGAAGAATTTAGCACCGTAGGCAAGGAGGCTATTGATATAGAAGGAAACAATCAGACAACAGAGACTGGTGATCACGGCGATGGGAACAGACCTGAGAATGATAATGCCGGAAATGGCGCAGAAGGCTGAGAAAGCCTCGGAACCCATGGCTATGGGCTTCCTTGACATTCCTTATCCATGTGCATAGAATATATGTGTTGTAGTGGATATAGCACAGATGACTGTGCAGATTGGAGATGAAATGACGAAAATTGACATTATATCAGGCTTTCTTGGAGCCGGTAAGACAACTTTGATCAAGAAGCTTTTGAAGGAGGCTCTCGCCGGAACCAAAGTCGTTCTTATTGAAAATGAATTTGGAGAGATCGGTATCGACGGTGGCTTCCTTAAGGAGTCCGGCATCGAGATCACTGAGATGAACTCAGGCTGCATCTGTTGTTCATTGGTGGGCGATTTCGAGACTTCCCTTAAGCAGGTTATGGAACAGTACGCACCTGAGAGAATCCTCATCGAGCCATCAGGTGTTGGTAAACTCTCTGATGTTATGAGAGCCATCCAGAACATTGCCGACGGTGATGACAACATGGAGCTTAACAGCGCAGTTACTGTTGTTGACGTATCAAAGGCAAAGGTTTACATCAAGAATTTCGGTGAGTTCTTCATTAACCAGATTGAGAACGCCGGAACTATTATCCTTACAAGAACTGACAAGGCAGATCAGGCCAAGATCGAGACAGCTGTTGAGCTTATCAGACAGCACAACGCCAAGGCTACCATCATCACTACTCCTCTTGATCAGATCACAGGAAAAGAGATTTTGGACACCTTCGAGGGCAACAACGACCTGGAGGCAGAGCTTCTTAAGATGGTAATGGAGCAGGAGCATGAGCACCACCATCATCACCATCATGATCACGGCAGCCACAAGACTGTTGCCGAGGATGGATCAGTAATCTACAGCGCTCATCCCGACGGAGAGTGCGATGATGAAGAGTGCGAGTGCCACCATCATCACCATGACCACGACCACGACGAGCACGAGCACGAACATGAGCACGAGCATCATCACCACGATGAGCATGACCACGATCACGATGAGCATGATGAGCATGATCACGACCATGAACATGAGCATAATCATCACGACGCTGATGATATCTTCATGAGTTGGGGTATGGAGACTCCTCTTAAGTATACTAAGGAAGAGATCGAAGGTATGCTTGCAAGGCTTGAGGATGAGGAGACCTACGGAATCGTTCTTCGTACAAAGGGCGTTGTTCCTTCAGTAGACGGCGCGTGGATCGAATTTGACTATGTTCCCGGCGAGTCTGACGTAAGAGATGGCGCAGCGGATGTTACAGGTAAGTTCTGCGTTATCGGCTCAGCGCTTAACGAGGACAATCTGCAGAAATTGTTCAGAAGACTGTGAGGAACCGAATTACTTTCCTGATTATTGTAGTGCTAATTGCAGTCCGAAGCACTTTGCTGCTGAGGACGTGAGAAAATGATTCAGATGTGAGCATGCCCTTCGCCGAAGACGACTTTCATGGGCATGCGAGATCATCAATGAGGGAACCGAATTGATGAAACCCGTATATATTATTAATGGTTTTTTGGATGCGGGGAAGACAGACTTTTTCCGCTATACAATAGCTCAACCCTACTTCCGCACCAAGGGCAAGACCCTTCTTATCGTGTGTGAAGAGGGTGAGAATGATTATGAAGAGAAGCTCCTTAAGAACACCAATACTGTTCTTGAGCTTATCGAGGATGAGGAGAATTTCACCCCCGAGGCTTTGATGAAGCTTGACGCCAAGTACAACCCGGAGCGTATCCTGGTGGAGTACAACGGCATGTGGA
>DFGW01000172.1:0-2986 GCA_002372465.1 Butyrivibrio sp. UBA3740
ACCAACCTGGCTCCTTCTAAGCTCAGCCTCGTTATTGTGCTGTCTTTCGCATTCCATCTCATAGAGCTTGGCCCTAAGGACCTTGAGCGCTTTGGCTTTATTCTGCTGCTGGCTCTTCTCATCCTGACAGGAAATAACGATTCCTGTGGGAAGATGGGTAAGTCTTACAGCTGAGTCAGTGGTATTTACACACTGTCCGCCGTTTCCTGATGCCCTGAACACATCGAACTTGCAGTCGTTCATATCGATATCAACTTCCACGTCCTCAACCTCGGGCATAATAGCAACTGTTATGGCTGAAGTATGAATCCTTCCACCTGATTCAGTGGCAGGTATCCTCTGAACTCTGTGGACTCCGCTCTCATATTTAAGCCTTGAATAGGCCCCGTTACCCTTGATCATAAAGCTGACGGTCTTGATACCACCGATACCGATATCCTCTACGCTCATGGTCTCTACACGCCAGGCCTGTCTCTCAGCGTACCTTGTGTAGACTCTGTACATATCGGCAGCAAAAAGCGCCGCCTCATCTCCGCCTACGCCGGCCCTGATCTCAACGATAACGTTCTTTTCATCATTGGGATCCTTGGGCAGCAAAAGAATCTTAAGCTGCTCTTCCAGTTCCGGGATCCGTCCCTTGGCGTCGGAGAGCTCTTCTCTTAGCATCTCCTTCATTTCGGGGTCGCTCTCTTCGTCAAGCATAAGAAGGCTCTCTTCAATTGTCTCCTTGCACTTTTTGTACCTGCTGTAGCACTCTACCAGGGGCTCAAGGTTCTTTTGCTCCTTCATCAGGGATTTAAAGCGCTCCTGATCTGACACCACTGAAGGGTCCCCCAGCATCATGGTTATATCTTCATATCTTCGGATTAAATCTTCTAATTTGTCAAACATATTTAGCTCCTTTTTTGCCTTGTATAGTTTCTATGTTTCAAACCATACTCCGCTAATAGAAGCAAGCCTTCACTACTCTGTCATTGCCGGAAAAATCCTTTACCACCTCTATGTCGTGGTAGTAGCCGGCCTTCTCCAAAAGCTCTTTTACCTCATCTGCCTGATCATAGCCTATCTCCATGATCAGATATCCGCTGGTAAACAGATAGTCAGGGGCCTTATTGATTATGCGCCTGTAGAAGGTAAGTCCATCCTCATCTCCGTCAAGGGCAAGACGTGGTTCAAAGTCCTTAACCTCAGGGGCCAGAGTTTCAATAACAGGCGTTTTGATATAAGGCGGATTGGATACTATGATGTCAGCCTTTGGCTCAAGATGCTCCGGGAAAAGATCCGTGTGAATAAATTCCACACGGTCCGTCAGTCCCAGCCTTTTGGCATTCTCACCTGCTATGGTAAGAGCCTCCTTAGAAATATCGGTGCATACAGCTGTGGTGTAATTGGTAAAGTTAAGAATAGTAAGACCGATGCAACCTGACCCGGTGCAAAGATCCAGCACCTTGAAGCCGTCCTCCATATGGCGAAGAGCCTCTTCTGCCAAAAACTCGCTGTCCTGTTCCGGGATAAGCACGTCCTTTGTGACCTTAAACTTAAGCCCCATGAACTCCCAGTAGCCAATGATATAGGCCACAGGCTCCCTTTTTGCTCTTCTGTCGATAAACCCTTCGTAGGCCGAAAGCTCTTTTTCTGTCAGCTCTCTGTCCGGATGGGCGATAAGAGCGCTGTAATCGGTGTCACATACGTATTCCAAAAGGAGCCGGGCATCAAGCTTAGCTTCTGCAATTCCGGCTCTCTCTAATATTCCTGTTCCTTTTTCAAAACATTCTTTATACTTCATTTTCCTCTTCCTCAAGCCAGCTGTTATCGATCTCATAGCCGAAGGAATCCTGAAGGAATTCTTTCCAGTCAAACACAGCCTCTACAGACTTGATGGCAACCTCGATCATATCCTCGTCAGGCTCCTTGGTGGTGAGCCTCTGAAGCCATAATCCGGGAGCTGAGATCCACTTGATAAGGAAAAAGTCCGATCTTCCCGCAAGTCTTATGATCTCATAGGAAATCCCCGAAATAACCGGGATGAGAAGAAGTCTTATCACCACGCGCCACACATAGGAATCGATCCTGATAAAGAAGAAAAGGACGATACTTATGAGCATTACGAAGAGAATAAAGCTGCTTCCGCATCTCTTGTGAAGTCTGGAGCTCTTCTTAACATTGGCTACTGTAAGTGGTCTTCCCTTCTCAATACAGTTGATGCACTTATGCTCTGCTCCGTGATACATGAAGAGCCTTCTGATATCTTTTATCAGAGATATAAGAAGGATATATAGAATAAATACTGTTATCCTTATTACGCCCTCAATGATAGCCACCAGGGACTCATTCCTGGCGTACTTGGCAATCACCTCAGAAACTGCGTATGGAAGGATCATGAAAAGAGCTATTGCAAAGGCAAAGGACAAAAGTGTGGTAAACACCATAAGGAAGGTATCCTCGTGTCCGTTTGATACCTGATCGATGCCCTCGTCCAGCTTACTTGGCTTTTCCTTGGTCTCCTCATAGAAAGAAGATGAATAGTTAAGGGACTTAAGCCCCAGAATAAGGGAATCAAGGAATACAAAAACGCCCCTTATGAAAGGAATGTTAAGGAGCTTGCTTCCATAGGCAATTCCGTGGTATTCATCCACCTCAACAGCAACCTCGCCGTCAGGCTTACGGACCGCCACAGCGTACATGTCCTTATTCTTCATCATTACTCCCTCAAGAACGGCCTGTCCGCCTATTCCTGAGTAATGCCTTATCTTTCTCTTACGTCTTTTCATCTTGTAATACCGCCTGTAATTGTTAGAAATCCGGCATTTGCCGGGATAAAGAAAAAGAGGTCGAGGCTACTTGCCTCAACCTCCTACTTGTCATTTCCAATCTAAAATTACTTGTTGTCCATGCCGTACTTCTTGTTGAACTTATCAATACGTCCACGAGCAGCTGTAGCCTTCTGCTGGCCTGTGTAGAATGGATGGCACTTTGAGCAGATTTC
>DFGW01000172.1:3117-8985 GCA_002372465.1 Butyrivibrio sp. UBA3740
GAATTCTGGCTGAATGTCCTGTCTCATTTCTTTCTCACCTCACTATATCTTCAATACTTCATCTGTTTCCGACAGACGTTGTCAGTACTTTACGTACCTGACATAAAAGTGTTCACGATTACTGTTTTGCAACAGCTATATAACTATAGCACACTCTTTTGCGTATGGCAAGGACTTTTTACTCTTTGGTTTTGGGACCGTTATATCTCCTGGACCAGGAAAGTAATATCAGTCTGATACAGTTACTACATCCAAGGGATTGTAAACTGTCGTATCATATACTACTACACCAAGGATACTGGCGAGTCTTAGGAACCCACAGTATCCTTTTTCATCAAGAAGGATCTCAATGTTAACACCACGTGGGATAAAGACACGAACTTTTTTCCCTTCATTGGGGAAGATCAGCTCTATATCTATGTCGCCTCTTTCATCAAAGGCTTCCATGATCTCCCTGTCGAAGCATGCTATCATGTCTGTTTCAATCCTTAAGACTCCTCCTGAAGGAGTTTCTCTGATGGCCTTAAGAATGGCTGCTTTCATATCTGCAGGGCTTATCTGAGCCATATTGAGCGTAAGAGTCCTTGCAGGCTGTACAGCGCCATCTGCATTAGCCACTTCCGCCTTATATCCGTTAGTCACCTTGATCGGCATCTGAGGAACTGTCTCTTCTGCCTCTGAGCTGCCCTGATCTTCTATCTCCACATCTCCGCCTGTAGCATCTTCGATGGCTTTTTTCAGTACTCTGAGGTCTATCCCTCCAAAGTAGCTGTTCAGAGTCACTTTGTATTTTCTTGGATTATCAGGGTCCTGAACCACTGAGACTGCCTGATTGCCATTAAGGTAATGATCGGAATCAACAGTAATGGATATCTCCTGCTGCTTGGTCATGGTCTTATATTCCACTTCGTTGTAGCCGGTGGCACTCCCAGCTCCTTCAAGTGTGTAACCATTCCCTTTGATATGAATAATGTACTGGATTGCATTACAAACGGACTCCGCTACTGCCTGCTCGTATTCAGTAGACGGCAGGCCTTCTTCTTGAGTGAAAACCGTTATTTCAGGATCTTCAATCTCATATACCACAATTTGAGGAGCAACGTCTGTGTATGTTTCATCAGGCGTAAATATTACTATGTTATAAGTCATATTCCCTATCACAACACTACCTTGCTCTTTTCCAGGCTCGAACCCCATAACAATTCCATTCGAAACATCTCCTTTTACCTTCACTGTCCCACCTTGAATCATGGCACTTCCGTTAATGTCGCCGCCCACATTGACAGTAGCAGTATCATTTACTTCTACAGCTTGGTTTCCTATAACATCTCCTTCAACTGTGACCGTAGCATTATCTTTAGCTATAATTCCTACATTAGTAGTATATTCAGGAGCAGTAACACTACCTCCTATTTCAACGATCGCATTATCTTCTGCAATTACCACATCAGAATCTGTAGAAGATACGTCCTTCTTAATATATATGTAGCTGGGAGGAGTTTCAGAATTTGAATTTTGAGCGTAAACAGCTGCGCCTTGATTGTTTGTCTCGGAAATAAACTCAACTTTGCCGTTAACAGTAATATTTCCACCATTGTCAACAGCTACTCCATAATAAATTCCTTCTTCGGGGAGACCATCTTTTTTTATATCCCCATTATGTACTTCCGTATCACCTTCATCCGCATAAATGATAGTATTATTAACAGCTGGAGTAGGCTCAGGCTCCTCCGCATAGACTGTAATAGAGCTGGTTGAGGCTAGCAAAGAACAAACGCTTATAGCGGATGCTATTTTGACAAAAACAGGTTTACGCATAATCTTCCTCTTTTCTTTCGAAACTAAACTGCTGATAACAAATAACATTCTCGTAATATTATTTCGGCTTTTTGCGCGGCACTTTCCATGGTAATAATGTCAGAAATTCATCTGAGCATTTTAGTTAAAGCGCCACTTTTTCTGTTTCTATATGCGCCTTCATCCTTAAGAAATTCTTAAGGAATTTCGACTCTATTCTTAAGAAACTGTTCGTTGCCTGTTCGAATACCTCTGTGTTATATTAGCTTTCGCGGTTCAACTTCTATGAACCATCAGATTCGTGGCCATCGCCATCAATCCCACAATACAGTATTTGAATAGTATTAAGAAAAGAGGTATTAGTATGCAAATTGAACACACAACACTAAAGGATCATTTCCCAATGATCAGGGACAGATCGGCGATTATAGCCGATATCAATAAATCTACCCGCCTTCTTACAGACTTCAATAATTGGAGCAAAATTCGTCAGGAACTGTTTCTTGGTATTTGTACAGGAGCACGCGGAGTCAAAATGCTATATGACAGTCCTTTTAAAGAACTCCTTAACCCTGAGCATACCCCTGAGAGGCTTTCATCACTTCTAAGTGAACTTCTCTCAAGAAAAGTAACCGTAAAGGCAGTTCTTCCTAACGATAGCGAAAGGCTTGGAGATGAAATGTCTCTTGTAATAACTGATATTGTTGTCGAGCTCGAAGATGGAACAATAGCCAATATTGAAGTTCAGAAGATAGGTTATGCTTTCCCGGGCGAAAGAGTTTCATGCTACTCAGCAGATCTTTTGCTTCGACAATACAAGCGCGTACGTGACGAGCGCAAAGAGGCTTTCTCATATAAAGATCTGGCCCCGGTATACACCATAGTATTTATCGAGAAGAGCCCTCAGATATTCCACAAGTATCCTGACAGCTTCCTTCACTATTTCAGTGAGTCTTCAAACACAGGAATTAGCCTGAATCTTCTCCAAAATTTTATCTTTGTCCCCGTTGATATTTTCTTAAACAAGCTACATAATGAAGGTATAAATAGCAAACTGGATGCATGGCTTACTTTCCTGGGATGTGACGAGCCTAAGTGGATCATAGAGCTCATCAGTCGTTATCCGGAATTCAAGCCCCTTTATTCGCACCTATATGACCTGTGCAGGAATATAGAAGGAGTGATGGATATGTTCTCAAAAGAGCTTCAGATCATGGATAGGAACACAGTAAAATACATGATAGATGAACTTCAAGAACAGCTTGATACTGCCAACGAACAGCTTGATACTGCCAATGAACAGCTCGAAACTGCCAACACAAAAGTAATCACCCTAACCGATGAAATTTCACGCCTTAACAAACTTCTAGACGAGAATGGAATAAAGCATTAAACCAAATAACATTTTATATAGTTCGCAAAACGGCCCGGGATATGATCTCGGGCCGTTCTCTATTGCAGTATTTTAGATAGTCTGAGCCCCAAGAATTCCTGCAAGTCTTAAGTATCCACAGTAGCCCTTCTCATCAAGAAGTGTGCGGATGTTGGTGCCTCTTGGGATAAAGATTCTCATTCTCTGGCCGTTATGCATAAAGATCAGCTCAATATCTATATTCCCATTTGCTTCAAATGCCTCAAGCATCGCTTCATCAAAGCAGGATACGGAATCAGTCTCGATTCTGAGGACTCCACCTGCGGGAGTTGTAGCGATATTATTAACAATTGCCTCCTTCATCTGGGAAGGAGTTGTCTCAGAGAGCTTGAAGCTTACTGTTCTGGCAGGTGCAACTGCATTACTTACAGGAGCGATCAGTGCTCCACTTCCATTGGTAACTACGATATTTGAAGCAGGTGGTGTTTCGATCTCATGCTGGCTTTCCTCTATTGCCTCTTCTATGGCCTTTCTGATCACCCAAAGTCTTATGCCACCAAACGCACTATTTAAAGTAACTGTATAAGTTCCATCAGAATTACGTGTAATCTTTACAGCGTCATTACCCTGAAGATAGTAGTCGGATTTAAGAGAAATGGTAACGCTGCTTCCATTTTTCATGGTCTTGTAGCCTTCAACTTTTTTGGCACTGTTGCTCTTTATGGCTTTGTCACCGTCATCAATCTTCATAATGTAATTGATGGCGCTTTTAATTGCATTTTTTGCTTCCTCAGCATCTACAAGGCTTGGACCGGACCCTTGCTCTGCTTGAACGATATGATCCTCATCCTGTGCTTTTATCTTAAATACAACAAGGGTTGGAGCACTCCAGGTTCTGGTGTCAGGATCTTCAGGCTCATCATCTGTATCTTCATCATCTAATTCTTCGTCATCATCTTCATCAGGTTCAGGAACCGGTCTTACAGAAGGTAATCCTACATATATTGCATAACCACCATCTTTTACTTCTAACGTATCACCAACAACTGCAGTATATTGTGAACCATCAGGATTACTGGTCATATCCAATCCCAACCCACAACCTTCACCATAAAGATTGCCGTTTACAACAAGCTTTCCACCCAGGTGAATAACTGCACCGACAGTGTCTGCAGTAACATTTCCTCCTACCTTTACCGTTCCCTCTTCCATACTGATACCCTGATCGCAACCGGAAATATTGCCATCAACAGTAACCAGTGAATCGTAAGCACTAACTCCGATGGCTGTGGCATTTATATCATTTTTAACTGTCACTGCAGAATAATCTGCGGCAACTACGCCTTTTTCCCCTTCTGTAATACTGCCATTAAGAACCACATTGGAGTTTTCTGACACATCAATTGCTTTACTTTTAGCACCGGCAGTTATATTCCCATTTACAGTAACACTTGAATCTCCATAAGCATTTACTCCATCTGCATTGGATTTAATATCTCCATTAATTGTGGCTGTACCTCCTCCAACCTCCGAAACTGATGTAGAAGTACATACCACTGCTGCTCCAAAACCAGCACGTGTAGATTCAAAAGTAACATTTCCGTCAACCGTGATTTCGCCATTGTTTACAGCACCTACTGCGACGGTTTCATTATTATTTACAAATACATCATCTTCAACGGTTATTGTTTCTCCATTAGCAACAATCGGATTTGACTGCTGTTCCTGTGGCTCGTTATCCTCTGCAAAGGCTGTAACAGAGTTCATTGACACCACTATAGAAGCCATAGCTATAACTGATGTAATTCTTAAAAACTTTTCTCTTTTCATAAACTAAACTCTCCTTATCCGATCACCAATAATAGTTCTGTATAAAATGGGATAAAAGGTCCGCGAAATACTCACGGCTTTTCTGATTGCTTTTAGATTGTCTGGGCGCCAAGAATTTCCGCAAGTCTTAAATATCCACAGTAGCCCTTCTCATCAAGAAGTGTGCGGATATTGGTACCTCTTGGGATAAAGATTCTCATTCTCTGGCCCTTATGCATAAAGATCAGCTCAATGTCGATATTTCCATTTGCTTCAAAAGCCTCAAGCATTGCTTCATCGAAGCATGATACGGAATCAGTCTCGATTCTGAGAACTCCGCCTTCAGGAGTTGATGCAATAGTATTAACGATTGCTTCCTTCATCTGGGAAGGAGTAATCTCTGAAAGATTCAGACTTACAGTCTTGGCAGGAACAGTGCCTCCAACTACAGGAACTACATTTCCATCATTTCCATTTGTAACCACAATACCTGAAGCTGCGCTGCCACTATTATCAGATGCATTAGCATCTTCGTTTTCTATGATCACGTCACTTCCGGTTTCATCCTCTATAGCTTCTTTAAGAATTCTAAGATCTATTCCGCCAAAAGAACCTTCCTTAAGCTTAACTGTGTAGGTTCCATTCTCATTCCTTGTTATGGTTACATCACTACTGCCTTTAAGGTAATAGCCTGGCTTAACTGAAACATCTACGCTGCCCCCCTTTTTCATAGTCTTACAACCAATGAACTCATAAGTAGTATCATAGCCGGTAATAGTTCCTGCATTATCTTTATTCTTAAATTTGATTATGTAGTTAATTGCATTGGCAATTACTTCCACCGGGTCTAAAGAAGTAGTAAGCAGGTCGTCATCATCATCGTCATCATC
>DFGW01000077.1 GCA_002372465.1 Butyrivibrio sp. UBA3740
GGCTTTCCCGCATCCGGCTCCTTGTAAAGCTAATACATCAGAGTCAACTGTAAACATTGACGTAGATTTTGGGGCGAACAATAGGGTATTGCTTGAGTAGCATGGAAAATCCTGACCAAATGTAGCTGCGCTTATTGCTCCTTCGATTGAGCCAGTAAAAGAGCATCCGCTCCACTTTACGCTCCATGGACGCAATTGCATGGAAATTGTCAGTGATGCCGTAATAATGGTAGTAACCCACGAGAATCTGATTCACTGTATCAAAGATTGGTTGCAACCTCCAGTTGCGCATATCTCTGATAGTTATATTGAGTTCTCGACATTTCTTTGCATATTTCTTTCTGCTAGTCTTCCTTTTAACCCTGAAGTTCCCTTTTCTGCTTTTGGAACAGTAATGGGTGAAGCCAAGAAACGTAAAAGTTTCTGGTTTCTTATCCCCTCGACCTCTCCGGTCGTCATCTGCATGTTTGCCAAACTCGATAAGTCTTGTCTTGCTTTCTTCCATGTCCAGTCCAAAGGTCTTCATTCTCGCCTTGAGTAGTTCATAGAACCTCTCAGCTTCGCTCTTATACTGGAAGCAAACCACGAAGTCATCCGCATAAACTACCAGTCCGCTGAATCCTTTCATTAGCGGCTGAATCTTTTCCTTGAACCACCACACCAACACATAGTGCATATATATGTTGGCTAGAATGGGAGAACATACTGCTCCCTGCCCCGAACCTTCCTCGGTACTCTCGAAGTAGTAATCCTTAATGATTCCGCTCTTGAGTAGTCTCCTGATAAGTCTGATAACGTTGGGGTCAGATATTCGTGATTCAACAAACTTGATGATCCATTCATGGTTTAGATGGTCAAAGAACCCTTTAATGTCAGCGTCCAGAATCCAGTTTGTATCGTCATCTTCAATCATTCTGCCAAGACGTTTAACGGCATCGTGACAGCCTCTGTGAGGTCTGAATCCCATCATCTCGTCATAGAAGCATGGTTCGAAAACAGCTTCGAGCAGCCGCCTGACTGCCTCTTGGATAATCTTATCCTCATAGCAGTATATATTCAGTGGGCGTGTTTTGCCGTTATCCTTCGGAATTTCAATGCGCTTGGCTGGTTTTGGACGGTAGGACTTTGATTTCAGTCTTCCTACAAGATTCTCGAGATTTGCGTCAAGATTTCTACCATAGGCTTCTTTGGTGACCCCATCGATTCCTACCGCTTTCTTGCCATCCATGTCGGCATGACATTCCTTGAGCAATTCTTCGTTGATTAGATGTCCAATGGAATTGAACACCATGTTTGGATTTTCTGCTGATAACTCTGATATTCTCGCCAGTTTTGTTTCCATAGCTTGTTCTACCTCTGTGTGTAGCCTATGTTTCCCTTTTGATATTACTTTGCATGACCGCCTTCCCTCCAGAGACATTACTCCCCTTCATAGGTACTATGCAGTCATCCGACTACCTGTTTCCCATTTGCCATCCTTTCTGATTGTTTGGCATACCACGTATTCATTAGGCCTCATGGGCTGATATGGGGGATAACAGGTTCTCCCCTGTTGACGCGAAGTCATTGTACGACATGGCTGACCTAAGACCCCGCAGTGCCAGCATAAGGCTCACCAATACGTCTCATGCTGTGTTGTCTTCCGACCGACATACATCGTCGACACACTGAGCCATCTTTGATTTCGGGGCTAATGCCATCCGACCCTATCGCCTTGCTGTCTACGCTTAGCAGGTCAATGTTACCATAACCCACCCAAGACTCGCTATTGGCGGTGTGGTTAGCACCTTTCCAAGTGGGAGTTCCACCCACTAAACTTCGCGCCCTTGCAGGGCGCACATGCCGCGAAAGTCCATTGATGGATATCCGGGATATGGTTACAATTCTCAAAAGCGGATATGGATTATGGCCTAATTGATTTTGTCTACAACCTGAAGGATGTCGCTTGCGACATCCTTGCGCCGAGCGCGATTGCTTTATTTTCTTCTGTCCAATCCACTTTCCAGATAGAAGCGTTTCTTTTCTGCGTACATATCTCTGTCTGCCATCTGTTCCAGTTCATCGATGGAGGCTTTGGGGTTATCTTTATGGGCTGCGTAGCCAACGGACACAGTGACTTTCTCGGAGTAATTTCCCTTCCAGAGCGCGGTTTTTTCCAATATCTCTTTTCTAAGGCCCTCGGGATCGTCGCAGCTGACTATGGCTATGAATTCATCGCCACCGGTTCTGTAGACTCTTCCAAAGCTTCCTATGGCAGATGAGAGGCAATCAGCCGCCCCTTTGATAAGCTCATCTCCTGCTATATGTCCCTTTGTATCATTTACTTTCTTAAGGCCATTTACGTCTGCGGAAAATACCGCCAGATTCGGTGCCAAGGCTTTACTTCTGTGTTCCAGGAGGTCTTCTTCATAAGACCTTCGATTATTGAGCCTTGTCAGTTCATCCGTCCTTGATATTTGGATGAGCTGCTCCTCTTTTTGCTTCTCTTCATTAATATTTCTTGTTACATAGATTATTACATTGGGAATTCCATCCAAAGTGGCATCTGCAGTGATGTACTGGGCACGAAACCATCCACTTTCCATATCCAGGAAATCTGCGCTTATGATCTTCTTACGGGCAAGCCTTTCTCTTAAGGTCTAAATGTTAGTAAAGCTTTCAAAAGCTTCCAGCTGATCCGAAGCCACATTAATCTTAAGCTGCTGATTCATTATAGTCTGAGTCTGAGTAGAAAGATCTATGCCGTGCTTTTCCTGATTCGTGCTTCTAAGAGACATCTCCGTATTATCCACAAAATTGAGCAGATTTACGTTATCGTAAATTTCCACGATGGAATCCAGTATCCCGATCTCCTTTTCCATCTGTGATTCCTGATCTCCGATAACAGTGTACTGCCTGAAAAGCTCTTTATAATAGTCTGCTGTAAGTTTGCAGATCATGAATGCAGAGATGCCCATTATCAGTGTCTCAATGGTATATCCGCCGAAAACGTCCTTAAAGTAAGCGCCTATAGTTTCGTAGTCCTGTCTGAGCTCTACGTAGTAAGGTGCTGTTATCAATGTTGCAATAAACATCAGGATATAATTCAGAATAAGGGAATAAAAGAATACCAGAATTTCACAGAAAAGGACGCTCAGCATCGGCACCAGAAACCAGGTGAGGCGAATGCTGACATGGGAATAAGACATATAAACCAAAAGGCAATCCAGAGCCGTAAGGGCAAAAAAACTGGTGATCCGGGAAGTAGGGATCTTTTTAAGAAGAATCAGATGGATCAGCGACAATAAGACCACTATCAAAGATATACTGACACAGGTACTGTACTTAATGTCATGAAAAACACCGGCTTTAATGCCGGACGCAATTGCAGGACCCGTTATCACAAAAAAACACAGCGCCCTGTTAAGATAGACATTCACTTTTACACGGTTGTCTACTATAAATTCCTTATACTTGCGAATAGAAAGATCAGTCTCCATCGGCATTCCCTTCAAAAAACTTCTTAACGGTCAGAATGTTTTTCCCATCTTCGTAGGAATAAGTCATTTTATCCATTTTCTTTTTAACAAAGAATACCCCAAGTCCCCCCTGCTT
>DFGW01000163.1 GCA_002372465.1 Butyrivibrio sp. UBA3740
AACCGTGGAATAAACCGCAGCGCCCGGAATTGATCTATGAAACAAATAGAATCATTCTTATGAGGGTGCGAGGATTTATGCCGCGAAAGTCCATTGAAAGATATCTGAGGGTGGCTATAATAACTCCGGCGGGTATTATAATGATTATATCTACATCCTTACTGTTTCTTATACCCTGTATACATTGTCAGCAGGAAGCATACTATTGTTGCCCAGGCAAAAAACTTGTGATATTTCATCTTGATCCCTCTCTTTCTGTATCTCTCTTTAGATTCGTCATGCTATGGAGCCCTAAGGCTATTGTAGAGCCATTGTGTAACATGGCGCCGGTTGCCGGGGCTATGGTTCCCAGAAGACCAAGGCCGATAAGTCCTAAGTTAAATCCGACAACAAACCTGTAGTTAAAATGAATCCTCTTCATGAGAAGGGTACTAAGTTCCTTCAAAGTGACGAGCTTATACAGGTCGTCCTCTGATATCATTACGTCAGCGATCTGGCGGGCGAGCTGGGCACCTTCACTTATTGCAATTCCACAGTCGGCTTCTGAGAGCGCAGGTGAATCATTTATGCCGTCACCGATCATTACAACTTTATGGCCCTTTGCCTTCTCCTGCTGGACAAATCCTGCCTTGTCCTCCGGAAGGACCTCTGCGTAATATGAATCTACGCCGACCTTTTTCGCAACTCTTTTTGCAATATGCTTGGAGTCACCTGTCATCATGACTATGTTGGAAAAGCCCACATTCCGTAGCTTCTTGACCACATCCAGGGCCTCAGGTCTAAGAGGGTCAACTAAAAGTATGACTGCTGCGAGTCTGCCACCTATCGCCAGGAACAGTCTGGAATACTGCTTGGAAATACCATCCAGTTTATCCTGCTCTCCCTCCGGAATGACGCACTTTTCATCTTCCATTACAAAGTGCCAGCTTCCAATCACAACCTTCTGGCCATCTATATCAGAAGCGATGCCATGTGCAACTACATATTCCACCTTGCTGTGCATCTCATTGTGCTCAAGTCCTCTTTCAGCTGCTTCAGCAACTACAGCATTGGCAATGGAATGGGGGTAATGCTCCTCAAGGCAGGCTGCTATACGCAGCATCTCATCCTTGTCATTTCCTGAAAACGCAATGACATCCACTACCTTAGGGGTAGCCATAGTAAGAGTTCCTGTCTTGTCAAAAACTATAGTGTCCGCATCTGCAATGGCTTCCAGGAACTTGCCGCCTTTTACGGTAAGGTGGTTATCCTGACACTCACGCATGGCAGACAGCACCGTCACAGGCATTGAAAGCTTCAGGGCGCAGGAAAAATCAACCATCAGCACCGACAGAGCCTTTGTCACATTTCTTGTAATCAGATAAGCCAGAATAGTTCCTCCCAGTGTATATGGAACCAGTCTGTCAGCCAAATGCTCTGCTCTTGACTCAACTCCGGACTTAAGGCTCTCTGACTCTTCGATCATCTTAATGATCTTTTCGTATCTTGTAGCACCGGAGGCCTTCTCAACCTTAAGGACTATATCGCCTTCCTCTATCACAGTTCCGGCATATACGTAGGCACCTTCCTTCTTCTCAACAGGGATTCCTTCACCTGTAAGTGTTGCCTGATTTACCAGTGCTTCTCCTGACACAACAGTTCCATCCAGGGGGATCACACTTCCAACCCTCACAGAGATCTGGTCTCCGGGAACAATCTGGCTTATGGGCACCTGTACCTCGACACCGTCTTTCTTAAGCCAGACCTTATCTGACTTAAGGGCCATACTCCTGGCAAGATCATCCACAGACTTTTTGTGGGTCCACTCTTCAAGCAGATCTCCGACGCCCAACAGGAACATGACTGACGAAGCAGTCTTATAATCTCCGGTTAAAAGAGATACTGTTATAGCTGTAGCGTCCAGAACTGAAACCTCAAGCTTTCTGTGCTTAAAGAGACTGACAAGGCCCCTGTATATGAATTTGGTAGCCATGATCCAGGCCTTTATCCTTCTGATGGGTGAAGGCAAAAAGAGTCTGCATCCATAATGAAGGATCACCTTGCCGATAAGCTTCTCCTTATAAGAAGCCATAAGTTCTCTTCCGGTATTCTCTGGAACAAGCGCCTTAACATCCTCCGCCTGGGCATCAAAGCTGCAAATCCTTGATAGCAGCTCTTTTCTGTCGCCTTTATAGACAACTGCAGCATCGGCACTTCTCTCATAGACGGTCGCTTTTTCCACACCATCAAGAGAAAGCAGATAGTATTGTAATCTATCTGCTTCTTCAAAAGAAAAACGTCTTTTTGGCATGGAAAAGCGGATACGTCCACTTATCTCATGTTTAATGACAATTTTCATATTTGATTATTCCTCAACTACCGCTTCGTCTTCCTTTGCCTTGCGCTCAGCGTTGATCTCTTTTGCCTCAGCAAGAATGTCGTCACAATTCTCCTGAACCTTGTTTGCTGTATCCATTACACAGTCTTTTGCCCTGAGAACAGCAGCTGTAGTATGTGTATAGCACTTCTTTGCATCTTTGCTTGAAAGTACCTTTACACCGGCTGTTCCAAAAAGGACTCCGCCCAAAAACCAAATACAATGATGCCAGTTCTTCATAATAATCATCTCCTGTCTGTTTTTTGTCTAAATGCAAAACAAACAAATGCAGAATCCTCCCACATTTGTTTGCCTTTTTAGCTTATCACAATTCAATTAACTTCATAATATGACTAAATGATAACTTTTCTCAAATTACACTTAAACTCATACACTCCTCCTTAGATATTGTAGACATCTTCATCAAATTATGTTAGTATATGCTAACAGCATTTATCAATACCATTATTGATAAAAATTATCAGGAAAGCGTGAGGAAATGATTTCTAATCTAGTAGCAATAATTATCCTGGCAGCCGTACTTGCCCTTGCAGTATCAGGCTCTGTCAAACACTTCAAAGGAGAAGGAGGTTGCTGTGGCGGAAGCAGCGAAGTTAAAGTTCCGGACAAAAAGCTTGATAACCCTGTCATCGGTAAAAGAACTTTTATTGTGGAAGGAATGCACTGCGAAAACTGCAGAAACAGAATAAAACGCACCATCAACAGCATCGATGGCGCGTCCTGTAAGGTCAACCTCAGAAAAGGTCGTGTAGATATTGAATTTGACAGAGAAATCGACGACGATGTTTTCATTAAGGCAATCGAAGATCTGGATTTCCATGTCGTATCTGTAAAGAGTTGTTAGTTCTCCTGGCTCAGGTACTATTCTTCCATCATCATATCCTTAACATGGAAGTGTTCAAACATAGACAACCTGTGTGCGTTCTATCTTATAATCTTTGGCCTCTTTCCAGGAAAGTCCGAAGAGCTCCATAAAAATATGATAGGGAGGACAGTCGGCCTTTAGCTTCATGATCAGTCTATGGTCCTTTATGGAAAGGTCAACAATGTTGTGGCGGACATCCACATCTTTGCGATATTCCTTTCCCTCCCTTAATAAGGTCAGATTGATTATCCAGCTGTCGCTTTTTAAAATCTCTTCAAGCCTTCTTCCAAGGCTCTCCTCATCCGTGTTTTCCGGATACGGGCACTGATAGCACAGATGACCTATAACTTTAGGTCCGTCGATCCAACGGATATCAGTGACCTTCATATTCACAGTGTGTTCGTTGATTCTTGTCAGCAGCTCCTTGTTGGTAAACTGCTTTCCAAACCCCACCAGAGCGCAGTTTATTCCCACTGTCCAATCATAACGGTCGCTGTATGGTTTGCGCACTCTCACCGTTTTTCGTTCATAGGGTATCCCGGCCTGATTTAAGGCCCTGGAAAGTTCACTCTCCCAGTAGAATCCCTTCACTGTCGCGTGTTTTTCATCATGTGTAAATTCAATAACAGCATAGGAGAGCTCCTTTTGGTTCTCAGACTCCTTGCGGATAGTCTTTGAAATATCACCAAGAGAGATCTTAACATCTTCACTTTTCCTTCTCCGGTACCTGTCCATAGTATGTGCATGTGTGGCAGAACAGGCACCACAGCCGGAGCATTTCGTAAGGCATCTGGGTGAATCTTTCGGCCACTGTTTTTGTGATTCCACATACCTCTTCCACAGATACTCTTTTTTGACACCGTTATCAATAAAGTCCCAGGGAAAGACATCATCCTTCCCCTTTTCACCAAACCAGCCCTCGATATCCGAAAGCCCATGACTTTTAAGCCATGCCCTGGCAAAGTCCTCGGCCTCCTTTTCATACCGTACATGACGACAGATTCCGGCATCTGCCATATCGATCAGCATGGCCTCAAGGCGCGAATCTCCCCGAAGCAGAAGCTGTGTAAGCCGGAAATCATAGACTCCGCCTTCCAGATCCTCAGCCCCGATGAACACCCCCATTCCTTCCAATGTTTCCCTCACCTGTGGCGGAAGAAGTTCTTTTGTAACTCTTGCCTCAAGCCACTGATAAGGAGTAAGGGGAAAGACCTTTAACGGCGTCCAGCTGTATACGAATTTCGGCCTGAGTTCTCCTGTTCTTCCCTCCTCTTCACATATCTTCAGGATTTTTTCTGTCAGGGCAATCAGTTCATCCCAGTCTTCCATGGTCTCGTTTGGAAGGGATGCAATGAACATCAGCTTTATGGTTAAAAAGCCATCCCTTATAACCATTCTCATAGTGTCTAAGATCTGTTCTTCAGTATAGTTTTTAGATACCGACTGCCGCAGGCGCTGCGAAATTCCCTCTACTCCAAATACAATCCTCTTGTTGCTCTGTGCTGTAAGAAATGAGCAGAATTCGGGATTTTCATAAACTGTATCAAGGCGAAGAGACATGGTGGCAATAGTCCTTGGATACCCCGAAAGAATATGCCGGCATCCTTCTTCGTTTACATAGATCTTCCGTATAAGCTCATTCAGCTCCGGATAGGAAGTGCCACAAAAAGATCCCAGTGTGGTATGTTCCTCACCGGAATTATAAAGCCTTTCTCTCATGGCCCTAAGTACAACCTCGGGACTCCTCATGCGAAAAGGCATGTACGTAAAACCCGAAACACAGAAGCAGCACTGTCCCTCGCACCCTCTGGTGATTTCTATACCATCAGCAATATGGGACGCATAATTGAAAATGCCCACAGGCCTTGTAAGTACAAAGCTCTTATCCATATCCGCCACATAGGCATAGCGAACCTTCTTGGGAACGTCATCTCTTTTCCTGAACATTCCAAGGAGCTCTCCGCTTTTTGAAAACCTCTCTTCATAAAAAACAGGAACCCAGAGACAATCCCAGGTCACGGCTGCCTTAAGCAGAATCTCCTCTCTGCTTAGTTTTTCTTTCCGCCCTTTCTCTATCATGGCGAGCAGCTTTGGGAGAATATCTTCCCCTTCTCCCATGAAAAAGATATCGCACACTCCCATGAGAAGTGAAGGATTAAAGGAAGATGCCCCGCCCCGGATCACAAAAGGGTCTTCATCACTGCGATCACGGGAAAATACAGGAATACCGGCATCCCTGATAAGCCGTATCAGATTGACTTCATCTCCGATAAGCTGCTGAGAACAGCATATGGCATCAAAGGCTGCCAGAGGCATATGGTTTTCTGAAGACAGCGGAGGGAAGCCGGCTTTTTTCAAAAGCTCTGCATCTTCGTCAGATGCCGGACAGAATGCCCTCTCCACAATCCAGGAAGTGTCATAGTCATGAAGCTCCTGGTAAAAAAGCCGTATTGCCACAGAACAGGCCGCATAGCCGGAGGCATTTACATCTACAAGGGCAACCTTAAAATGCTCCTCCAATAGGTCCTGCTCATAAGCCTCTTTCCAGTCGAAATGAACTGTATTCATTTCATCTCCAAGATAAAGCGTCGGCGAAGTCATCATATAAAGATTATCTTCATACCAGCCTTCAAACCTGTCCTTTAACTCAAACATTTCCGGCCAGGTGTATCTTTTATTCATTGGTCTCTTTCCTCTTTGCCAGATCGTTTTCTTCCTTGTACGCGTAATAGGTCCTTACCAGGGAAACATAGCCAAGAGCCTTGAGTTCTTCATAGCTGATGCGATACTGGGCATCTGACCATTTACCTGTCAGAACGTAACGGATGCAGTGCTGGTTGTAAAGATCCAGTTCGTGAAGCCCATCCGTTCTAGTGATAACGGGGAATGCCCACTGGGTCCAGCTCAGGTCTGAAGAACCCGGTCTTCCGAAAAAAGTCCCTCTATTCAGTCGGATGAGATGCCTTGCCTTGTCCTGCGGGGAAGTGTGGGTCTTGTTTTTATCCAGCCCTATCCGTTTTGTCCGGATCCTCATCTTGCGCTTTAGCTTTTTCAGGGAGGTCTCAGCGATATCGATCTGGGCCCCTTCAAAGGCTATTCCCAGATAATCATAGGGCTCACCCGGAGAAAAAACATTGGTCTTGTGCGGATCTTCGTGATGCCTAAGACCAAGGCGGTGTATGATCTCATGGAGATCCTTTAAGTTGTCTTCTGCCTCCTGTCTCGTCCTGCAGTACATGATGATATCGTCGGAATAGCGTGCATAGGCGACGCACTTTGGTATCAGATAGCGATCTGCTTCCAAAAGATATAGATTGGTGAAAAAATTATGTATAGGAATACCCGGAAGAGCTGCGGTATTTCCCTCTGTCTCTTTTCCCTCAAAAATATACTTACCCCTTGATAAAAGCCAGGTAAAAAAAGCAACAGCCTCCGGTTCCTGTTGCGCAAGTTCCCTTTGAAGGCATCCGATCAGGATATCAGGATCGATGGAATTACCGTAATCGGCTATGTCCGTCTTCGCCACAAACATGTTCCTGAGCCTTTTGTCGGTACTGACTCTGCAAATGAAGTTCTTGGCACTGATTCCTTTCTTGAAGGAGTAGACTTCCTTAGGGTACAGAGCCTCATAATCATGCATCACAAAAGACATCATCCTAAGAAGCGTCATCTCATTCTCCGTAAAGTGATAAACCGTCCTCTTGCGGTTGGTGTATCCCTTTGGAATCAGCTTCTTTACCGGCAAAGAAAAATAATAATCCCCGGCCAAAAGGCGCTTTACATCCTTTATGTAGTCGTCACTCTTTAGATAGGCCAGCATCTTTGCAACCCTGAAATCCTGAATCTGCCGGCCGCCACGGAATTCCAGAAAGTCTTCTATCCTATCGGGATCCAGCATTTTTTCAAACAAGTTCAAGCCTGCTTCCCCTTTCTTGACTCTGTTTTAATAGTGCTTTATCATATCCGTAAGTGGGGAGAGTGTGCTATGCACGCCTGCAGAAAGATCTGTCGGCACCTTTATAATGGCCTTGCAGGCGGCCGGTCGCCCGTGGATCTTTAAGACGCTGATGCTAAATGTTCTCTCTCCACTTTTTTGTAATCTATCTCAAATTTATTCTCATTCAGTAAAGGCATTAATCCCGATGGCTGCTGCCACTCCCAGATTCAGGCTGTCAACATTTCCCCTTATCTCTATGTAGACCTTCTTGCAAAGCTGTCCATATTCTTCCGGAAGTCCCACAGTTTCGTTACCAAAAAACAAAGTCCAGTTTTCTTTTTTCTCAACAGCATCAAGTCTTTCTGCCGTTTTATCCAGCATGAATGCATATCGGTGATTATTCGGAAATCTCTCCAGATATTCCTGAATGTCTGAAAACCGTTCCATATGCACCAGAAATCTTGTGCCCATGGATGTCCTTATTACTTCGGGCAAAAAACTGTCGAAGCTCTCAGCAATAACGGCAATGTTATTCACACCAAGCGCTGCACAGGTCCTCACCACGTTTCCTATATTCCCACGCATTGTGGGATTTACCAGCACAACATGGTTTCCTTCCTCCAGGTGGTCCTCCCACTTTCTGTATTTTCCCAGTATCGAAAAATTCCTCCAGTTTTTCCTAAGGAGCCTGTCTGAATAGTCATGAATAATCTCTTTTCCCAGCTTCGATGCAAGCTCGATGGCTTCTTCGCTGAAATACTCGTGAAGATTATTGTCCATCACTATAATGGTGTCGATAATACCCGGATTTCTAAGGAGCACTTCTCTTATCAGTGTTGCTCCGTATGCTATGCCGTATGGAGACTCCGGATCATATTCAAGGTAATCATTATCTATCTGTCCAAGATTGATCAGCGCCCTTCCAAGCTTAACCACAGACAATCTAATCAAATTCGCCATAACCTGCTATTCCTTTCAACTGTTGTCACATATTTCTACGCCGTCTGCTTTCTGACCAGCTCCGCAAATTTCCCGTTTTTCTCCATAAGTTCTTCATAGGTGCCCTCTTCTGCAATCACGCCATCTTCAAACATCAGTATTCTGTCAAAATCCACCACCGTTGACAGTCTGTGGGCGACCATGACCACTGTGCACTTAAGATCCGAAATCGAATCTAGGACCTTTTTCTGCGTAATGTTATCGAGGGCAGATGTTGCCTCATCAAGGAGCAGGACCTTCGGTTTTGACAAAAGAGCTCTTGCCAGCAGGATTCTCTGTCTTTGGCCGCCGGAAAAGCCGGATGCGCCGGATTCAGAGGCTTCTGTCTCAAGCTTAAGAGGAAGTCCCCTGATATAGTCTCCTATCTCCGCCTGATCTGCGGCTTTCCAGATCATATCCTCCGTAACTGTTCCTCTGCTTGAAAAAGTGATATTACTTGCAATGGTCCCGGGGAATATCTTGCTGAACTGAAATACAGATCCGATGCATCTTCTGAGGGATTTGATGTTCACCGTATTCATGGGTTTGTCATCATAGTAGATTATGCCCTTATCCGGACTTTCCATGCCAATCAGAAGCTTTAAAAATGTGCTCTTTCCGCAGCCGCTCTCTCCGACTATCGCAACTTTCTCCCCCGGCTCTATATTTACATCAATGCCCTTAAGGCAGGACTTGCCGGCTCCGGGATAGGAAAACCACAGATCGGTTACCCGAATACCTCCCGAAATCTTCCTCACATACTCAAGAGACTTCTCAAGCTCACTTCCTGCAGCAAATATCGGTGACACATTATCTGAAAGAGTCTTGATAAGAAAAATATTCTGCATCATATCCGTCAGGGAAGAAACTACGGTAACAATAAGGGCGTAGGAGGATGTGAAAGTCATATAGTCCGCAGCTGAAATCTCCTCCATGATAGCTGTAGCAATAAGTAATAGCGTCGAGAAAGATGCAACTGATGCTAGAAGCTCATTTCTGTATTTCAAAAAGAATGGCTGCTCATAGGTAAGCGAAAGAATGCTTCTGTAATTTGGTGCCCACTTGGCATAAAGTGCCTTTTCCGCGCCCATTCCCTTAATCTTTTCCACTCCCTTCACGGAGGAATACATAAGGGAATCATTGTCCATTTCAACCTCAAGCAGCTTTTCCTGATTCCTGGAATAGCTCACTGCGCTGATGACAGAAACTCCGATACGCACTGCAAGCAACACAATAACCGCGTTCAGAAGGCCGGGAGCCAGACGTTTCATCTGGAAAAGATATACAACCGAAAACAGCATATTGAGCAAAACATCCATAAATATGTTAAGCACCATATCCGACAGTCTCCCGAAGCTGGAAATCCTTTTGGATATCTTACCAGATGAACTGCTCTTAAAAAATGACTCCGGAAGATTGAGGACCTTAGCCATCAGAGCCGACTGTACCTTGAAGGATATTCTGATCTTGATTCCGCTGAGAAACACACCCTTAAGTGCAGTAATAACCGCCCTTGACAGACTTGCAATCGCAAAGATCAGCAGTGCAAAAAAGAATCCATAGTATGAAGGTGAAACAGTCCCCAGGAATCTTTCGTAAATATAGCCGCTTACTCTCGGAATAACCAGTCCCAAAAGAGCAACTAAAAGACTAAGAAGCACAAGAAGCATATTGTCATAGATAGACAGCGCAGAAAGAACGTTGCTCAGCACGGTGGCGACAACGCTTTTTTTGATCACAAGCGGTTTTGTCAGAACATAACATCCGCCCTTTAAACTGTTTAAAAATTTCCTGGTCACAAAGCCTGTGCCGGCATCACTGGGGCAGTAATACCTGTATCCATAGTACTTAGGTATGATGCAGACAGAGCTGCCATCCTGTCTGAAAGCCAATATATAGTCGCCTTCTCTTTTATCAAAATCAGCAAGCGACTCCCTGTACTCATACATCATATCCAGAGGTTCAAGCATCGACTCAAGCAGCATGTCAATACTGTAAACCCCGAAAAGCCTGTCTGCGTGGATCCCCATCCTGTCAAGGATATAAAGCACGGAGGTCTGCACATCATCCAGTCCCTTTTCAACTCTGCCGATGTCAGTATTCCTGATTATCGCTTCATCTGCAGCGGATTCAAGGCGTTTGTTATTCTCATCTCTTTTCCTGATAGTTTCAGAGTAAAATCCCATAATTCACTGTCCCAATCATTGACTTACAAGTTCCCTGTAGAGGCCTTCCTCACCATATAGCTCATTGTGTGTTCCCTGCTGTACTACCTCGCCCCGGTCCAAAACATATATCCTGTCGCAGTCAACAATGGTGGACAGCCTGTGAGCAACAATTATGCAGGTGGTTCCCTTTTCCCTGATAGCCTTTATCACTCTGTCTTCAGTAAGGGCGTCCAGTGCTGATGTGAATTCATCAAGAAGCAGAATCGTAGGTTCATGGGAAAGGGCCCTCGCCAGTTCCAGCCTCTGCAGTTCTCCACCGGAGAAGTTCCTGCCGTTTTCTTCTATCAGCGTATTGAATCCCTTGGGGCTTTCGCTGATTCTTTTGCCTATCTGGGCATCTTTAGTGGCTATGGCCACCTCATAGTCCTCAATAGTGGAATCCCACATCCTGATGTTGTTGTTGACTGAATCCTCAAACATCATGATCTCCTGATCCACCGTTATGAGGGAAGAATGAAAGACAATATCCGGAATGTCCTTCCTCTCTTTGCCTGAGTAAAGGATCTGACCGGACTGTGCCTGATACAGGTCTGCAATGATTTTTAAAAGAGTGCTCTTTCCGCATCCTGTCTTCCCCACCAGGGCAATCATTTGCCCTTTCTCTGCCCTGATACTTACATTTTTCAGAGCCGGTTCATCACCCGGGTTATACCTGAAGCTGACATTGTTTACAACTATTTCTCCATCAAGCTTGTCTACGGTTTCATACTCACTTTCCGGCAGAGAAATTTCCTGCCGAACCGGTCTGTCGACAATATCATTGACCCTCTCAATATTGGTCCTCATGGTCTGAAGGGTATTTACAGAAGACATACAGTTAGTGAGGGAATTCTTCATACTGCCAAGGATACTTTGGAAAAGAGCCATGGCACCCAAAGTCATCTCTCCCCTGGTAACAAAATATGCCCCGAGAAACAGCTGAACAGCCTGAAGGACATATCCATGTATGCCTGTGATCAGGGTCGACATGGCGTTTATAACCTGCCCGGCTCTTTTACTGTCATTGACTCCTGACTGGGAATCATGCCAGATATTGTAAAATGCCCTCTCCGACCCGGTACACTTAATAGTATCGATCATGTTGATACCGTTGAGCACTGAGGTGTTGAGAATCCCGGCATTTGTAGACATACTCCGGGCAGCTATGGCATTTTTTTCCTGAATTCTAAGTGAGAAGAGTATATCGGAGACCACGATCAAAAGACATATCCCCGCAAGAAAAGACTGCTGTCCCAGGAGCCTGAATATATACACAAAGGTCATTATCACATCAATGACCCTGGGCACCAGAGATTGCATAATTGAATGGTCAACATTGATATTGTTCTGAATCCTGCTCATAAGATCTCCTGAGCTGTGTTGCTCATAGAATCTCATGGGCTGTGCAAACATTTTTTTGAAAAGAGAGCTTCCCGACCTGGCAGACATCTCCCTGCTGGATCTGTTCACAAGATGTGTTTTACTGATACTTAAGACAGTGGAGAGCAGAAGAAGGCAGAAATTGATATTCACAAACATAAAGCCTTCGAGTCTTTCGTCGAAGTCAATCTGCTTCAGGTATGTATCAATGATTTCCTTATTATTTCCAACAATGATCAGATCTATCCCCACTACGGCCAGAGACAGGATCGCAAGGCGCAGCATAGGCTTTCTGAGAAACTTCAGGCGTCCGCTTACCAGCGATAAAAGAGATGTTTTCCTGCCACCTGTCTTAAAAGTGCTTTTCTTTTTCAGAATTATGGCCTTACCACTGTAGACCTCTTCAAACTTTCTGCGGGAGATCCTGTACTCGCCTTTAGCCGGGTCTGCAACTGTTACCATATCGTTTGTAATGGATTCGATAATAGCGTAGTATTTCTTTTTCCAAAGAACCAGAACAGGCAGATGTCCGGAAAGGTCGGATGCCGGAATCTCCCTGGTCTCCCCCTCAAGGTCGTATTTCCCGGCAGCATCAATCAACTGCTCAGGGCTGACTCCGTTCCTTGAGCATATACATTTCTCCCGCATTTCAGACAGCGGAATATATCTTTTGTAATATCCCAGCATCATGCACAGAGCCGCCGCACCATTTTCACCCGGCTGCATCTGTATGGTAACAGGTATCTTCATAAGTTACTACCTTACACTTCTTTATGCTTGTAACGATATAATAATTGTATCACGATAAAGAAATGACGGTATATTGAATTTATAACATTCTCACCCAAAGAAAAAGCCCGCAGGGTGTGAGCGACCTGCGGGCATGGAGAGGAAATTACAATATATCTTCAAAGACTTCCGTAATGGCGTCTTTGAGATTTTCTGAAATATCTGCTGAGCGTAGCCAGCTAAGGAACTCTTGTGTATTCTTAGTGCTGACTGCGTTGTATATCTTATCCTTGGTGACAATTTCAATCTCTGCTCTTTCAAGGATATCGAAAACTTCTTTTACATGATCGTTCCCTGACAGAACAACATTATAAAAGGTCACTGCTGTACCTTCTGATGACTTGACGCCCTTAACAGACAGGGTGCGTCTTTCTCCGGCACCGATTAAAGTGATGTCGTAATCTCTTTTCCCGGGGATAAGGGACAGATCACCTTCTGAAGCCTTAATGGCAACATCGATTGTCTGTGCCTTTTCATCATATCTGCACTCAAATGTTGTGGTCACATACTTGCCGTCTGTGTAGTCCATGCTGCAGCCGTCATCCTCGTAGAGGGTGTAGCTTCCGCCAGCACCTGCTGCCACAATAATCTCAAGCTTGTCAGGACAATCACATCCATTCTCAGCGCTGTCGGGGGCAAGTGGAAGTATTCCTCCGGCAGGCACAAGAACCGGAATCCCGGAAATATCCCTGTAGAGCTTTCTCTTTTTGCCACCGCGATAAACTCTTCCGCTCAATAGATCCACATATCGGCCTTGAGGAATAATCGCATTAACAAATGAGAGCTTTAACTTATCATCAAGCGGCGTTGTTATGGCGCCGACAAAAAGAGCATCACCAAATCCGTATTCGCAGGGAACGTTGTAGGATTCTTCGTTCTCGGAAAAGTCATAGTACATTGGCCTTATAAGTGGCTTACCCTCTGCGCAGGCTCTGTAGTTCTCGGTGTAGAGGTAAGGCACCAGTCTGTGACGGAGCCTCATGAAGTTCTTCATAACACTGTGATAGGGCTCGTCAATAACCCATGGTTCCTTGTTAAGGAAAGGACTTGCGCTTGAATGAAGTCTCATGATGGGCGAGAACACTCCGTACTGTATCCATCTGATGAGTCTGTCGTTGTCCTTATCTCCCATCATGTGTCCGCCAATATCATGGCTCCACCAGCCGTAGCCTATGTTGCTGGCTGTGCTTGTAAAGTAGGGCTGGAAGGCAAGACTCCTCCAGGAGCAGACTGTGTCTCCGGAAAAACCGATTGGATATCTGTGGCTTCCGGGACCTGCATATCTGGAGAAGATCATGGGACGCTTATTTCTCTTTTCCTGGTCGCGGTAATGGTAGTGGTTCAAAAGAACTAAGGGATCCACGTCACCCTTTTTCCTGCCAAAGCCCTGCTGCCAGTCGATCCACCAAAAGTCCACGCCGTCCTTCTCATAGGGGTGCATCACTTCTTCAAAGTAGGCATCCCTAAATTTCTCATCGCCAAAATCAAATTCCACAGGCTCTTCCTTGGAAGGGTCCATGCCCATCCTCGTGGCAACAGCGCTGTACTGATCTTCGAAAGCCCTGATGCCGTCTGCCGGATGCAGATTAAGGGTTGTGGCCAGCTTATTTTCCTTAAGCATCTTAAGGAACCTCTTGTAGTCAGGGAACAGCTCTTTATCCCAGGTGTAGCCTGTCCAGCCGCTTCCGTACTTAGGGTCCACCTCAGTCAGATGCCAGTCCATATCTATGACCGCAACGGAAAGAGGTATCTCTTCCTCCTTGAACTTATCCACAACTTCCCCGTAGCTTTCCTGGGTGTATCTGAAGTATCTGCTCCACCAGTTGCCAAGGGCGTATCTGGGAATAAGGGGAGTTGCGCCGCTGAGCTTGTAAAAATCCTTAAGCCCGCCGTAGTAATCCCTGCCGTATCCAAAGAAATAGAAGTCTGTAGCAGCTTCTTCTCTATCAATGAACAGATCCAGCTCCTTGTCATATAAAGGGCTGTTGCCATCGTAGAGTGTTGCAAAGCCCTGCTTTCCGAAAATGCCGGGGCCAAGAACAGTCCCACCGTCAATGGTATCAAGGGTCCTTACTGTTCCAAAGAGGTTCTGCCCCGAGTTGTCATACTGAAAATTGTAGTGGTAGCAGCTGCCAAAGTTCTTGAGTTCAACCAAAAGGCCGTTTGATGTAAAGGGCTTTTCGTCGTACTTGACCAGCAGCTCATCTGTCTCCACAATAAGGAAATGCTCATCCCTCCTGGCATAGGTGGCAACATCAGGAAAATCCCTGTTTACCACAGTAAGGGTCAGCATATCCTCAAACCTGCCCTCCTCGCTGTATTCAAAGCGAAGGAGCCTGTCTGTAAGTACTGTTATCCTGTACTTTTCCCCATTTATAACCTTGCTCATAATCTATGCTCCAATTACTCAACCTTTATGATAAGTGCCCCATTTTCCGGCACTTCGATATTCAAGTCTCCATCCGACGAATGGGCTCTAAAGCTGATCCCAAACTCGTCGGTATCTGATACGGTTTTCCCGGCTCCGATCTGCCAAAGGGGTATGCTTATTTCTTTTGCCTCGTTCTCTCTTGAGATGATGCCAATGTACTTGTCAGGGCCCATAAATCTTGCAACCACCAGTATCAAGCCATCCTCGTAGAGAACCTTCCTTCCGCCCTTTGCAAAAGCCTGAGATGTCCTTCTTAGCTCTATCATCCTCTTGTACAGGGAAAAGAACTTATCCCGCTCCTCGCCTCTTTTATCCCAGGGCATAGGATATCTGCAGCCGGCGTCGCTTTTGGTGTGTCCGTCAATGCCTACTTCATCCCCGTAGTAGACGCAGGGGATTCCTGTAAAGAGAAGGTATGACAAAACAACGCCCCTGTATCTGTCGAAAGTGATCTCAGGGTAATTGTGAACCCTTATCACGTCGTGGCTGTCAAAGAGGTTCATCTGGCAGTCGGCAACAGCCTGGGAAAGACAGGTGTAGTGGTCATCGCTTCTCTTCACCACATCTGCGGCAGTCATTACATACTTAGCCTTCATTATCTCTTTATTTCTTTCCAAAAAGAGATCCGGAAGTCCTGCAAACTGCCTCACTATGCGGCCAAAACCGTAATAGTTCATGGGCGTGTTCCAAAGATCCCCCTGAAGGTACTCATAGCAGTCACCCCAGTGCTCCCCGATAATGAAAGCATCTCTTTTCTCCTGCCTTATGGCATCACAGATCTCTTTCCACACTGTATCTGCCACCTGAACGTCGTCGTTTTTGCCAATGACGTCTGCGACATCAAAGCGCCATCCGTCAATGTTGTAGGGCGCTCGAAGCCACTTCCTTAAAACGCTGTCCTTGCCTCTGTAGATAAGATCCTTAAGCTCTTCGTTCCTGTAGTCCATGAAGGGAAGGCTCTTTACTCCGCACCATCCCTTTAAGGAACCGTCAAAGTCCTTGAAGTAGAACTCACGCTTGGTCCTTGTCCACTCGTGCTCGCTTCCCGTGTGGTTAACGGAAATATCAAGGATCAGCTTCATGCCGTTCCGGTGAAGCGCCTCTGACAATTCCGCAAGCGCCTCATCCCCTCCAAAGTGAGGATCAACATGGAAATAATCTATGCAGTCGTATTTGTGAGTGGAGTAGGCTGTAAATATAGGATTTAAGTAAATGGCAGTAACGCCAAGGTCCTTAAGATAGGGG
The DNA here is from genome assembly GCA_002372465.1 of Butyrivibrio sp. UBA3740. Lineage (GTDB taxonomy): Bacteria > Bacillota > Clostridia > Lachnospirales > Lachnospiraceae > Butyrivibrio. The sequence goes on from DFGW01000163.1 coordinate 16,210, forward strand.
ATCTTGTCCTGAACGCCCTTGAGGTCACCTCCGAAAAAGTCCATGCCATGGGCTTCTTCAACAGGAAGTGGCTCCATGTTCCAGTCAGGCATCTTCTTGCACTTACGCCCAAAGTACTCGTACTCTCCGTCCCTGACATCATTTGAAGGATCCCCGTTACAGAACCTCTCAGGGAATATCTGGTAAAAGACTGCTCCGTCAACCCAGTCAGGCTTAAGGTAGTCGCTGTTTATGACAAAGTCATGCCTGTAGTCGGGCACGTAGGTCTGAACTCCCGCCTGGGTGTAAAAGTAAGCAGCATCTTCTGTAACAAGTACAAAGTGATACTGGAGACGGGGCTCATTAAGGGTGGTCTTGGCCCTGTAGTAATCAAGGCCGCTCTCACTCTTTTCAAGCTCCATGGGGATATAGCTCTCAGCTCCGTTTACAAGCCTCCATAAAAGAACGTCGCTTACAGGGGCTCCCGTCATAAAGCTAAGACGGATTTCGATCTCATCCCCCATCTCAGGGGCGGGATTGCTTACATACCCTTCAGTCCCGTCGCTATAAATACTCCTTTTCCAATCTCTCATAAAACCCTCGTAATATCCCGTCTTTAGCCCTTAACAGATCCTGACAGGCCTTCAACGTAAAATCTCTGAAGCCAGATGAACAGGATAACTATAGGCACTGCTATAACTACTGCTCCTGCTGCAAACTGGGTGTAATAGGAATCAATCCTTCTAAAGTCAGTCATCCAGAAAAGACCTACTGCAACAGTGTAGGAACTCTGCCTGTCGCCAAAGAGAAGTCTTGGGAAGATGTAGTCTGACCAGGCTCCAAGGAAGGTACCAAGAACCTGATAAACTATGATGGACTTTGACAGCGGGATTGTAATCCTTGTAAAAATCTGAAGTCTTGAAGCACCATCGATGATGGCAGCTTCGTCAATAGCCTTGGGAATGGTATCAAAATAGCCCTTTGTTATGTGATAACCCATAGCCGCACCGGCTGCTCCTACCACAATAAGGGCACCAATGCTCTGGTTCATGCCAAGGCCCTTAAGGATGTTATAAAGGGCAACCATTGACATGAAGCCCGGGAACATTCCGATGATCATAAGGATGTTCATGAAGGGCTTTCTGCCGCTGAACCTTGTACGGCTGAGAACAAAGGCTGTGCCAAGTACGATCAGGGTATTCAGCACACATCCGCAAATTGCAACGATCATGGTGTTGACCCACCACTTTCCGAAAGGAACTGCGGAGTTGTGGAACAGGTCATAAAAGTTCTTAAGGGTCAGATGCTTGGGGAAGAAATATCCCACATAGTAGCCCTGCTCTGCACGAAGTGCTGTAAGCAAGATCCAAAGGATCGGGAACATCCAGATAACTCCAAGGATCGTAAGCACTATATAGCCTACGTTTACCTCTGCAACCCTCATGATAAATACAAGGCTTACATAGGCTGTAAGAAGTCCGAACCAGAAACCGATCCCGGCATTCTTTAAAAGAAAGTTTCCTTCAATTCCGGCATCCTCAAGAATGATCTTGGTAGCAAACAGCAGCAGGGTCCGGAAAAATGTTGCACACACCTGAACATACATCCAGGCCTTTACTATCTTTACGCTTGTCTTAAAGTAGGCTGCGATCCCCACAACAAGGGAAACCACAGTAAATGCCACTGCCAGATACAGGAAGAAAGAAATCCCTGCAGAGTGGTCTGCTGACAGTACTGAAAGCACTGTGCTTATCATGTTTTTGCCGCCTGACTCCTTTCCTGAAAAAGGAAGAAGCATAGCTATGAAGCTAAGCACGGTGGCTATAAGAGCCCTCAGGAAAAATGTAAGGTTAAGCCCTATAACTGTTTTATTTTTCATTATTGGAAGCCCTCCTCATTCTTCATTGAGCCTGATCTCTGGAAAGTGATCAGCGTAAATGTCGCTGAAATGATAAAGATAAGGATACCGATGGTAGCTGCCAGGTTGTAGTCGTTGGTATCCGCCGTCAGCTTGTACAGCCATGTAACAAGAAGGTCGGTCTTTCCTGCGCCCTTGTAGTAATCAAGGGTCATTGGTCCGCCTCCTGTAAGGAAGTAAATTGCACTGAAGTTATTGAAGTTACCGATAAGGTTTGCAATTACGTAAGGTGTTGTAACAAACCACATATAGGGGAAAGTGATCTTCCTGAATATCACAAAGGGATTAGCGCCGTCGATCCTGGCACTCTCATAAAGCTCTGCCGGAATGTTCATCAGAATACCGCTGACCATCAGCATGGTTACAGGTACTCCGATCCAGAAGTTTACAAGGATAACTGAAACCCTGGCAAAAGAAGCCTGTGTAAGGAAAGGAACTGCAGCTTCTGTCCATCCCCATTTCTGAATGAGCACGTTGAAAATGCCCTTTTCTCCCAGCATTGTGCCCACAACCTTAAGTGAGATAAATGAAGGAATTCCCATTGTTACAACAAAGATTGTTCTCCAGAATTTCTTTAACCTGATGCCCTTTGAGTTGATTATCATGGCAAGGATCATTCCGCCAAAGTAGCAGCTGAAGGTTGCAAAGATACCCCAGATAAAAGTCCAGCCAAGCACCGGCCAGAAGGTCTGTGAAAGCTTGTCACTGGATAAAAGAAGTGTCCTGAAGTTATCCAGTTGTACCCAGTCAAAGAGGTGTCCCGGTGGCTGGTGTTCATTGTCGTAGTTGGTAAACGCCATGAGGATCATGTAGATCAGTGGCGTAAATGTAAATGTCAAAAGTCCTACTACAGGTATAGAAAGAAGCAGGAAATGAATATTCTCGTTGGTTAATGACTTAACGTCCTCTAAAAAATTATTTACGTGATGTCCGTGGTCGTGATTAAATCTGGCGTTTTCTCCTGAATTGATGGAAAACAGCCATATAGCCAAAAAGCAGACTGTAACAACAATTGCTACCACTCCTGCAAGAAGGATCAGCATGGAGTTGTCGCCCTGCTGCATCTCATAGATGCCAAGTGCCTCATTGAAGGCCATGCCCTGTTCATGCTCACCCAGGGTTGTAAGGTTATGCAAAAGACCTAAACCTTTGGTAAATAAAAAGACAAAATAACTTACTTCAAGCAAAAGGAACAAAAGCCCCTTTACAACCTGGCCATATCTGATATTTGCAAGTCCGCAAAAGATATAGCTGAGTTTTGAAAAGATATCTCCCTTTGTAAAAGTCGTGATGAAATTTCTGCGCTTATACTCTCTGTCCATATTAAGCTCCCTAAAAAATAATATCGGGGCTATAAAATAGCCCCGATACGAAACTACTACACAATTACTCTGTAAGTGTTCCTGTGATGCTATCTACAAGGGCATCAAGTTTTTCCTGAACGTTGGCTTTGGTGATCTCGCCTGAAATAACGCCCTCGCCAAATGCCTGTGCAGGGGTCCAGTAGTCACCCATCTTTGAGATTGAAGGCTGGTTTGTTGCCTTTGAAGCCTGAGCGTTAAGAGCTGCAGCTACTTCGTCGCCTGCGATCTCAGCAGAAGATGCAAGTGAGTTAAGTACAGGAACATCGCCCTGGTTCTGGAATCTGATAAGGCTGTTCTCAGGATTTGCAAGGTAAACAGCAAGCTGCTGTGCTGCAAGAGGGTAAGCTGTTGTTGACTTAACAGTGATTGTCTTGAAGTCAACGAAGTTTGAAAGCTGTACGTCCTTGCCACCGATGTTTGCTGTAGGAAGTGCTACTGCGCCAAGCTTGTCGCCAAGAGACTCTTTGTAAGAAGGAGCGCTCCATGCACCATCTGTGATAGCTGCAAGGTTGCCTTCCTTGAACTCTGCTCCGCCAACGCCGTCCTTGTTCTCAAGGTACTTAGGGTTAGCTGCAAGATCAATGATGTACTCAGCTGCTGCAAGTCCTGTTGCATCATTCCATGAGCACTCTGAAGGATCTTTTCCGTCAGGACCAAAGAGTGTGCAGCCTGCTCCAAGGAAGAAGCTCTCGATGTACCATGAGTTTGTGATGTTTGTACTGAAGTTGTACTTAGCACCTGTATCCTTTGCAAGGATTGTCTCAAGGCTCTTTACGTCATCTGCTGTAAGGAGATCCTTGTTGTAGTACATGAAGTATGTGTTAGGTGAGAAAGGTGCTGCGTATGTAAGGCCGTCAACAGTTACAGCTGAAAGAGCACTCTCAGGAAGGTCTGATGCAATTGTCTCAAAGTCCTTTGTGATTGGAAGAAGAAGTCCCTTGTTTACAAGGTCTGCAACTCCGCCTGAAGGTGTGTAGAAAATATCAGCTGCTGTGTCAGGATCTGTATTGAGCTGCTGTGGTGCCTCGTCGATACCTACAACTGCGATCTCGTATGTGATGTTGAACTCATCATGAAGATCATCAAATGCTTTTACAGCTGCATCTGTGTCATCAACTGCCTCTTCAGGAACCCAGATCTTAAGGGTTACGTCCTGAGTCTCTACAGGAGCATCAGCAGGTGCTGCCTCAGTCTGAGCTGAAGCCTCTGTATCTGCAGTAGCTGCAGGTGCTGCGTTCTGTGCGCTGTCTCCGCATCCAACAAGTGCAGAAGCTGATAATACTCCGCTCAAAAGTATTGCGCTTAACTTTTTCATTTTCATTTTGAAATCCTCCTATTTTCGCTTTCTTCAAAAAATGTTTTGCTATTCCCCAATGCACTGGAATATGTTTCTTGGTTAATCGCTCTACCTGTAATATAAACTAACAGCTTTCCAGGGTCAATCCCCGGAAAGCTGTTTCTATGTTTTGTATAAAAAATGTGGTTAACAAAAGGTTAACGTCTTTTTACTGCTCTATGAGGTTACGGACTGAAAACCGCTCTGCTACTCTGATTGGCAGTCTTTCATCCGCTACAAGGTCCTTTTCTCCTTTGATCATGCGCAGAAGATATTCCCAGGCCTTGTCAGCCTTGAGGTCAAAGTTCTGGGCCACAGATGTAAGCTTGGGCGTCATGTACTCGCAGTTTGGCAGATTGTCAAATCCCACAACAGACACATCATAAGGAACTCGTATTCCGCACTGGGACAAACCTTCAATAACGCCGAAGGCAACAATGTCGGACATACAGGAAACAGCTGTGTAGCCTCCGCTTGAAAAGCCTATGTTCTGTCCCACTTCCACTGCATTGATGTAAGTGGTGTCGGTATAGAAGATGCTGCTCTCGCCAAACTCAACTCCGCTCTCCTTACATGCGGTGGAAAAGCCTTTAAACCTCTCCTTGATAACTCCTTCAGTGTCGAACTTGGGAGTTACAAGGGCAAGCTTTTTGTGACCTTTGCCGATGAGATACCTGGCGGAAAGATACCCTCCTCTGTAATCTTCGATTCCTACGTTAACTATATTTTCGCCCTTGGCATAGGTGTCAATAAATACCACAGGAGCATCGATGAGCTTCTTTATCTCTTTTACCTCATCCGGGAATATACCAAGGAAAAAGGCTCCGTCCACGTTCCAGGAAGAGAGGATTGATGTGATGTCCTTGGGATCATGGACACACCTGATCATCAGGTAATAATCAGCGTTGCGGACACACCTCTCAATAGCTGCTATTATGTGGGCATTGTAAGGATTGGTAAAAAAGTCTTCATCCTTTCCCATGTAGGGAACCACAAGGCCTATTATCCTGCTCTCCTTCTTGGCAAGGGATCTGGCCATGGCGTTGGGTTTATAATTGGTTTCCTTGATTATCTCGTTAACCTTATCTATGGTCTTCTGGGAAACCTTGTGGTTATTGCCGTTAATGACATTTGAAACTGTAGCGGTACTGACCCCTGCTCTCTTTGCTATTTCTTTTAAATTCATTCCTTCTCCTTTTGGGTATGAAAAGCCTCATTTATTCCCAATAATGTAAAACTCCCATGGTGCAAAGGTATGAGTTGCACCGGGCAGCTGCCCTGCGCTTCCGTAACTGCCTTCTTTTCCGGAAAACAGCACCTTGCCATCCGCCGGAAGAACGTCGGTAAGATCTACGTCTGCCTGCTCTCTCTTTGAGAGGTTAAATATGCAGATAACCTCATCCTTCCCGGCTACTCTCTTATAGGCAAAAATGTTCTTGTTACCTGTATCAAGTATTTCAAACCCTTCTCCTGTATTGTCGCTGTAAAGAGCAGGGTGTGACTGCTTAAGCTCTGCCAGATTCCTTAAAAGGTCTCTATAGTCACTGTCTGTCCTGTTCCAGTCTATAGTATCTTTTTCCATAAAGGCTATGGCCTTGTCGTAAGCTATCTCATCCCCGGAATAGATCATGGGAACTCCCGGCAAAGTAAACACGACACTATACATCGAAGGAAGAACCTCCGGCGAAAAAGCCTCGGCAATGGTCCTGTCGTAGGAGTTAACGTCATGGTTATCAAGATAGTACATTGGGAAAGTATTGTTGTCAGTGGCAGGAATATAGAGCTTTATCCTATCGGCGCTCTTGGCGTCTTTCCCCACTGCGATCATGGTCTCATACACCTTGGTGGCATAGTTGGAGTCAAAGGCATAGGCAAGGTTATCCTTGGCCTGACCTCCGAGATCCTCTTCAAGCATGTATATCTCTTTTACCTTGGAAAGCTCGTACCTGGCCTCATACCAGAAATCTGCCGGAACTCCCGCGGCATAATCACAGCGGAAGCCGTCAATGTCATACTCCTTGACCCAGTACTTCATTGACTCAATCATCTCTTTTCTCATGTCCTGATTGTCGTAGTTGAGGTCCGCAACATCAGGCCAGCCCATGCCCTCAGGGGATATGATCTTGCCGTCCTTCTGGGTATACCAGTCCGGATGCTCCGTAATCCAGGCATTGTCCCAGCCGGTGTGATTGGCCACCCAGTCAAGGATCACGTGAAAGCCCATCTTGTGAGCCTTATCAACCATGGCCTTAAAGTCTTCTCTGGTTCCAAACTCAGGGTTAACATCACGGTAATCGTTAACTGAGTAATAGGAACCAAGCTTGCCGGACCTGTTGGTCACTGAGATGGGGTGGACAGGCATAAACCAAAGGGTGTTAACCCCCATGTCCTTCAGCTCCTCAAGATGCTCAGAAAACTCATTTATAGTGCCCGAGGGGGTATACTGTCTGAGATTAACCTCATAAAAGACGGCGGTTTCAACCCACTTCGGCGCCTTGGACACTGTGGGGTCGGGCTCCTGTCCTTTAAAAGAACATCCGGCGCAAAGTAAAGTCACTGCAAGAAGTATCCATGCAGCAAGGTTTTTATTAACGTTTTTCATTATAATCGCTCCTTGTAAATGTGAATAAAACATTTCATTAAGCGATTAACCTTTTTCACTATACAGAAAAAAGAACCCTTTTGCAAGGGCTCTTTTATTGTTGCCTTTCGGAAATCCATTTTGAAGTCTCTTCTCTTGTTTTAAATGTAATTATTAATTTTTGAAACTAGATATCCAAAATTTCAGATAAGTTCTGTATTTTAAACTCTGCTCCTTCATACTCCGCAGCAGGACCTATTCCGACACTGTGAAAGCCCGCTGCATTTGCCGCGTCTATGCCGGAGACAGCATCTTCTATCACAAGGCACTCATCGTTTTTAAGCCCCAGTATACCTGCTGCCTTTATGAATACCTCGGGATCGGGCTTAGACCTGGAGATCATGTTGCCGTCGCTGATACCGTCAAAGGCATCAGTAAGACCTGTCCTCTCCAGGATAAACCTGGTGTTCTTAGAGGAAGAGCCAATGGATAGACCATATCCCTTTTCTCTAAGTTTCCTTAAGGTGCTTCTCACTTCCTCAGTGACGTCCCCGGGCCCCATATTCTTTAGAAGTTCTCTGTAGATATTGTTCTTTTTTTCCATGAGAGCAGCCTTTTGCTCCGGGCTGTATGAAGCAGTCGCTCTCTCAAGTATGATCTCAAGGCTTTCAGCCCTTGAGACTCCCCGGAGTCTTTCATTTATATTCCTGTCGAAATATATGCCTTCTTCATCCGCGATGGATTTCCACGCCTGATAGTGATACTCATCGGTGCTGCAGATGACTCCGTCCAGGTCAAAGATTATCCCTTTTATATTCATTTTGCCCATCCTTTCGCCTATCTTTATATGTAATCCTTTCCGCAGAAGGGATCTATGGGGCTTACTCCCTCAAACTTAGATCTTCCCATGAGTTTTTCGATCACGGCGTTGCAGAAGTCTTCATTGCCGCTGTATGCATTGATATAGGTTCCTATCATGGGTGCATCAAAAAGATGATAGGGGTATGCGGTGGAGATCATTATCATCGGTATCTCTTTTGCATGCCAGGGAGCATCATCACCAAGGCCAAAGAGCACATTCCAGTTAAGACGCAGTGTGGTGTTATTGGATGCATTCTCCATGTTGCAGACATAGATATACAGGTCATAATCCTTCTTCATTTCGGAAACGCTTCTGTACATTTCATTCAAAAGAGCTTTCTTCTTGTCCGGAAGGTTTTCGACATCCATGAAGTCCATTGGTGTTATCCGCGTTCTTCTGTCCCTTACGGTTACTTCGAAGCCTTCCTTCTCAAGCTTTTCCTTCCACATCAGCGCAAAAGCGCTGCATGGATCCATCTCTTTGTCTATAACATTAAGGTATATCCTCTTATACTTACCCGGGCTTACAGGCAAAAGAGCCTTTTCATCCCTTACAAGCGTAATGGCCTTATCAGCAACCTCTTTTGCGAAGGATTTATGCTCACTGCAGCCCACAATACCTATGGCATCCTCTGAGGGAACAAGCCTTCCTTCCCTCTGTTTTACATGAAGTCCCAGTGAGGCCTTTGTGGCAAGAATGCGAAGAACCGCCTCATCAAGGCGCTCATTTGTCAGAAGACCGCGTTTTAGTCCCTCCTTCAAAAAGCCGATATCCTCTGAAAGATCCTTATTAAAGAGGATCATATCGCAGCCGCTCATTATTGCCGTAGGGATAGCTCTGCTCCTTGGCATTGCGGAAGTAAAGCCCACCATCGGGGTCGCATCAGTTATGATAAGACCGTTAAAGCCAAGTTTGTCTCTAAGCAGCCCCTTCAAAAGCTCCTTTGAAAGAGAGGCGGGCCGAAGCATCTCCTCTTTTGTGGCATCCCTGTTAATCTCCTTTACATATGCAGGCTGCGCGATATGCCCAACCATCACGGTCTTTGCACCCTTGCCTATAAGCGATCCGTAGATATAGCCAAAGCTCTCATCCCACTCCCTGACGCTCAGTGAGTTAACGCTTGTAACGATGTGCTGGTCCCTCTCATCTATGCCGTCTCCGGGAAAGTGCTTGATTGATACCGCAACGCCGCATTCATCGGCTCCCTCCATGTATCTTGAGGCAAAGGCTTCGATCTTCTTCGGGTCATCTCCGAAGGTCCTTACATTGGTTATGGGATTGTGAAATTCCCTGTTGATATCCACGATAGGTGCAAAGGACCAGTTAAGCCCAAGAGCTGCGCCTTCTTTGCAGGCAACATATCCCATCCGGTATCCGTTTTCCGGATCGTTAGTTGCAGCTACCGCCATTGGCTTTCCAAAACTGGTCCCCTCAAAGGAGAGTCCGTCTCCTCCGGACTCTGTATTGGCAGCGATAAGAAGAGGGATCTTTGCCATGTCCTGGATCTTCTTGTGGGTAGCTCTCAGCTCTTTTGCCGGGCCGCTTCTGTACATCATTCCGCCCACAGCTGCGCCTTCAACTATGCCCCGAAGAACATTTTCGTCATTGGAAAACCCCATGGGGCAGAATACCTGCCCGCACTTCTCATCTTCTGTCATAGAGGCAAAGGTATCCTCTACCCACTTTATCGCCTCATCATCAAGGTAGAACGGGTTTGCTTTATAATCAATCTTTATGCTCATTTACAGTTCATCCTTTGTATCATTAAAATAGGTTCTCAAAAAATATGCCGGTCCGCAGCTCCATGCATGGCAGTAGCT
>DFGW01000075.1 GCA_002372465.1 Butyrivibrio sp. UBA3740
TACATGAAGGCTGCTATGATGTATGGTCTTGCAGGATTCATGCTGGGTGCTAAGGCCGGTGGTGCATCTGTTAACTTAGGTCTTGGCTACGAGATGGAAGCTATCGCTGCCTGCACAATCGGTGGTGTATCAGTAACAGGTGGTCGTGGTAAGGTTTCATCCGCTATCATCGGTGTTGCCGTATTCGAGCTTCTGAAAGCAGCTCTTCAGTATCTTGGTGTTGACGCTAACGCACAGTACATTTTCATCGGACTGGTTATCTTCGTTGCGATTTCCCTGGATATCCGTAAGTACGTAGCTAAGAAATAATAATAAAAAATTAATACCTTTTTGAAGGGACATGGCTTTGCTATGTCCCTTTTTTAGTGTAAGATTTGATAGAACAAATTGTGTATTTGATTTTTGGAGGTAAATATATATGCAGAAATGGGCCAGGCTTAATTACCAACCCGGACTCTCTCTCTACGGTGGAGCCAGAGTTACAGGCAGTAAGGAACACATTGAGGTTTCAGGAAAGGCTGCCAGGGAGGGAATAGTACTTTTAAAGAATGATGGAGTACTTCCCCTTAAGAGTGACAAGAAGCTGGTGCTTCTGGGAAAAGCGTCCGTTGAGTACGTCAAGGGAGGCGGCGGATCAGGAGATGTGTACTGTGAGTACATCCATTCCCTGTACGACGGTCTTAAGGCCCGTGGCGTCAGCGTTTTTGAGAAACTGACTGACTTTTATAAGGAAGATGTCAAGAAGCAGCATGATATGGGCAGAGTTCCCGGAATGACCGCGGAGCCTGTTCTTTCTGATGATATGGTAAAGGAAGCAGCTGACTTTTCAGACACAGCTCTTTTCGTGATAAACAGATTCTCCGGCGAGGGCTGGGATCGCAGCGATATCGAGACCAACTGGGAGTTCAATCCATGGCCTCAGTCTAAGAGCATGCCTGAGCTGTCAAAAGAGATATTCCCCGAGGGAGACTACTACCTGACTCCTAATGAGAAGAAGCTCTTAGACACAGCAGTAGAGAACTTTGATAAGGTAATTGTCATGCTCAATATTGGTGGAATCGTGGACTGCAGCTTTATCAGGGACAACGATAAGGTGAATGCTGCTGTCTACATGTGCCAGGGCGGTATGGAAGGCGGAGATGCGGCAGCAGACGTACTTCTTGGAAACGTAAATCCTTCCGGAAGGCTGGCTGATACCTTTGCAGCAAGACTTGAGGACTATCCTTCAACAGAAGGCTACCATGAGTCCTTTGACTACGTTGAGTACAACGAGGACATCTACGTAGGTTACAGATATTTTGAGACCATTCCCGGTGCTAAGGACAAGGTGATCTATCCCTTCGGATTTGGCCTTTCCTATACCAGGTTTGATATAGAGGTTCTCGAGGGAAAAGAGATTGCGGACATCCACGGCGGTGATGTCGATCCTACAGGTACCTGTGGCGGCTTTGAGTTCAAGGTTAAAGTCACAAATACAGGATCAGTAGCAGGAAAAGAAGTAGTTCAGCTCTACTACAAGGCTCCGGACGGAAAGCTTGGAAAGCCTGCAAGAGAGCTTGGAGATTTTGAAAAGACTAAGGAGCTTAGGGCAGGAGAGAGCCAGGAGCTTACTCTTAAGGTTTCCAAGTATGCCATCAGCTCTTTTGACGACTTTGGTAAGGTTGCAGATGCCTGCTATGTTCTCGAGGCAGGGGACTATGAGTTCTATATCGGCGAGAACGTAAGGGATTCGGTAAAGGCAGACTTTGTCTGGAAGAACCCTGAAGATGTTACGGTTTTAAAGCTCTCACACAAGGTTACTCCTGTTGACCTTAAGAAGAGAATGCTCTCAGACGGCAGCTACGAGGATGTGCCAAAGGGCGAGCACAGAGATATCAACGAGTGTGCATTTGAGAAGATGGAGCCCGGAACTGAGGAGGCACTTACACCTGTGATCCGTCCCGAGAAGGGTCACTACTTACCTTATCCTATCAAGGAAGGCGCCATCCCGTTTATCGATGTTGCAGAAGGAAAGTCCACATTAAAAGAGTTTATGGCTCAGCTGTCAGATGATGACCTGATCCACCTGGTGGGCGGACAGCCTAACACAGGTGTCGGTAACGTGTTTGGAATGGGTAACATGCCTGAGTATGGAATTCCTAACGCTCAGACAGCTGACGGTCCTGCCGGAGTAAGGCTTCAGCCCGAGACCGGAGTTCTTACAACTGCTTTTCCATGCTCCACACTTATCGCCTGCACCTGGAATAAGGAGATAGCCGAGGCTATCGGTTTTGCCGGCGGCGAGGAGCTTAAGGAGAACAACCTGTGCGTATGGCTTACACCTGCCATCAACATCCACAGAAATCCTATGTGCGGACGTAACTTTGAGTACTACTCAGAGGATCCCTACCTTACAGGACGTATGGCAGCTGCCATGGTAAGAGGAATCCAGAAGAACAAAGTTGGCGCCAGCGTTAAGCATTTTGCCTGCAACAACAAGGAGACAAACAGAAAGCACAGCGATTCAAGAGTATCAGAGAGAGCACTTCGTGAGATATACCTTAAGGCTTTTGAGATCATAGTTCATGAATCTGATCCATATACCATCATGTCCTCATACAATGCCATCAACGGCAACAGAGCTTCCGAATGCAGAGACCTTCTCAAGGGAATTCTCCGCGATGAGTGGGGCTATAAGGGCATGGTCACATCAGACTGGTGGACCAGAGGCGAGCACTACAAGGAAGTAAAGGCAGGCAATGACCTTAAGATGGCCTGTGGCTTCCCGGACAGGCTGCGTAAGGCCATGGATATGGGCCTTATTGACAGGGCAGATCTGGAATTCTGCGCTGAGCATATCTTAAATACGATTTTAAAATTTGACTAAGGGATGGATGACAAATGAGCGGATACAAGTTTACAGATGACCACGGATCTTTTTCTATGGAGAATCCACAGCATACCAGTGGTCTTTACCTTCCTGTTGCAGGAAATACGGGGCTTAGGAGCGCAGTAGCTCCGGATTTTGGCGGAGATGCCAAGCTGGATCAGAACCACTTTCTGATTGCCCCTAAGAGTATTTCAAATCTCCACACTGACAGGGATACAAGGAATTTCTTCTGCGTATTTGACGAGGAAGTCTGGTCAGCCTGCGGAGCATCAGCTCTCCAGGAGGCTCAGAGGTTTACAGACAGCGAGGATAAGGTAGAGCTTAAGGCAGGCCGTATGTGGCAGAGCGTTACAAGGAAGCACGGAAAGGGCAAGATCACAGCAGAGGTTACTATTTTCTCACTCCTTGATGTGGCCTGCGAGATCATGAGCGTTACTCTGAAAAATGAGGGAGATATCGAGATTTCTTTTACCCCTGTGGCAGCAATACCTGTATATGGCAGAAGTGCTGACAACTTAAGGGATCACAGACATGTGACTTCACTCCTTCACAGGGCTTATGCCTGCGACAGAGGCGTGGTTGTAAGACCTACACTTTCCTTTGACGAAAGAGGCCACCAAATCAACGACACAGCATACTTTGTGCTGGGATCAGACATGGCAGGGAGCTGTCCTGAAGCTGTTATCGCAGATGCAGATCTTTTCATAGGAGAGGGCGGAACCTTCACAAGGCCCGGGAGCCTCATTAAAGGTCACAGCGGCGTAAAGGCATGGCAGAAGGCACCCTTTGAGACCAATGGAAAAGAGATGATAGGTGCGCTTAAGTTTGCCGGCGTGACCTTGAAAGCCGGTGAGAGCGTATCCTACCAGATTGCCATCGGTGCACTTACTGTAGATAAAGAAGCTCCATTTGGCGCAAGATACATGAAGGAGCTTGACAGCGCAGATGTTAAAAGAGCTTTAGGAGTGATCACCTCCGCTGACAAGACCTGTGCGGAGCTTAAAGAGGTTAAGGACTACTGGAACAACCTCACCAATATACATGTAAAGACAGGCGATAAGGCCTTTGATGGCTTCATGGAGTGGATCGCATTCCAGCCCCAGCTTCGCCGTATCTATGGATGCTCCTTCCTTCCACACCATGACTACGGCCGCGGAGGAAGAGGCTGGAGAGATCTGTGGCAGGACTGCCTGGCTCTCCTGCTTACCGATCCTGACGGAGTAAGGAAGATGATCCTTGATAACTTCAGAGGCGTAAGACTTGATGGAACCAACGCCACAATCATCGGCGACAAGCCCGGTGAATTCAAGGCTGACAGAAATGGCATCCCAAGAGTGTGGATGGATCACGGCTTCTGGCCATTCCTTACACTTAAGCTCTACATGGATCAGACAGGAGATCTGGAGATTCTTTCCGAGAAGGCTGAATATTTCAAGGATGCTCTTGCCTGCAGGGCAGAAAAGAGAGATGCGAAGTATCAGGAGAGTGACGGAGTTGTTCAAAAGGATGATTCAGGCGCAGAGTACCGGGGAAGTGTTCTTGAACACCTTCTTATTGAGAACCTGACAGCCTTTTATGATGTGGGAGATAACGGACAGATCAGGCTTCGCGGAGCTGACTGGAACGATGCCCTTGATATGGCAACACACAAGGGAGAGAGCGTTGCCTTCACCTGTGGCTATGCAGGAAATCTTAAGGACATTGCAGACTACTTAAGGAAGTTTGCTGCAAAGGCAGGAGTGAGCACCTGCCAGCTTGCAGCTGAGATTGAGAAGCTCATCTTTACTGAGGATAAGGCACTTCTTGACAATCCTGAAAGTCGCCGCGGACTTTTAATGGAATACATGGAGGGAGTAACGCACTCCATCAGCGGAAAAAGGAAAGCGTACAGCATCGAGGATATCGCTGCCTCTCTGGAGAATAAGTCCCGTTTCCTTATGGACAAGATAAGGGAAAAAGAGTGGGTAACCGATTCTGAAGGATATGGCTGGTACAACGGATACTATGATGATAACGGAAACAGAGTTGAGGGAGAGTTTGATACAGAAGACGGCAAGAATGTCAGGATGATGCTGACAGGCCAGGTGTTCTCTGTTATGTCAGGAACTGCCAAAGAAGAGGCAGTTAAAGAGATAATCAGAAGTGCTGACAAGCACCTCTATGTTAAGGAGATTGGCGGATACCGTCTCAACACAGATTTCAAGGCTCTTCGCACAGACCTTGGAAGAATGTTCGGTTTCTCCTACGGCGACAAGGAGAACGGCGCTGTGTTCTCACACATGGCTGTTATGTTCGGAAATGCGCTGTTTAAGAGAGGCTTTGCAAAGGAAGGCTTTAAGGCACTTGCTTCACTCTATGATGCTGCCATGAACTTTGATGTCAGCAGGATCTATCCCGGTGTTCCTGAGTACTTCAATGGAGAAGGAAGAGGACTTTATAACTACCTTACCGGAGCAGCCAGCTGGTATCTGATGACCGTCGTTACCGAGAACTTCGGTGTCCGTGGAAATGCCGGAGATCTGTGCATTGAGCCTAAGGTTCTTTTGCAGCAGTTTGATGGTAACAAAGAGGCAGCCATTCTTCTTCCCTTCAGGGGAAAGAACTTTGAGGTGGTATTTAAGAACGAAGCCGGTAAGGAATTTGGCGACTACGAGATAGGCAAAGTTTCCCTTGACGGAGAGGCTTTGACAGACTTTACAAAGAGCGCTGCAACAATTCCTGCAACAAAGATTGATGCGCTTGCAGGCTCAGACCACAGGATTGAAGTGCATCTTCAGTAAAAAAAGCACACCATCATGTTAAAAAAAGGTTCTTGAATTATCAGGAAACTTGGCTTAGCATTATAAAAGTTGTTTTTGAATAAAAACGTTTTTGTATTTGAGGAGCAAGGAATTTATGAAGACTACAACAGTAAAGGATACCATCAAGGATTATGGAAAGAAGACACCTTTTGCAAGTTTCCTTCCCGGAATCTCAGGGATAGAGGGAACTCCCATCTGGTGCTACTACGTCAACAGAGGACAGGCGGTTGTGAGCTTTGGTGTACAGGACAAGGACCACAGCATCATGGAGTTCTATCCTGCCCACACAGCTTATCAGAATGTAAGCCGCACAGGCTTCAGGACCTTCGTGAAGGTGGATGGAAAGTGCTACGAGCCATTTGGTAAGCCTATTGATGACAGCAATATGGAGATCCATATGAATGCTCTTTTCATTGAGGAGAGCAACAAAGAGCTTGGGCTTTCCACCAGGGTGAGCTACACCACCCTTCCCGGAGAAGAGCTTGGGGCCCTTATGAGAAAGGTTGTCATCACCAATGATTCTGACAGTGCAAGGGACCTTCAGGTTCTTGATGGAATGCCTGCACTTATCCCTTACGGCTGTGGCATAGATGTTATGAAGAACATGGTTCAGACCACCAAGGCCTATATGCAGGTGGAGGACCATGAACAAAAGAGACCTTTCTTCAGGGTACGTTTTTCCATGGAGGACTCTGCGGTTGTTAAAAAGGTTCAGGGCGGAAACTTCGGATTTGCCTTTGACGAAAAAGGAGAGAGCCTTCCTGTGATCGTTGATCCCGGAGTAGTATTTGGCTATGACCTTTCACTTTCAGAGGCTGTAGGTTTTGAGGAAGCTGATCTTGGAGATCTTCTTTCTACCAAGCAGAACACCTCAAACGAGTTCCCTTGCTGCTTCTTCGCGGCAAAGAAGACTCTTTCAAAGGGTGAGAGCATCACTGTTTATGAGCTCATCGGCCAGGTAAGGAACAAGGAGCTTTTCGATGCCTTCCTTGGAAGAAAGATAGATGGAGCCTTCTTTGATGAGAAATTTGATGAGGCTGAGAAACTCACTGATGAGCTTACAGACACTGTTGCCACAACAACTGCAGACGAAACCTTTGACGGCTACTGCAGATACAATTACATGGACAATGTTCTCCGCGGAGGCACACCAATCGAGCTTCCGGGAAACCATACTTTCTATGTTTATTCCAGAAAGCACGGTGATCTGGAGAGAGACTACAACTACTTCTCCATGTCCCCTGAGTTCTACTCACAGGGCAATGGCAACTTCAGAGATGTTAACCAGAACAGGAGATGCGACAACTTCTTCAGCCCCATCGTTATGGATGAGAACATCAAGAGGTTCTATTCACTGATCCAGCTTGATGGCTACAATCCGCTCAAGATCGAGCAGCTGAAGTTTACAGCTCCCGGGGACCTTGTTGACGGCCTTTCACTTAAGCAGCCATTTACTCCCGGCGAACTTGTGGCAGCTATCAAGGATGCCAAAAAGGGAGCATCAAGGCAGGAGTGCGACAAGCTCTTTTCAAAGGTTATGGAGAAGGCAAGCGATGTCATAAACGGAGATTTTGGTGAGGGCTACTGGTCAGATCACTGGGACTACAACTTAGATCTTATTGATGACTTCTTGGAGGTTTATCCCGACAGGGAGAAGCAGCTCCTTCTTGATACAATGGTTGGCAGCTTTGAGGCCAAGGAGAAGATCCTTCCCAGGGCTAAGAGATATGAGGAGACGGAAGGAGGCCTTCGCCAGTACAACTACCTCGTTACAAGGGAAAACGCAGCAAAGAGCGGATCACTGGAGCTTTCAGCAGATGGAAAAGAGATATCCATGACTCTTTTGTCCAAGCTCTTCCTTATGTCCGCTACCAAGTTCTCAGCTCTTGATGCTGAGGGCATGGGCGTTGAGATGGAAGGCGGAAAGCCGGGCTGGTATGACGCTCTGAACGGTATGCCCGGAATGTTCGGCTCATCTATGAACGAGAGCTATGAGCTTCTTAGGATGATCAGATATACAAGAGATTCCATCAGAAAGTACAGTGCTGAGGTTGAGATTCCTGCAGAAACTGCAGACTTTGCAAGAAAGCTTGCAGAAATCGAGAAGACTTTTGTTTCTGATATGGATGCCTGGAACAAGAGAAATGATGTGAAAGAGGACTACAGGGATAAGGTCTATGCCAAGGTTTCAGGAGCTATGGAGAAGATCTCTGTCGATGAGGCTTACGGTATTCTTGATCTTATGGCTAAGAGGCTTGAAGCCGGTGTATCAAAGGCCTTTGACCTTGGTAAGGGAATTGCACCTGCTTACTTCACCTACGAAGTACCTGAGTACGACAAGAAGGATGGAGGAATCTATCCAAAGACCTTCAAGGTTCAGAATATTCCTTACTTCCTTGAGGGACCTGTAAGGTTCTTCAAGCTGGAGAATACTATAGAAGAGAAGAAAAAGATCTATGACAGAGTAAAGGCAAGCGACCTCTTCGACAAGAAGCTTAACATGTACAAGGTTAATGCTTCTTTGGAGAAGGCCAGCTTTGAGCTTGGAAGATGCAAGTCCTTCACTCCCGGATGGCTTGAGAATGAGTCCATCTGGCTCCACATGGAGTACAAGTATCTGCTTGAGCTTCTAAGGAGCGGACTTTACGCAGAGTTCTTTGAGGACTTCAGAAAGACTGCTATTCCATTCCTTGATAAGGAGACCTACGGCAGGAGCACACTGGAGAATTCATCCTTCATTGCCAGCAGCATGAACCCCAATGACCAGATCCATGGCAAGGGCTTCGTTGCAAGACTTTCCGGTTCCACCATCGAGTTTATCAGCATGTGGAAGCTGATGTTCTTTGGCCGAAAGCTCTTTTCACTTGAGGATGGTAAGCTTTCATTTAAGCCACAGCCTGCAATCCCTGAGTATCTGATAAAGTCAGAGGGCGGAAGGAACTTTGTTAAGACCACAATGCTTGGCAAGGTTAAGCTCACCTACGAGTTTGACAAAAAGGCCAATTTCTTCCCCGGAGATTACACTGTTAAGGGCATGAAGGTTACCTATGCTGACGGAACTGTTAAGGAATTTGAGGGATGTGCTGTTACAGGAGCAGATGCCGAGGATATCCGTGACAGAAAGGCTTCAGAGATTGTTGTATGCCTTAATGCTTAAGGGATAATTTTTACTGGCATGTAATAATTGAAAATAATTGCGCTTTGTGTTATGTTTTGAGGAATCAAGGAGACATGACATGAAGCGCAATTTTAAATTTATAATAAGCTATGACGGGACCAGATACCATGGCTGGGAGAGGCAGCCCGGGAAGGACATGACCATTCAGGGTAAGCTTGAGGCGGTGCTTTCAAGGATGACGGGAGCGCCTTCCGATGACCCGGTAAATCTCATCGGGGCAGGAAGGACAGACGCAGGAGTTCACGCAAGGGCTATGACAGCCAATGCCATTCTGGATACCGATATGACAGAGGAAGAAATACAGAGCTACATGAATGAGTATCTTCCAGAAGATATCAGCGTCAACGAGGTGAGGGTTTGCTCAGACAGGTTCCACGCCAGGTACAATGCTCTTGGGAAGACCTATCGCTACACCTGCTGGTACGGGGCTTCCAAGCCTGTGTTTGACAGGAAGTATGTTACTATCCTGGAACAGAAGCCTGACGTTTTACTTATGCAAAGGGCAGCAGAGCACCTTATGGGAACCCATGACTTTAAGAGCTTTTGTGGGAACACCAGGATGAAGAAGTCTACAGTTAGGTGCGTTGATAACATTAAGATTGAGGAGAGCGGGAACTATATCAGGTTCTATTATCACGGAAACGGCTTTCTTCAGAATATGGTAAGGATTCTGACAGGAACTTTGCTGGAAGTAGGCTATGGCAATATAGCTCCTGATGAGGTAAAAGAGATATTGGAAGCCTGCGACCGTCAGAAGGCAGGCCCCACAGCAAGACCTGAGGGGCTTTGTATGATGAAGGTTGATTACTGAATTTAATTTGCCACCTTGTGGTATGATTCGTATAAATGAACATGTAGATGATTTTTAGAGGAGGTAGGGTCCCATGGGAGAGATACTAAGCAGGAAAATTGAAGAGCTTAAGCTGGAGGATGAGGCTTTAGAGCAGGTAAGCGGCGGCAAATTTGCAGTGGGCAACGCCAATAAAACAGAACCTCTCCAGGTTCTTGAGATGCAGTGCACCTGTGGTCAGAAGATCAGATTTACAGCCAGGGCTACCAGCGTAAGATGCAAATTCTGTGGCAAAGTCCATGAATTTGTCGGATAATTGAGCGCTTTTTCAAGTGGCTTAATATTTGTGAGAGCTTAAGAAGCCTTTCCCTATCATACAGGGGAAGGCTCAGACTGTAGACAAAGTCA
>DFGW01000063.1 GCA_002372465.1 Butyrivibrio sp. UBA3740
GTCTTGGAACCCCTGCAGTTACCACAAGAGGCATGAACACAGAAGATATGGACAGGATTGCTGAAGCTATTGCAATCGTTATCAAGAATAAGGGCGAGAAGAACGATGAAGCCCGCGCCATCATCAAGGAACTTACTGATAAATATCCTCTGGACTGATCTGATCATAATTTGAACATTTTTTTATAGAAGAAACTGCTATCTCCGTAAAGGGATAGCAGTTTTTTAATATATTAAACTTTTCGAAACTCTATCGACAAAGCGATAAAATCTTTTTAACATAGAGTTAACGGAAGTTGGAGGGCGATATGCCTTTTAAAGAAAACAAGAGAAAAATAAAAAGAGGCGGTCTTCAGGGAAAGATATTCAGGCTCTGCATTATGCTTGTGGTAACAGCCAGCATAGGCTTTGCAGTGCTTGGATTTATTGTGCTTGCCAGTATTCTTGACAGATCCATAGAATCCGGCAAGCAGGAAACAAGTACTGTATCAGAACTGTCGGAACGCTCTATGATGGAGATTACCAATGAGCAGATGAGCCAGCTTGCCCGTGCCACAGCAAGCTCTACTTACTGGGAAATATGGATCATGCAGCACGATGCCATAACAATAGCCAATCAGGCATGGGATGTTCTGCATAACCTGGACAAATATGAGGAGAGGGATATCCTTCCACCAAGTAAGGAAAACAAAGATGTACTTGCATTGCAGCTGCTTGTGGCTGAAGGTGTAGAGCCCACAGAGGAGGAACTAAGTGTTGCCAGGAAACTGGCCAATCTTGGGCCTATGATGAAGGAAATGATCAGGGACAATGACTATGTGACCCTAGATCTTCTGATAACGCTTCCGAGCGGTATTACTATAACTGTGGATACCTTTTCGGATATCAAAGTTGATAAGGATGGAAATCCGATTCCCTTTGACGGCAGGAAACGTCCCTGGTACAAAGGGGCTACAGAGAATCATAATTACTATCTGGCACCACCGGGATTCAGTGATCTTTTGGACAAAGCAGATCTTGCCTTTGGTGTTCCGCTTTATGATGGCGATGAACTTCTGGCCGTAGTTGAGGGCTCCATATTTATTGAGAGGATTGAGACTGTTCTCTCCCAAGCACATTACGGTGAAACCGGTTTTTATGCAGTAATAAACCAGGATGGAACGCTCATCTATTCTCCGAGGGAGGATGGAGAGCTTAAGATGGATCCCACTTACCGGACTAATATCTATGACGGAAATAACGACAAGCTCAAGGAAATTATGAAAAAGACCTTTAATGATGAGACCGGTTTTGAGGATGTTGTCCTGGATGGTGAGGATTACTATGTTGTTTACGGCAACGGAGTGACTTCCGAATGGGGCATTTTTATGTTTGTCAGCAGGAAGGAAGTGGAGGCTCCTACCAGAGAGCTTCTGGCGTCCATGGAATTGACAAACCGGGAAACACTTCAAGTGTTTGGAAGAATCTTTCGTCAGTCCTCAATCGTCATTATGATCGTAATAGTTCTTCTGGTGTTTGGGGCAGCTGTAGCAGCTCTTTTGTTCTCCAGAAGACTTACGGTGCCCATCGACCGCATGACGGACAAGGTCCACAATATTTCCGGAGACAGCTTTACCTTCGAAATGGATGAGGCCTACAGAACAGGAGATGAGATTGAGGTCCTGGCAGGTACCTTTGAGGAACTATCGGACAGGACGAGGGATTACATCAAAGAGATCACAGAGATAACTGCGGAAAAAGAGAGGATTGGAGCGGAGCTGGATGTTGCCCACAGGATACAGGCAGATATGCTTCCCAAGAATTTCCCTATATTTCCGGACAGAAAAGAGTTCGACCTTTATGCCAACATGGATCCTGCCAAAGAAGTGGGCGGAGATTTTTATGATATGTTCCTGATCGATTCTGATCATCTGTGCATGGTTGTGGGAGATGTTTCAGGAAAAGGTGTTCCGGCAGCTCTTTTCATGGTGATTTCAAAGACAATGATAAAGAACCGTGCCCAGATGGGAGGAAAACCATCTGAGATCCTTGAGGAGGTTAACAACAGCCTTTCTGAGGGAAATGATGAGATGATGTTTGTCACTGTCTGGCTTGGAATACTGACAATCTCCACGGGAGAGCTTATAACTGCCAGCGCCGGACATGAATATCCTGTTATCAGGAAAAACAAAGAAGAATATAAGCTCATAGAAACAGAAAACGGAATGGTTCTCGGAGCCATGAAGAGGATGAAATATGGTGATGTCACTTTTAACCTTGGCGCGGGCGATTGCTTCTTTATGTATACAGATGGACTTCCCGAGGCTACAAACAGCAGGGAAAAGCGCTTTGAAAACGGCGGAATGATGAAGGCCATCAACAGGCATAAAGACGAAGAACCTGAGGAACTTCTGAGAACCATCCGGGAAGAGGTTGATGATTTTGTAGAGGATGCACCTCAGTTTGATGATCTTACAATGCTGATACTCAGATACAACGGTCCGATCAAGGACATGGATGATCCGGCCAATTCAAAAGAGTAAAGGAGAGGGAAATGGCAGAGATTAAAAAAGAGATTAATGGAACAACAATGAATATTGCACTTGGAGGAATACTTGATACTAAATCTGCTCCGCAGCTTCAGGATGCCATTATGGAATCTGTGGCTGATGTGACAGAGATAAACTTTGACTTTGCAAATCTTGAATATCTGACCAGCGCAGGGCTGCGAGCAATACTGGTGGCTCAGCAGGAGATGGAGGACAAGGACGGAAAGATGACACTTAAAAATGTGTCAAAGGATATCATGGATATCTTTAAGATGACAGGATTTCTTTCTATTCTCACAATAATTGATTAATGAAAAGTTTATTTGCCATACCTTATGCTTTTTCGTATAAAGGAATATAAGAAAAACCGAAAGGAGATTCCCAAGATGAATGATAAAGATAAGAGCCTTAATGTAAGCTCAGATAAAGAAAAGATACTTGCGAGTAATGAAGAAATGGCCAAAGTGTCCGGCGGAGCTTCTCCCTTCTTTTTCGACAGCCGAGTAATGGATATTGGTCTTCCTTACTACGATGACCCGGAAAGAAAGAAAAGAGATCAGACTACACGCCCACCTATTTAAGAAAATTCTGACAATTTTATTTTTTGATTTTTAAGAATATGTAAAGAAGGAGAAATTTTTTATGATCAAGGATGAAAAGAAATTAGAGAAAAATCTTCAGGAAAAGGCTGCAAATGCACCTGTTTTAAAGGAAGCTCTTTCAGATGACCAGCTTGGAAGTGTTTCCGGTGGCGGTATATTTGATGAAGGAGGTATATTAGATGCTGATCCGGAGACTTTTAAGCTGTTTCGTGAACCTGGCGATAATCTAAAAACTGATAGAGGGCCTCGCTCAGGTCCAAAGTTTGGTTTATGAATGATTGAATTGTATATAATGAATATACAATTTGAATAAATAACAGAAAATTATACAACTTCACGCCCATAATCAAAAAAATCAAATGATTTTTTAAAAGTGTATTGACAAATTATGTGGGCGTGAATATAATAAAACCATCAAGAGATACTTATAAGATATCCAATTACTTCTCCAGTCGGTATATAGAACAAACAGAGCCGTGGAGAAAGAAAGGCAGGTACACTCCAAAGGGATAGGTAATTAAAATATTCAGGGAAAGGATGGTACGGACCACCAGCATACTAAGTTTAAGATTTATAAAGAAAAAGTAATAAAGAAGTAAAAGAAGTACAAAAGAAAAAGATCGAAGAAGATCTAAGAAAAAAGATCTAAGAAGTAAAAAGGAAAGTCAGATCACAATAACAAGAATCTGACGAAGAGAAGTACGTAACAGAACGACAGCACTTCCGGTACATGATCAAAGTGGTTATGACAATATCAATAACTTGCAACCACAGCATCTGAATGCAAAAGGTGAATGGAAAGATGAGGCTGAGAATTGGAGGAAGGTCCCTTGGACGTAATATTAGAATTTGATGAGTACTCGGCATAAGGGCAGAAGCAGGTAACGTGGATGAAGCTTCTGCCCTAATTGTTTGCATTTTTTTCGATGTTTGCGGGAATGAATATAGTAGCTTTTGTGCCGCCGGCTTCACCAGCAGCAATGGTAAGAGTACCGTTGCAGATGGTCCTGAGGCGGTTTTTTACGTTTTCTATGCCTATATGGCTTCTCTGATCGCCTATTGTGGCGCTCTCATCATATCCAGGTCCGTTGTCCTCCACCACAACATAGTAGCCCCTGGGATTTTTAAAGGTTCTTATCTGAAGGTGCATTGGACTTAGCTCAGGATCCACCCCGTGCTTGACTGCGTTCTCAACTATAGGCTGAAGCGTCAGTGGTGGCAGGGAGAATCCATGGACCGTTATGTCGTAGTCCACGAAAAGAAGCTTTTCATATCTTACTTTCTCAACTTCAAGATAGGCTTTGGTGTGGGAGAGCTCCTCGTCAAATTCCACAACCCCCTCCACAGCTACTGATGTGAAGTTCTTCCGAAGATATGTGGTGAAGTTCTCAATGGTGCTCTGGGCCTTAGCAGGGTCAGAGGCGCAAAGATAATATATACTTGTCAGCGTATTAAAGATGAAGTGTGGCCTCATCTGAAGCGTCATGATGGATACCTGCTGTTTGGCAGTGAGCTCGGTCTCTTTAATGAATCTCTCGGACTGATCCAGCGCCACATACATAAAAAGAATAAAGCAGCAGATGGTCCTTCCGATGATCATGGCAGGTCCTTTGCCAAAGAACATCTGAATAAGAGTAAAAACAAGAGGAATGACGATACCCCCTAAGAAGGCGGTAAATTCTTTCTTGGCGAGCCTTTTTCTTTTCCCGATGATGGCGAAAAGATTTGTGATGAGCATCAAAAGTATAGGGGCTAGAAGCACCGGATAGAGCGGGCCTGTGATATATTCATTGGCGGAGTTTACATAATAGAAGAGGGTGGTGAACTGGGCAAAAGCCAGAATTAAAACAAAAGCACACCAAAGCCCAAAGACGATCTGGAAATACAGATCCGAACGGTCCCTGCTTTCCAGATACCTTACCAGAAATGCTGAGAACAAAAGAGATAAGAGCGAGGAAAAGAAATACTGGCAAAACAGAGCTATCATGGACAGGATCCTTATATTGCTCCCCTGATATAGGAGGGATACCTGTGACAAAAGGTAAAAGACCCCGTAGATTATAAAGACACTGAAGAACCCTATAAAGAACTTCTTGTAGTGCTCCGAGTCCCTGAAAATGGTAAGGGAAAAAGACAGGCAGACTATGCCCATCACAACTGCACTGGCGGCTGCTGAGAAATTAAAAATAGTAAACAGGTTTGTCATGGCTTTAATACTTTCTCTAATATTTTTCTTGCTGAATCTTCCTTAAGGGGCTTAAGGATAAAGGATATGGCATCGGTGGACCAAGCGCTCAGGGCATAGTTTGGGAATGCGGTCAGAAAGATCAGCTTGGTATCAGGGCTTATTTCGTGAAGAGTTTCACTGAGCTTAAGCCCGCTGTTATTGCCTATTTCTATATCAAGAAAAGCCACGGTCACCTTGTTTTGTTTGACATATTCAATGGCATCTGAAATCCTGCTAAAGCCTCTTATCTCTGCGTTGGGAGCAACGTTAAGTAGCACAGACATGGCACCCTTTAAGGCTATTTCCTCATCATCCACCAGTATTATGATGTCCCTCTCTGCCGGCGCAGGAGTATTTAAAAGAGCTGACACCTCTGTGCCCAGGCACCTTGCCAGAGTATTAAGGTCATTGAAGGAGGGGGTCCGGTCTCCGCTTTCCCAGTGAGTTATGGTGGAGCGGTCTACATTTAGCTTATCAGCCAGTTCTCTTTGAGATATTCCTTTCTGTAATCTGAGCTGTTTTAGATTTTCACTTATCGATTTTTCCAAAAGAATTTACCTTTTTTATAAAAATTTTATTAAATGTTACATTATGTCACCCATTTGGTACATATGTACTTATATACTTATTATATACGCTATTCTGTTAATGTAGGAATATTTTAATCTTTTTTTCTAACAGGGGGTACCAAAATGGCCAGCAGTCAGGTTTATCCATTCGAGAGAAATCGCTACTATCCGGGAAAGATGCTCACAACAGCGGATTTCCAGGCAGAGCAGAGCTACCACATCAACAAGATGCGCTTCATGAACTCTCTCATGTATGGCGCGGGAATTGTGTGCGGTTGTGGAGTTGTCAATCTGGACGATCTGTCGATCCTTATTGAGAGCGGAGTAGCTATAGATGGTAGCGGAAGGGAGATCATAATTGATTCCTCCCTGGTAAAAAAGCTATCTGCCATAGAAGGCTTTGATCAGCTTTCCAGCGACAAAGCTTGTCTTTGCGTCCGTTTCAAGGAGACGGATATACATTCTGTATATGCCGTAAGTCACAAGGATTCCGATCAGGAATATGAATTCAACAGGATCAGTGAAAGCTTTGAAGTATTTCTGGTTGATAAAGATGAATATGAAGAGGCCTTCGAGATGGAGTCTGAGTTTATTCAGAGAGAGACTCTTTTCAGAAGTGCGAATTTTGAGGGAACTCTTATCATGCCTGCTACTGTCTGCAAGGGCAGAAATGTAAAGGCAAAGGTTGAGATCAGAAAGACAGGCCATGAGGATGTGACATTGTCCTACAAGGGTACCCTTGATATACCCGGATTTTCAGCTCCTGACGGATCTCAGCAGATTGATATCACAATTGATGATATTTCCCTTTCCGATGATGGCGTATATACAAAAGATTTGTGGATGAAGGTTCAGGACCAGGCAGGAATCGAATCTACGGTTATCCTTAGAAGCGGATCTGCCCAGGGCTTTGAAAGTGACAAAGCTATTCCTGTTGAGAACAGCTTTGCTCTTAAGGTACGCCTTTCTGAGGAGTCACCTACATCACTTATCAGACGTGAAACCGGCAAGCTATCTCTTGAGATGAGACAGGCTGTAAATGAGCAGTCTATCAAGCTGGCTGATATTGATCTCATGAGAACAGACTCTGCCTACGTTATTGAAAACGTAAGAGAAGTTAAGAAGAACCCTTACATTGAACTCCCCGGTCAGAATGGCATAAAGGACGAATACATGGAATTCTTTGTAAAGGATGTGGATATTTCAGAAAAGGGCGGCGATACAGGCTTTAAACCTGAAGCTGCACCTATAGTAGAGCCTGCATTTAACGAGCTTAAGAATGTGGCTACAGGCGTTTTGGAAATCCCTCTT
Organism: Butyrivibrio sp. UBA3740; assembly: GCA_002372465.1. GTDB lineage: Bacteria > Bacillota > Clostridia > Lachnospirales > Lachnospiraceae > Butyrivibrio. The sequence goes on from DFGW01000063.1 coordinate 7,237, forward strand.
GGAAGAGATGCAAGAGCCGGTGATATCAGATATTCAGGCGAGATCACCCATGGCCTTGGGGCAGGAAATATATATGTTTCCATAGGCTACGAGTATCTGTCACAGGATCAGGCCCTTGGCGCCAGTGCCAAGAGCACTGTTTACGGAAATCCAGAGCTGTTCTCAAGACAGAGTCAGCAGCTGGCAGATGCGGAGACAGCAGTAAGAGTGCTTAATGACAAGGGAAGCTTT
>DFGW01000132.1 GCA_002372465.1 Butyrivibrio sp. UBA3740
GTGCATTCTGTACTCTTCGCTTACACAGACGTGATAAAAGCAGGCTCTTCTGCCATCGTGGCCACAAAGGATCGCACCGACAATCTTGCCGTCCTTCTCATAGACTGCACTGGTGGTGGGATTTCTTTTTAAAAACCTCTCCACCCCCTCCCTGGAATCATCCATGGAGCGCATGCCAAAGCCATGAATGGACATCCAGAGCGCATATACACTATCGTAATCTTCACATGTCATTACACGAACCAAAACTATCACCTCTTTCAGAAGTCATTGGGGAGTCAGTGGAGTCACCATTCTTTACGGGAATAATGGAGTAAGGGCAAGACCTGCCTTCTCATCAAGCCCAAACATTATATTCATATTCTGCACTGCCTGTCCTGCTGCGCCCTTCACCAGGTTATCTATGGCGCCCATCATTATGATACGCCCTGTTCTCTCATCAATTTTAAACCCGATATCAACGAAATTGCTACCTTCAACCCATCTGGTCTCCGGATAAACTCCGTCATTTAAAAGCCTTATGAAGTACTCATTACCATAATACTTCTCGTAGGCGCTTCTTACCTCTTCTTTTGTAGGGAGCGATCCGTTTTTCTTAATTAGAGTTGCGTATTCTGTAGCAAGGATTCCTCTGTTCATGGGAGCAAGGTGAGGTGTAAAGTTCAGCAACAAATCTTTTCCTGCTGCGTAGCCAAGCTGTTCCTCAATCTCAGGAGTGTGCCTGTGGTTGGCAACACCGTAAGGCTTGGCAGACTCATTGACCTCACAGTAAAGATTAGCCACCTTGGCTCCCCTTCCTGCTCCGGAAACTCCTGAAAGTGCATCTATTATAAGGGTATCAGGATCAATCAGTCCCTCTTTTACCAGAGGATAAGCGGTAAGGATCGAGCAGGTGGTGTAGCAGCCGGGATTGGCAAGTAGCCTTGCCCCCTTTATCTTGTCCCTGTTGATCTCACAAAGTCCGTACACAGCTTCTTCTATATACTGTGGAGCCTTGTGCTCAATCTTGTACCATTTCTCATAAACGGATACGTCCTTAAGTCTGAAGTCTGCGGAGAGATCGATTATCTTCACCTTACTGAGTATCTCCTCATTAACAAGTGAAGCGCAAAGTCCCTGGGGAGTAGCTGTAAATATCACGTCGCACTCTTTTGCCAGCTCATCCATGTTGTCGTCCATGCACTTTGCATCTACTAATTTAAAGAAGTTTCCGTAAATGCTGCTGTATCTTTCATCTATATAACTTCTTGATCCGTACCAGACAACCTCAGCCTCCGGATGTCCCTGGATCAGCCTTACGATCTCTGCTCCTGCATAACCTGTAGCTCCGATGATTCCTACTTTTATCATGGTACCCTGCGCCTTTCCCTTATCTTTTTTGCTTGTATACAATAATAAACTTGTTTAAGTATACGTCGCCCAAATGAATAATGCAATAGCTTTTCTAAATAAATATGCAAATATTTACTGTTATTTAAATAAATATGCAAATAACTATTGCATTTTATACATTTTGGGTTTATATTAAATCCAACATTTGAAAAAAGCACGAAAGAAAGAGGAAATCTATTATGGCTAAAGAAAAAGTAATCCTTGCTTATTCAGGCGGACTTGATACCACTGCTATCATTCCGTGGCTGAAAGAGAACTTTGATTATGAAGTTGTTTGCGTATGTATTGACTGTGGTCAGGAAGAAGAACTTGACGGTCTCGACGAGAGAGCAAAGAGCTGTGGTGCAAGCAAGCTCTACATATTAGACGTAGTTGATGAGTTCTGCGACGAATACATTGTTCCCTGCGTAATGGCTCACGCTGTTTACGAGAACAAGTACCTTCTTGGAACATCAATGGCTCGTCCTCTTATCGCCAAGAAGCTGGTTGAGATCGCAAGAAAAGAAGGCGCTGTTGCCATCTGCCACGGTGCAACAGGTAAGGGAAATGACCAGATCCGTTTCGAGCTCGGAATCAAGGCTCTGGCTCCAGATATCAAGATCATCGCAGCCTGGAGAAATGACAAGTGGACAATGGATTCCCGTGAGTCAGAGATCGAGTACTGCCGTCAGCATGGAATCAACCTTCCATTCTCAGCTGACTCCAGCTACAGCCGTGACAGGAACCTCTGGCATATCTCCCACGAGGGTCTTGAGCTTGAGGATCCTTCTCTTGAACCTAATTACAAGCACCTACTGGTTCTTGGAAAGACTCCCGAGGATGCCCCTGATACACCAACCACCGTTACAATGACCTTTGAGGGCGGAGTTCCCAAGTCAGTTAACGGAAAAGAAATGAAGGTCTCCGATATTATTCGTACCCTCAATAAACTTGGCGGTGAGAACGGAATCGGTATCGTTGATATAGTAGAAAACCGTGTAGTTGGAATGAAGAGCCGCGGCGTATACGAGACCCCCGGTGGAACAATTCTTTACGAGGCTCATCAGCAGCTTGAAGAGTTGATTTTGGACCGTGATACCTATACAATGAAAAAAGATATGGGCAACAAGTTTGCCGATCTAGTATATGAAGGGAAATGGTTCACTCCTCTCCGCGAAGCGCAGCAGGCATTTATTGAATCCACTCAGAAGTACGTTACAGGTGAAGTCACCTTCAAGCTCTACAAGGGCAATATCATCAAAGCAGGTACAACATCTCCATACTCTCTCTACAATGAGAGCATCGCTTCTTTCAAGACCGGAGATCTCTATGACCACCATGATGCAGAAGGCTTTATCAATCTCTTTGGTCTTTCATCCAAGGTTCGCGCTATGAAGATGCAGGAAGTTGAGAAGAACAAAAAATAATCACAGATGAAGTCCATGGCGTTTTTAGCAGGATACATAATAGTCATAAATCTTATAGGGTTCGCCTTGATGGGAATCGATAAAAGGAAAGCTCAAAGGAGCGCCTATCGCATTCCTGAGGCGACCCTTTTTACAATTGCTCTCATGGGAGGAAGCCTTGGGTCTGTCATAGGAATGTACACCTTCAGACACAAGACAAAACATTGGTATTTTAAGTTCGGAATGCCTATAATATTGTTATTACAGGTAGCACTGGTGGTCCTTTTGTTATTCAGTCCACTGGAATTCAAGTTTATCTAACGGGGAAGATAATATGCATTTAGCAATATGTGATGACAACATAGCCGACAGAAAACAGACGGAAAGGCTTTTGGGGAGGCAGTCAGACAGGATCTTCAAGGATACCGGGGAGCGTATATACATTGACTCCTTCGGAAATGTGGAGGCGTTTCTTCATAACCCCCAGATGTATCACGGACTTTTTGTGGACATGGTGGGAAACCCCATAAACGGCTTTGAAGTTATGAAAAAGCTCTTGGAAGCAGGAGTCTACCGCCCTATCATCATGTGTACTTCTTCCATTGATTACAAGCTTCTAATACAGGAAGCCAACATAGACGCCCCCAACATCTACTATCTGGATAAGCCCATCAAGGTGGCAGAGATCACCGCTATGGTGGATATGATAAAAGAGCTTACGGTGGAGGGCGAGCCAACCATAGAGCTTCGAAGCCGCGACAATACAGTCTATGCCAAGGGCGACGATATCCTCTTTGTCAAAAAAGTAAAGAACGAGCTTTGGGTTTATCTTACAGAAGGAAGGATCGTCCCCATCATCGCAGACATCGTGAATTTCTATGATGAATGTGGGATGTTCGACCAGATGTGTCCCATCAATGATAACTGCTTCATAAATGTCAATCACGTAAAAAAAACATCCTTCATGAAGGCGGAAATGGACAATGGGACCACACTTCCCGTCACCTTCACCTACAGGAATGCCATTAAGAAAACGAAAGAGTCCATCAGTAAATGACGGACTCTTTTCTTCACCCTATTTTTTTAACACTCTCTCCTTCCACCATGTGTCCTTCGAGAATAAGGACGCCCTGGCGGTATCTTTCCTTGCTTATCTTGCGGATAAGATTATGGACTGCATTTCTGCCCATTTCGTAGGAATCCACTACATAGGTTGTCAGCTTGATATCTCCAAGCCTTGGATAGATATAGCTGTCAAAGCTGACTATTGATATATCCTGAGGAACCTTATAGCCTTTCTCCGAAAGCATGGAAATCAGAACACCCGCTGCCACATCAGAGCTGCAGACAAAAGCTGTGGGCATATTCTCCGGGAGACTTACGCATTTTGTCTCGCTTACAGCCCCTCTCTTTATGTCAGTTTCAGGGATAAGCCACTCATCCTCAAAAGTAATCCTATGCTCCAAAAGAGACTTTCTATAGCCCAGAAATCTGTCTATAACTGCCCCTGAAGAAAGGATATTGCCCACAAAGGCTATATGCCTGTGTCCCATGTCATAGAGGTAATTGGTCAGGCAATAAGCACCGTTATAGCTGTCTGCCACAACAGCATCCTCATCCCCTGTGTGATAGCAAAAATCCAGGTAAACCATAGGTATTCCGGTCTTAAGCTTGATGGTCTTTAAGTACTTCTCGGGAAGGCGCCCGATTATCATAAGCCCCTCAACCTTTTTGTCAGTGATGAGCTTAGGGATAGTACCTTCCTTCTGGGCCCCATCACTTAAGATCTCCAGCATGGTGTAGCATCCCTTTTCCATGGCAAGTTGTGAAACCTGTTGGTGGAGCTTGGAGTAAAAAGAGCTGCAGTCGTTCATATAATGCTCTGAGATGATAAGACCAATGGTGTAGCTCTTTTTCCCTACCTCAGCCTTTCTGGAAACGGATGGAACATAGCCCATCTCCCCTGCAAGAGTATGAATCCTCTCTCTGAGGGCTTCACTCATTCCCTTCTGTCCGGAGAGAGCTTTTGAAACAGTAACAGTGCTGACCCCAATCCTGTCTGCGATGTCTTTTAATCTAACCCTCTTTGCCATAAGTGATCTCCTAAAAGATTTTCTGTTTCTAATATTATACCTCTATTATATGAATAAAAATACAGTAAATTAATAGTGCAGCACAATTAGTATTAATCTATAATTAAGTTATGATAGCAATTAAGATTAAACAACAGAAAAACTTCATGGGAAAGCTGCTTACCGCGGATCTGTTTGATGATTATCTTGTGGAGGAAGCAGTCATAGAAACCTATAACACCTTTACAATTGACGGAAGGATTCACAAGGAATTTTATAAAGATTCATCTTTGGAGCCTACTCAGATTCCGGAGGGAGATTTCTCAAACTGGGGCAGGATCCGCCCGATATGCCTTGAACTCATAAAAGGCAAGCAGACTCCTCTGGGCTTTAAATTTGTGCTTCATTCCTCAGAAAGCCTTAAGGAAAAGCTTTTTTCAGGCCTGGATACAGATATTTCTCCGGATCAGATCAATTTTGGAATAATTATTAAGCTTACCCAGGGACAGATTCTTCTGACCACAGGAACCTCTGCCAATATCTTTACACTGGATAAAAGCGCAGAAAAAGCCTGGGATGAATACATCCCAAGCTTCTTAGAATCAAAAGGTATAGAAACAGAAATCATGTAATATCAGGTATGGTACTTGTTAAGTATGGCGATCAGGACATCATACTTTGGCTTGATCTGGTCATACTTCTCCTTGTACCCCTCCATGGAACCGGCACGAAGTATCTCCGTGAGTTCACACACCGGTGTAAGGAATCCCTTAAGTCCAAGGTTTGCGCCTACTCCCTTTAAAGTATGTACTGCCTTGAAAGCCTCAGAAACATTTCCCTCTTCCAGATACTTGGTAAGATCACTCATACTCTGATCGTTTAAGAACTTGAACATAAACTTTGCGATCAGATCCTCATTACCCATGAATCTGTCCAAAATCTCATTCCAGTCCACGCCCCATTCAATTAGCTCCGCTTTGAAGTTAGCGTCCATAAGCCTCCATCTATTCCGACTTCATATCGAAATTTCGAGAAGTTATAATACTATATAATGATTTTACCTCATTTAAATTTTTACAGCAACGGATAGCTAATCTTTTTATTTTATTTTTAGACTTGGTCTCCCATGGCCACAAGTTTTTCCGCCTGATCTGCAGCAATAAGGGAATCTATTATCTCGTCCAGATCACCGTCCATGATCTGATCTATCTTGTAGAGTGTTAGTCCTATGCGATGATCCGTAACTCTTCCCTGGTGGAAGTTGTAGGTCCTTATCTTCTCAGAACGGTCCCCTGAACCAACCTGGCTCCTTCTAAGCTCGGGAGTTTGACAGTTGAATGAATAAATTATACCTTGCAGGCCGCTTGTGGTCTGCATTTTTTATGTCAAATTTTCTGTTTTTATATATGGTATTTTATGGTATTGTGTGATATAATAAGGCATGGAGGATTGTTGGGATGCGAGTTACTACTTCTAAATCTAAAAATGCCGAATCTTTTTATATCACCAAAGGGTATATCAACGATAAGGGTGTCAGCACTTCAACTATTATCAGAAAACTAGGGACATTACAGGAGCTTATCAAAGAACACGGCCCTACAAGGGATGATGTTATGGCCTGGGCTAAGAAAGAAGCCAGACTTGAAACACAGAAATACAAAGAGGAACAGCGAACTAAAGCTGTACAGATAACCTTTCATTCTGACAGGCCACTGGCATATGACCAGCAGATATTCTATCGCGGAGGATATCTTTTCCTTCAGTCCATCTACTACTCTTTGTCCCTGGACAAGACATGCAGAAAGCTAAGGGATAAGTATAAGTTCAAGTACGATATAAACGCTATTCTCTCAGACATGATATTTGCCAGAGTTCTTGAGCCATCCAGCAAAAGATCCAGTTTCAACGTGGCTTCAGAATTCCTTGAAGCACCAACATATGAACTTCATGATGTTTACCGTGCGTTAGATGTTCTTGGAAATGAGTGCGATTTCATTCAGGCTGAGGTTTATAAAAACAGTCATCTCGCAGGAAAGAGGAATGACAAGATCCTTTTCTATGACTGCACTAATTACTACTTCGAGATTGAACAGGAAGATGGTGACAAGAAGTACGGAAAAAGCAAAGAACATCGTCCTAATCCCATAATTCAAATGGGTATGTTCATGGATGGTGATGGAATTCCGCTTGCATTCTCTCTCTTCCCGGGGAATGCCAATGAACAGACGTCATTAAAGCCTCTCGAAGAAAAGGTTCTTTCTGAATTCGGATGTCAGAAATTCATCTACTGCAGCGATGCAGGACTTGGATCCGAGAAGATAAGAAACTACAACCACATGGGGCAAAGAGCTTTCATTGTAACTCAGTCCATAAAGAAGCTTAAAGCCGAAGATAAAGAATGGGCTTTGAACGGTACAGGATTTAAACGAGTATCGGACAATATTCCTGTAGACATATCAAAACTCCCCAATGATGATACAGGCCTTTACTACAAAGAGGAGCCGTATACTCCAAAGACTCTTCATCAGCGCCTCATAGTGACTTATTCACCCAGGTTTGCTAAATATCAGAAAGCTGTTCGAGATGCCCAAGTGGATCGGGCACAGAAACTAATTGATTCCGGTTCCATTAAAAGGAATAGAAAGAATCCTACTGATCCGGCAAGATTTATAGGAAAGATTGCAGTTACTGACAGCGGTGAGGCTGCCAACATTCACAACTATCTCGATACAGATAAGGTTGAACAGGAAGCACTTTATGATGGTCTCTATGCAGTATCAACAGACCTTCTTGACGATCCTGTTGGAGACATCTTAAGTGTAAGCGAAGGTCGTTGGGAAATAGAAGAATGCTTCAGAATCATGAAGACTGACTTTGAAGCCAGGCCGGTATTTCTCCAGAATAACGTCAGGATCAAAGCTCATTTCCTTACCTGTTTCCTTGCTCTTATCGTCTACAGATACTTAGAGAAGCGTATCGATGACAGTTATACTTGCGACGAGATCTTGAGCACACTTAGGGGGATGAATTTTGCAGACATTAAAGAACAGGGATTCATGCCTACCTATCGTAGGACAAAACTTACCGATAAGTTGCATGAAGCATGCGGCTTCCGTACCGACTATGAGTTCATAACCAAAAGCCAGATGAAAACAATCCAAAAGAAAAGTAAAGGGAAGTAAAAAAATACTATACTTCAAAACGAAGCGAAAAAGTCTCACAATGCCCTATATACAAGGGTTGTGAGACTTTTTATATACATCAACTGTCAAAGATGGGA
>DFGW01000176.1 GCA_002372465.1 Butyrivibrio sp. UBA3740
AACCAAACATCATACCCTGATCGCCGGCACCGATTGCCTCGATCTGCTCATCTGTCATCTGGTTCTCTCTAGCCTCAAGTGCCTTGTCAACACCCATAGCGATATCAGCTGACTGCTGATCAAGTGCTACAAGTACTGCACATGTGTTGCCATCGAAGCCCTTAGCTGAGTTGTCGTAGCCGATCTCGCAGATTGTCTCTCTTGCGATCTTAGCGTAATCAACGTTTGCCTTTGTTGTGATCTCACCTGTGATGAGAACGAAACCTGTGCAGGTTGTTGTCTCGCAAGCTACACGGCTCATTGGATCCTGTGCCATGCAGGCGTCAAGGATAGCATCAGAGATGTTATCACAGATTTTGTCGGGATGTCCCTCAGTAACTGATTCGGATGTGAAAATAAACTTATCCATTCTTCTTTCCTTTCTTGCGCTTTGCGCCAAAATGCGTTTTATGGCGGTCGCTGCATGACTATGCCATAAACGCGAAAATCCGCTTGTTGCGTGCACAAACAAGCGGAACTGATCAATTTCAGATCCTCTTATTGCTCGTAAGGTTTCTGCCATTGCAGCAGAAGCAGTTGCACGCTCAGGTTGGCACCTTCCTCAAATTCAAGGGGTTGCCGTGGCTTCACAGGTCCTATGTACCTCCACCACTCTGAATAAGAGAACTAGTTAAAATATTAAATGCATAACGGACTTAACTCTCACGTCCGTTAAGCAATAATACCCTATAGTTATAATAAAATCAATAGGGGAATTTGAAAAATTTTGTAAATTATGGTATATTGGCCTGCGATGTTTCTTTTTATGGATGGTTCTCATCCATTTCTGCCCGGAATCTTCCGGTTTTACGCAGAAACATTTCCACTACTAAATGCTCGAGCTGATGAATCTTTATTTCAGGGGGTTGCTGCTTTTTTCTTTTGTGGCTCATGGCATTTAGAATATGTAGCTCAGGCGAGCATATAACTAATTATTTTTATGATTTTTTAGGAGGTAAGTTGATTGAATCAAACTGAATATTTTAAGGACCGCAAGGCAGTGCTGGAGAAAGAGATTGCAGAACTGGAGCGAGAGATTGCCCTGATGCCGGAAGGAAATTTGACAATTTATACGAGGAAAGTGGGCTGCAAGGAATATCATTCCTACTATTCCAGAATCGCTTCAGAGAGTGGTTCACTAAGAACTCCCATTCCAAAGGAAAAAATGCATGAAGCCAGGATTCTTGCAAACAAGAAATATAACATTCGCCTTTTGAGCGACAAGAAAAACGAATTGCAATGCATAGATGCCTTCCTTGCTCATAGGAAAGATGAAAGATTTTCAGAACTTCTGGATCTGTCGTCTCCCTATCGACCATTACTGATTGATAACTCCAGCACTCCTGCCCAATGGGAAATGGAACCCTATGAAAAGTCAAAAGATCACCCGGAGCATCTTTTAATTAAAGCACCCAAGGGAGAACTGGTAAGATCCAAATCAGAAGCCATGATAGCTCAGGCGCTTTTTTCAAACGGAATTGCGTATAGATATGAAAATGTACATGATATAAATGGTGTCAATATAGCAACAGACTTCACTATCATGCACCCCAAAACCTATGAAATAAAGCTTTGGGAACACTTTGGATTATGTGATAAGCCATCTTACCAGCCTACAATTGACTTCAAAATGCATCACTATATTCGTGCAGGTTATTTGCCAGGTCACAATCTTATTCTTACCTTTGAGGATGATGCACACCCTTTAAGCTTCGTCGATGTCTATGAAATAGTAGATAAGCATTTTCTAAAAGAATGATCAACCTTGGAGAAGGATCTCCCCAGATAGTGCAGATAGATTATTCATAGATGCTTTTGTATGCAAAAAGTGTCAAAGCGGCTATTTTTTGACATTGGTTTGTTGCCAAAGTCTATTTCAAAAGATATTTTGTATGCATAATATCCAGATTCATTATTTTTTTGACATAGATTTATTGGACAAGCCATTTCTCATGGATATTTTGTATGCCAAATTGTCATTATCACTGATTTTTTGACAAAAACTCAGGTAAAAAGATCTTCGTCTGATTTTTTATGTATGCCTAAATTGGGAAATCTCAATAATTTTGACAAACACATCATTGGGCTCTTTGGGCCCTATTTCCCATTTTGTTAATGAGTAAACCGAAACAGAAAAAAGCATATAAATATAAAACGCCCCAAGCGGTGCGGACGACATTGAATATCGTCGGTCCATGGCCTGGGGCGAATCATTCATTATTTAGCCGGGCGCTGCCTGATCATCACCCCGGTCATTAGCAAGGCGCAGTAGCTTAGCGCAACATGTAGCTTTAATCGTTGGCGTTACCTTTGAAGATTACAATGCCTTTCTTCTTGAACTTCTTCGGAGCTTCAGAAGATGATGCTGAGCCGGAAGCTTTGCTTGCATCGGAGGCACTTGCGCCGCCAGCCTTGCCAGCGCCGGCTACGGCGGGCTTAACTGAAGCTGCACCAGAGGCACTTGCCCCGGCTGCGGATGTCGCTTTGCTTGCACCTGCGCCGCCGGCCGAAGCCTTGCTACTTGCTCCACCCGCTGAAGTCTTGCCGCTGCTGCTAGCTGCACCAGCCGCCGGTTTCCTGGTGATGCCGGCCTCTTTAGCCATCTGGTCTACGACAGAGGTGCGCTTGGGCGCCGGCTTCTTCTCTTCCTTCACTGCCTTGGGCGCAGGCCTTGTGGCTGCCTTAGCTGCTGCCTCTGCTGCCACCTTGGCTGGGTCGCCAAGCTTCATGGTCAGAGAAATTCTCTTCTTATCAAGTTCCACGTCAAGAACCTGAACATCTACGATATCTCCTACACTGACAGCCTCAAGAGGATGCTTGATGAACTTGTCGGTGATGTGGGAGATGTGCACCAGGCCATCCTGGTGAACACCTATATCTACAAAACAACCGAAGTCGATAACGTTTCTGACTGTGCCCTTAAGGATCATGCCGGGCTTAAGGTCCTTCATATCAAGGACGTCACTCCTAAGGATTGGAGCAGGCATGTTCTCACGGGGGTCACGGGATGGCTTTTCAAGCTCAGAGAGGATATCGGTAAGAGTGATCTCACCAATTCCAAGTTCCTCGGAAAGTTTCTTCTTCTCAGCCTCAGTAACCTTCTTGGAAAGAGATCCTGCCATCGCGCTACCTGCGACCATACCATCGCCATTTCCGGAAACACCTGCGCCATTATTGCCGCCCTTTCCGGAAGCAACATTGCCGCCCTTTCCGGCGCCATTACCCCCACCTTTACCTTTGCCGTCGCCGCCAAATCCGCCATCATCCACAACTGCAAGATTGCTTCCTGCCAGCGCTGCTGCAAGAGCTGCGCCCATGGCTGTGCTGGTGTTGCGGATAACCACCTGCTTGGGCTTCTTGGGAGGACGGGGCTTGTCAGCCTTTGCGCCTGAAGCTGCAGGCTTCTCAAGAGCTGCCTTTGCAGCATTCTTCTGCGCTGCGCGCACATCATCAAAGGTGATGCCAAGCTTTTCCATGAGCTTCAAGGTAGCCTCATAGGACTCAGGGTGAACGCTGGTTGCATCAAGAGGATTCTCTCCGTCTGCGATCCTGAGGAACCCGGCGCACTGCTCATAGGCCTTGGGTCCAAGCTTAGGTACATTCAAAAGCTCTGCACGGCTCTTGAACTTACCGTTCTCTTCCCTGTAATCAACGATATTCTTGGCTATTACCTTGCTTATTCCTGAAATATACTGAAGAAGCGGAGCAGATGCTGTATTAAGGTCAACTCCAACCTTGTTAACGCAGTCCTCTACTACACCCTCAAGGGTCTCACCCAGCTTCTTCTGGTTCATGTCATGCTGGTACTGACCTACACCGATGGACTTAGGATCGATCTTAACCAGCTCTGCCAGAGGATCCTGAAGTCTTCTTGCGATGGACGCAGCACTCCTTTGTCCAACGTCAAACTGAGGGAATTCCTCTGTTGCCAGCTTACTTGCTGAATATACGGAAGCACCTGCTTCATTAACGATAACGTACTGAAGTGGTCTGTCCAGTTCCTTGATAAGCTCTACGATAACCTGCTCTGACTCTCTGGAGGCTGTACCGTTACCAACAGAAATAAGGTCTACATCATACTTATCAATAAGCTTCTTAAGATCTGCCTTAGCCTCCTCAACCTTGTTCTGAGGAGCTGTAGGATAGATGACCTTTGTATCAAGGACCTTTCCTGTGGCATCAACGATTGCCAGCTTGCATCCTGTTCTGAAGGCAGGGTCCCAACCAAGGACAGTCTTGCCTGCAATAGGCGGAGCCATAAGGAGCTGAGTCAGGTTCTTACCAAATACAGAAATAGCGCCGTCCTCAGCCTTCTCTGTCAGCTCGTTTCTGATATCACGCTCAATGGCAGGAGCAATAAGCCTCTCATAGGCATCCTGATTGATCTCCTCGATAACAGGAGTTGTGACAGGATTGTCATTCTTAATCATCTTCTTGTTAAGGTACTGAAGGATCTGCTCCTCGGGGGCCTCAATCTTTACCACAAGGAACTTCTCAGCCTCACCTCTGTTAAGGGCCAGAACCCTGTGTCCAAGCACCTTCGTAAGAGGCTCCTCATAATCATAGTACATCTCATAAACGGACTGAGCCTTCTCATCCTTAGCCTTACTGGTGAGCTTGCCCTGCTCCATGGTAGCTTCTCTTATATATGTACGGAAATCTGCGTTGTCGGAAACATCCTCAGCTATGATATCCATTGCGCCCTGAAGCGCATCCGCAGCATTCTCAACGCCCTTTTCTTCATCAACAAAGGCTGCCGCCTCATCCAAAAGAGCTTTCGTCGTCTCCTGAGCAAGCAGGATCTGAGCAAGGGGCTCCAGTCCCTTTTCTCTTGCAAC
>DFGW01000089.1 GCA_002372465.1 Butyrivibrio sp. UBA3740
GGAAGTTAAGGAAGGCTTCGAGTGTGGTCTTGTATTTGACGGCTTCGACCAGATCCATGAGGGCGACTTCGTAGAAGCCTACGAGATGGTTGAAGTTCCTCGTCAATAATAAAGTGAGATAGAAAATGAGAAAAAACAGTAACAAAAACAGAAGAATCAACGGCGAAGTGCAGAAGGTTATCTCTGAAGCAATCCGTTACAGCAAGGATCCAAGGATCAGCCCATTTACATCTGTTATGGATGTAGAGGTTGCTCCTGACCTTAAGACCTGTAAGGTATGGGTAACCGTAATGGGAGACGAAGAGGACAGAGCAAGAACTCTTGAGGGCCTTAAGTCAGCAGCCGGATATGTCCGCAGCACTTTAGCCAAAGAACTTAATATGAGATATACTCCTGAGATCAGATTCATCATGGATGACTCCATCGAGTATGCCATCAATATGTCCAAGAAGATTGATGAGATCACTGCCAAGGACAACGAGGCAAGGGCAGCCCGGGGTGAGAGCATTGATGATGAAGAGGTGACAGACGAGGATGATTCTTTTGACGGTCAGGAGGACTAATGAAGATAGACGAGCTTTTAAGCGGGGTTAAGACTATAGGAATCACCGGCCATGAGAGACCGGACGGTGACTGCATCGGCTCCTGTATGGGCATGTATCTTTACCTTCAGAAGAACTATCCAAAGATCAGGACAGACGTGTTCCTTGAGGAGATTCCACCGGAATATCGGTTTATCAAGGATACAGACAAGGTGCGCACAGATTTTGAGACTGACATTGAGGTTTATGATCTGTTTATCTGCATGGATTCAGGCAAGGAAAGAACGTCCGGAGCAGAGAAACTCTTTGATGCTGCCAAGAAGACTGTGAACATCGATCATCACATGAGCAACAAGGGAACCGGAGATGTGCTCTACATTGTTTCAACAGCAAGTTCAGCCTGCGAGTTGGTTTACAACACCCTTGACCGGGACAAGATGGATGTGGAGATTGCAAAGGCTCTTTACACCGGAATGGTTACGGATACCGGAGTGTTCAAGTACAATAACACTTCTCCTACAACCATGCAGGTAGCATCAGACCTTATTACCTTTGGTTTTGACTTCGGTTCACTAATTGATCACGTATTTTTTGAAAAGACATATATACAGAATCAGATTCTTGGAAGAGCTCTTTTGGAGAGTATTCTTCTTATGGATGGAAGATGTATCGTATCTGTGGTATCCATGCAGACCATGGAGTTTTATGAAGCCGGCAGCAATGATCTGGACGGAATAGTTAATCAGCTCCTTCTGACGGTTGGAGTTGACTGCGCTATTTTCATGTATGAAAAGGCACCTTTGGAATACAAGGTAAGTCTACGGTCAACCGGCGCAGTTAATGTGGCTGAGATCGCAGAAATATTTGGCGGCGGCGGACATGTAAGAGCTGCAGGCTGCACAGTAAGCGGCACTCAGTATGATGTAATCAATAATATTACCAAGTATATTCATAAGCAGCTTTACGCAGAATAACTTAAGGGGTGGAGTCCGGCTCCGCTCCTTTATTTTTTTAGCGAGGTTTGAATGCCAAATAAGTATAACGGATTAATCAATATATATAAGGAACCGGGCTTTACCTCCAATGATGTGGTGGCTAAGCTTCGGGGAATCCTAAGGCAGAAAAAGATTGGCCATACAGGGACGCTGGATCCTGATGCAGTGGGCGTTTTGGTGGTGTGTCTTGGAACAGGCACGAAGCTTGTAGAGATGCTGACGGACCACGACAAGGAATACATTGCGGTAGTCAGACTGGGCGTTACTACTGATACCCAGGATATGTCAGGCCAGATCCTTGAGGACAATGAGGTACATGTAAGCAGGGAAGAATTAAGGGAAGCTGTAGCAGCCTTTGTGGGGGACTATGACCAGATTCCTCCCATGTATTCAGCAGTGAAGGTGGGAGGCAGAAAGCTCTACGAGCTCGCCCGTGAGGGAAAAGAGATTGAGCGAAAGCCCAGGAAGATCCACATTGATGCCATAACGATTCTGGACGATTCTCACCTTGAGAGTGACCATCTTTTCACCATAGAAGTGAAGTGTTCAAAGGGGACATATATAAGAACTCTTTGTAACGACATAGGCCTTCGTCTTGGATGCGGAGCAGCAATGCAGCATCTTACAAGGACAAGGGTCGGAGCCTTCAACCTGGAAAGTGCTGTTACTCTTTCGCAGGTTGAACAGATGCGTGATGACGGGACCTTGGAGGAGCACATCCAGTCGCCGGAATTCATCTTCAGAGATCTGGACGGGATACACGTAAAGGATTCGGCGATAGCTCTTTTGCAGAACGGCAATAGCTTCAGGCTTAGCAATGTACTAAATGAGGATCCTGAAGGAGTAAACGACAAGGACTTTGCAAAAGATATGTTCCGGGACGGGAACTGCTTCAGGGTATATTCTGAGGATGGAACCTTTTTTGGAATTTATAAGTATAACGAGAAGACAAGACTGTTCAACGTGGACAAGTTCTTTTACGAGAAATAAAACATGGAAATAATTTCTGGAACCACTGAATTTCATATTGAGGGAAAGAGTGCCGTGGCTATCGGCAAATTCGACGGGATACACCTAGGACACAAAAAGCTTTTGGACCTCATTCTTAAGGAGAAGAGCGATGGCCTAAAGAGCGTTGTCTTTACCTTTGATCCGCCGCCGGAAGAGTTCTTCACAGGAAGCAGCATTCCGCAGCTTTTCACCAAGCTTGAAAAGAGAGCTGCTTTTGAGGAGATGGGAATCGACATTCTCATTGAGTTTCCGCTTACTGCAAAAACAGCAGCCACACCTCCTGAAGATTTTGTGAGACGCATACTGGTAGGGCAGATAAATGCTGACTTTATCGCTGCCGGGACCGATGTTTCTTTTGGCGACAAGGGCCGTGGAGATCAGCATCTTTTAAGGAATCTGTCAAAGGAGATTGGCTATGAGCTGGTGCTCATCGATAAGGTGAGGATAGACGGTGAGGAGGTCTCATCCACTAGGGTCAGGAACCGGGTGGCGGACGGTGATATGCCCATGGTGAAAAGACTTCTTGGCTACAGCTACAGTGTCAGCGGAACTGTACAGCACGGAAGGCATATAGGGCACACCATAGGAGTGCCGACAGTAAACATCATTCCACCTTCCAACAAGCTTCTTCCACCTTATGGCGTTTACTCCAGCAGGGTTTATATTGACGAAAAAGTCTTTGACGGTATGACCAATATAGGCAGAAAGCCCACGATTTCTGAGAAGGAACAGGTAGGGGTTGAGACCTACATTTATGACTTTGACAGTGACGCTTATGGTAAAATTATTAAGGTGGAACTGATAAGGTTTGTTAGACCAGAGATGAAATTTGATTCCATCGATGCACTGAAGGCTCAGATAAAGAGCGATCTGATAAGTGCCAGAGAGCATGCTAGATAATATGTCCTGTCAGGAAGAACGGAAAAGAGCTTCTTACGCATATAACCGAAGGAGCAATGATCCAGGTCGGTGAAATAGCATATTATACATTAGAACTGACTGTTTAAATCCTGCTTTACATATACGGGGCATTATGATAATATAAATTGGTTGCTTGTCAAATGACGGCAACAGTAACAGAATATACCTGTACTACAGCCTTGGAAACTCCAACCGGGCTCTGGTATAAGGCGAATTCGCAACACAGATTTTAAAGGAGAAAAGAAATGATCACAAAAGAGAAGAAAACAGAAGTTATC
>DFGW01000213.1 GCA_002372465.1 Butyrivibrio sp. UBA3740
GCCATCTGATGATAGGACATATTCCCATCATCAGCCAGACGCATGTAATCAAGCGTAAACATCTCGCCGTCTTTGATCCTTGAAAAAACGACGTCCATCTTCACATCACGCTGAATGCTCTCGATGTTGGTTACCACGAAACGATCTACGTATTCCTCAATATAACGGTCATAATTGTCAAATCGAAAACCCAGTTCCACCGCATAACGGTTAGTATTTTCTCCTGTAGAGCGGTACAGATACATCTTCTTTGTATTGACATTGATGACCCAGATTGTATGATACTCTTTTCCGATTCCGGTAATGATGCCGGTCAGACGCTTAATGCGTGCATTAAAATCCTCAACCAGAGCGCGCTGATCTTCAGGATAATCAGCTGGATTTATTAATTCATTTTCCTTTATGATTAAATCTGATTGCATAAAGCCTCCTGCAGGCAAATTCAGAACCAATAAATTAGTCATTATATAACAAAATTTTACACCATTTTCCGAGCAAAAAATTAACATTAATGAAAATTTAAGAAACTTTCTCGTTAGTGATGTTTCTTGGAGAAAACAACAGGAGAGTGTTATACTTGCAGGTAAGATATCAGAGGAGTTTATTAAAGTCATAGATATGATGATAGACAGACAACATGTGAAGGAGGCCTTTGCCTCATATACAAGGAAATATGATCCTGAGGATACGAAGATAGCGCTGAAGATTGCCCATACCTATCGGGTGGCGGATAACTGTGAGCAGATTGCAAAATCAATCGGACTGGATGAGGAGGGCGTGGAATTTGCCTGGCTCTCGGGGATGCTGCATGATGTTGGAAGGTTTGAACAGGTTAAAAGATATAATACCTTTATTGACGCTGATTCCGTGGACCATGCGGAGTTCGGTGCGGAGCTCCTCTTTGGGCCTGACAGGCTGATCGAAGATTATGTGGAATCCTCAGATGAGGGAAGTGAAGAGGACTATGGAAGAGGGCCTGATACTTCATTCAATAGTATGATGGAGACGGTGATCCGGCAGCACAACAAGTACAGGATCGATCCTTCAGTTGACGGAGATACGCTTGTTTTCTGCAACATACTTCGGGACGCTGACAAGGTTGACATCCTTCGGGTGAATGTTGAGACCCCCATGGAGGAAATATATAACGTTACGGAAGAAGTTCTTTTGACAAGCGGTGTTTCTGATAAGGTTATGGAGCAGGTCAGGGAGCATCATGCAGTGGTCCGCAGCATTATGGAGACTCCGGCGGAGCACCTTATCGGGCATATTGCCCTTGCCTTTGAGCTGGTTTATCCAAAGAGCTGGGAGCTTGCCAGGGAGCAGGGTTACATCTACAGGATGTTTGAATTCCCTACTAAGAATGAGAGCATGAAAAGGGCGCTTGTGGATGCCCGCAGGGAGCTGGAGGAATTCTACAGAAAGTAATGCCCTGAATCTATATTTAATTGGTGGATGGCTATGAATTATAACGTGAACATAAACGGAATAGATGTGGAGGCTACATATAGTGCCGATGCCATTAAGAACGTCATTGAGCCACTGCTTATGCACCTTGTGGAAATTCGGCAACAAAAAGGCGGCCGTGTTCTTGCCATGATCGCTGCACCTCCGGGAGCGGGAAAGAGCACTCTTGTCAGTTTTCTTGAATACTATGCGAAAGCTCTTTTGCCGGAGCTTACGGTGCAGGCCATTGGCATGGATGGCTTTCACAGGAGGCAGGAGTATCTTACTTCCCATGAAACTGAGGTGGACGGAAAGATGATTCCCATGGTCCAGATAAAAGGAGCTCCGGTGACCTTTGATCTGGGGGCGTTTGTTACCAAGATAAAAGAGGTGCTTGCAGGCGGAACTGCCCTCTGGCCCACTTATGACAGGCATCTGCATAACCCCATTGAGGACGCCATAACCGTAACCGGAGACATTGTGATCCTTGAGGGTAATTATCTTTTGCTTGATGAGGAAGGATGGCGGGATATTCACAAAATGGCGGACTACACCATATTCCTTCGGGGCGATGAAGAGGTACTTCGAAAGCGCCTGGTGGACAGGAAGGAAGCCAGCGGAAACTCAAGGGATAAGGCTGAGGCTTTTGTGGACTTCAGTGACATGAGAAATGTAAGGCTGTGCCTGAATCATTCGCTGCCTGCGGACCTGGAACTTAGGCTTGAGGATTTTCCGTGAGTTCGCCGGCGATGTTGATCCCGTAATAGTCCTTTATCTCTGAAGGATTCTCTGTCATTCCGAGGATCCACATGAGTTTTGTAAGGGCCGCTTCGCTGGTCATGTCGTGGGCCTGCAGGACTCCGATTTCCAGGGCACGGCGACCGGTTTCATACACATTCATTTTGGAGCCTTCGTAGGTACACTGGGTTCCCACAACCACAGTTATTCCGTCTTCGATGAGCTTTTCCAAAGTGCTGATGAAATCATGCTTAACAAAGGGCATCCCTCCAATGCCGTAGGCCTCGATGTAGATGCCCTTGTAGCCCTGGTCCGCTAAAGACTCCAGAAAACTTCTGTGCATCCCCGGGAACATCTTTATCATGCAGACCTTTGAAGAGTAAACATCCGACAGGCTGAACACGCCTTTACGCAACGGAACCGCCTTCTCATCTATGTTCATGCCTAAAGAGCTGATGGTGGCAACATTTGGATAGTTGATGCTCTCAAAGGCGTCGAAGCTAAGGGACCTGACCTTTGAAGCCCTACAGCCCAATATCACCTTCCTGTTAAAGGCTACAAAAACGCCGGGAATCCCGCTGGCAGCCATGTGTATGGCGCAGCGACAGTTCTCCATGGCATCGGCTACAGGGTTCTTGATGGACAGCTGAGAGCCGGTGATGACCACGGGAATGTTGATATTCTGCAGCATGAAGGACAGCATTGATGAGGTGTAGGCCAGGGTGTCTGTGCCGTGGATGACCACAATTCCGTCGTGGTTATTTCTAACCTCTGCAATGTGCCTTGCAAGACGGCTCCAGTCTTCAGGGAAGATATTGGCGCTGTCCAGGGAACAGAAGTCCTCAATTTCCAGATTGGTATTGCCGGAGACAAAGTGAAGGTCCTTTTGCATGTCCTGGCTTGTGAGCCCCGGCGCAAGGCCACTCTCCTTCATGACGGAAGACAAGGTTCCGCCGGTATTTATGATCAGTATATTTCTACTCATAGTTCTTTTCCTCGTGTTTTATTGCAAAAAACCTCTTCCACTTGGCGGAATTGGTGCTATAGTAATTATAACATTCGGGGGGGTAAAAATATATTGGAGAGAATCCAGAAGGAGTGAGGAAAATGAAAAAAGTAAGTGATTTTGTTGGGAAGTACATGGCCATCATTGTTCTGGTGGTGGCAGCACTGGCGCTGTTTGTGCCAAAGACATGCCTGTGGATACAGACATCATGGATCAATTATCTACTTATGATCGTCATGTTTGGAATGGGTCTGACCCTGAAGCTTGATGATTTTGCCATCGTCTTCAAGCGTCCAAAGGACATCATTATCGGTTGCGTTGCTCAGTTCACCATCATGCCACTTCTGGCCTTTATTCTTGGAAAAGCTTTTGGATTGGAAGCAGGTCTTTTGGCCGGCGTGATCCTTGTGGGAACCTGTCCCGGAGGAACAGCCAGCAACGTTATGACCTATCTTAGCCGTGGCGACGTGGCGCTTTCTGTCGGAATGACCAGCGTAAACACTCTGCTGGCGCCGTTTTTGACCCCTGCCATAACTTATCTTTTGCTTAAGACCACAGTCAGCGTGGACGTCCTTAGCATGTTCCTTTCAATCATCAAAGTTGTTATCGTGCCCATTGCTCTGGGCTTTATCATCAACAAGTTCTGGGGAAAATATACTCAGAAAGTTGCCGATGTTCTGCCACTGATTTCAGTAACCGCCATCACATTGATCGTGGCTGCGGTTGTTTCACATAACTCCGAGAGAATCCTTGCTACAGGCGCCATCGTATTCGTGGTTGTTATTCTTCACAACCTTCTTGGTTACCTGGTTGGATTCGGCCTTGGTCTTGCACTTAAGATGCCACTTCCAAGGAAAAAAGCTCTTTCCATCGAGATCGGCATGCAGAATTCAGGACTTGCCACATCCCTTGCAGGATCTGCATTCCCGGATCTTGCCATGGCTACAGTACCCGGAGCCATCTTCTCTGTATGGCATAACATTTCCGGCGCGCTCCTGGCCAACTTCTTCAGAAGAATGGAAGAAAAGGATGATAATTGCCAAAAAGAAACTGTTGCATAACAGATAAAGATAAGGCCCTGGCTTAATTGCCGGGGCCTTTAAAGATTAATCCTCAATAAAGCTTTTGACGCGAGCCAGTAAATCCCGCAGATTGTCAGCATCAGTCAGGACGCTGCCGGTTTCGAGAGAGTGGTTGGCATCGGGGATTTCATGGAGCTCAAGCTCTAATTTTCTGCACATTTCTTTTACTATGTCATTCTCACACCAGGGGTCGGAAAGGCCGTGATACACCATGCCACAGCCGGTCCTAAGGTGATCAAAGGTATTGGGAACCGGCGTCAGGATAAGGTGTTTGGCGCCGATGCCATGTTCCTTGTCATAATGGGCTGCAACTGCAGTTCCAAGACTTTTTCCTATGAAAAGAACTTTTGAATAGTTTTCAAACTTAACCTGGGAAAGCTGCTGCTTCGTCTGCTCAACTGCCAGGGCGAAAGCATCCTTTTTCTTGTCCGAATTGTCTTTTACCTCTTTGGCTTTATATGGAAAGTTGTAGCTGATCTCAATAAGCTCATACCCTGCCTCCCTGGCCAGGCGCCTTGTATAGTACAAAAGAGGCTTGTCGATGTGATACCCGATTCCCGGGAAAACTACTGCAATCTTGTCCTGCATTTTGCTACCTCCTATAGAAAATTTTATTGTGCAATCTGTCCGCTAAAGAGCACCATGTCGTGATCGGCTCCTCCCACGATGTAGAATTTGAAAGGCTCGTCGGCGATGAATTCCTTGGGCTCTATAGGCCCCTCAAAAGCGCATTCAGTCATCATCAGGGCTGTTGCTGCCGCTGCTTCAAGACCTTCCTCGTCCACCTTTATCCTGGTCTTCTGGATGATGTTGGAAATGTACCAGGAGGTGTCGGGGCACATCACAGAGAAGTCAGCATTCCCATCGAATGCCAGATCTGCGCCCTGTTCCTTCAGGAAGTCTATGAATTCGTTCTGGGTAAAAGAACTCTCCACGTCAAATTTAGGCATCTTCACGTGGACTGCTTCAAAGGTGGCATTGGAACGGGCCGTCAGGTAATCCTCGTTGTCACCAAGGACCAGGAGCATCTCAAGGCCGCCGTTAAGAGGGAGTGACACCAGCTTGCTGTCGTCATCTTCATAGTACCAAAAGCTTTCCTGCTGTTCCATGAATTCCTTATCGGTCTTGTCCCCGGAGGCGGTGGTAAACTGACCCTTGGCTGTCTGGTAGTCGTTGAAGGAATTGATCCAGCCGCTCTTTAAGTAGAGGGTGTTTACAAGGACTGCGTTTGCTTTTGAAAGATCGGCTGCAATCTGTGGTATCAGGCCGTTTGTGCCTTTGCTGACGAAATCGTTGACTTTTTCTGTCATCTCTTTTGCAGTGACATTGTTTGCCTCGGCGTTATAGTCCTTCTGGACAGCCTTCAGGTAGTCTTTGCCAAATTCGCCGCTTAAGTCAGTGTTGTTCCAGATGGAATTCAGCATCAGGAGGGACCCTTCCGGAGCCTTGTCATCGGGGAACCATTCCTTGTTTGCTTCAAACTCTTCCACATCCAGAGCGATGTCTTCGTCGAAGGACGTTTTTAGCTCAGTGGTCTTGCTGTACCAGGCATTATATTCATCCATGTCCTTAAAGCCCATGGAGTGGATCAGCTGCTCCTTTGTTTCGCCGTCAGCTCCTGCCACAGCCAGTATCATGGCGGCCTGGAAGGACGTTGGCGAAACCATGTAGTTCTCGTTTTCATACCCTGCAGCTTCAATGAACTCGGCCAGCGCCTTGTTGAAGTCAGAGGTGATCAGCGATTGGCTTGGGGCGCTGTCAGCTGGGGCATTGTTGGCCGGGGCTTGCGCTGATTCGCTGGTGGCTGACTGAGCCTCGTAGCTGCCAGCCGGGGCTTGCGCTGATTCGGTGCTGTTTGGTGTGGAGGCACCTGCGCATCCTGCCAGCATTGCTGCTGAAAGAATCGAGCATAGGGCTGCGTTTGTAAGCCTTTTGTTATCCCGCTTTTTTCCGTTATTTACATTCTTTTTCATAATAAGTCTCCTTCTGATATTATGACACAAGTTTTCGCCTTCTACATGGTAAACAACTCAGGTGGCGAAAATGTTGCAGAGATTAAGCAAAGATACAAAAAAATCTTCAGAATCAGTCGCAGGCCTCGCAGGTCCCCGGATATGCTGGGGAGAATATTGGACTTAATACTTGATATCCTATGTACAACAGGAACCGTAGCATTGATATCAAGGAGGTACGACATGATACAGCACATATACCAGGAACAGATGACAAGCCAGAATATTACATACGGACTTATAGGCGGAAGGATTTCATCAGGCAAAAGAAATTTCGGAGACCTTTCCAACAACACCGTGATAATAGTACTTGATGAGATCATAGATGAAACTCTCATTCGCGACACAGCACATACTATACTTTCAAAGGGCTGCAAGAATGTGGCCTTTTGCGGAACGGCTTCAGATGAGTGGCAAGCGGTGTTCGATGAGATTGATCGGGAGATTAACGGATTCAATGATCTTACAGGTTACGAGGATTTCGCAGTAATGTGGAGATTTGAAGACATCGATAGCCTTCCGGATGAAGTTTCATCCTGCTGGAACGAAGTCCTGATCCTTTGCAGCAGCATGGGAATCCTTCGCGACTGCAAGGATTGTCTTAGGGAAGAGGTCTGGGCCTGATCAGGCAAACAGAGATGCTTGAATTCACCTTGCTGTTTGACGTATGCAAACATCACATTTCCATAGACAACTACGAGGATTTTATAAATATCACCATTACCGTGGTTTTTTGGTAAAATAGGGTGAGCTGGGAAATGAAATCAGGTGCTCATATGCCACCAATTCGCAGGAGTAGTTCATGAAACTGGAAACACTGACCAAACCTCAGGTTGAAGAACTATATAAGGAAAGGCTTGTGGAGGATTTTCCACCTAATGAGTTAAAGCCTCTGCCCATCATTTTGAAAGCTCTGGATGAAGGCAGATATGAGACCCTTGGGCTCTGTGAGGATGGAGCGATCATAGGCTATGTCTTTTTGGTGAAGCTTGGGCGGGACTTTCTTGTGGACTACCTGGCTGTTTTTCCGGAGAGGAGAAATAAGGGCGCCGGAGGAATCATGATAGGTCTTATCAGGGAACACCTTAAGGATGCTGACAACATCATAGTCGAAGTTGAAGACCCGGAATACGCAGAAGATGAAGCTCAGAGAAGCCTTCAGGAGAGGAGACTTTTCTTTTACCTAAGGAACAGATGCCTGGATACGGGAGTAAGGGTTCGGACCTTCGGAGTACCCTATATTGTGCTGAATCTTGGGAGGCTTGAGGCAGAAAGTTCTGAAGAGATATGGGAACTGTATCAGTCAACCTATAGAGAAATCCTTCCAGGGAATATGTTCCGGGGTAACATAGAGTGGATGCAGAAATCAGATCAGTGAGGAAATATTAGAATGGATAATAAACAGCAACTTTTAGATCTTATAGATAAGGCCGGAAGAGGCAGCATAGAAGCGGCAGAAGCCATCGCTGACGGCTACTTCAAGGGTTCTTTCGAGAGTACCCCAAACCTGACCAAGGCCAAGAAGTGGGCCTCCTACGCTGCCAAGCATGGGAGCGAGCGCGCCGCTGAGATTCTGGCGTCAATAAACTAAGATAAAAGGGGTTAACATGGCAACCTACGTTGTTTCGGATCTGCATGGACAATACAAGATGTTTAAGAAGCTGCTTGAGAAAGCGGCTTTTTCGGATGCGGACAAACTGTACATGCTTGGGGATGCCATCGACCGCGGACCGGATGGTGTCAAGATCCTGCAGCATGTCATGGAGGCTCCCAATATGGAGTTTTTGCTGGGCAATCATGAATTTATGATGCTCAATTCGGTGGATCCTGAGGGCAGTGCACCACTGCTTTGTTCGCAGCTTCCCGGCAGGGATGCCAGGCTATGGACCCTTGGAAATGGTGGCGATAAGACCTTTAATAAATTCAGGCGCCTTAAGAAAGCCGGCCGCAGGGAACTTCTGGAGTGGCTATTTTCCCGCTCCCTGTCCACCAGAATCGAGGTCGGGCAAAAGTGCTTTCTCCTGACCCATTCGTTCTTCCGGGAAGATATGATCGATGTGCCCTATAAGGATATGGACTACAGCACGGTCTGGAATATCGTCTGGCCGACGCCCTTTCGCCCGGATCTTTACATAGATACCAAGGAGTACAGCGCCTATGAACCCTGGACTTTTATTATCGGGCATGTACCTACGATATATGCTGATGAAGCCCATTTTCCACGGCCTCTTTCATCGTACAGGACTGAGAATATCATTGTCATAGACGGAGGGTGTGGTCGCCACAATGACGACGACGCCATGTACAAGGGCGGAATCCTGCTGCGACTTGATGACCTTTGTGAGTTCACGATAACCTTCTCCGAGCTTGAGGGTAAGAAAGCGTAAAAACAAACACCAATTGCCTCTTTTTCATAAAGTGAGTAAAATAATATATAGAGCTTTTGTTTTGAATATACGCGTAAGCACCCGAAGGAGAGTCTATGAAAGATCAGATCGACAAGTATATCAAGAAAAAGAAACGTGAAGCAGCTCTGAAGCTTTTGATGAAAAACCTTCCAACTATCCTGGGCATACTTGGAGTTATCCTGTTTCTGATCGTTTTAAAGATCCTTAAGAAAAAAGCCAAGAAAAAAGTCAAAGCTAAGATAAAAGCCTCCATATCAAACAGAAGACATTCCGATGACTGGGATGACGACGAAGAGAGCGACGAGGAATTTTGAGGTGACATCATGGGAGTATTTGACAGATTATTTAAAGATGATATCAATAAGGCAATAAAGAGATTCAGGAAGATGGATGGAGCAGTCCTGGTGGACGTTAGAAAGCCGGAAGAGTATGCAGCAGGGCATATCCCGGGCAGCATCAATATTCCTGAAACTGAGATAGAGAAAATCGATTCTCTGGTTTTGCACAAAGACACACCTATCTTCGTCTACTGCTTAAGCGGTGCCAAATCCTGGAATGCCACCAACTCCCTGCAAACCATGGGCTACACCAACGTCAAGAATATCGGAGGCATCAACAAATACACCGGAAAAAAAGAAGTATATAACTAAATCAGGTTTTACCAGGCCGCTTCCAAAAAGAGGCGGTCTTTTTTAAGACATAAGAAAATGTAAAGGAAAATATAATGTTACTTGAGACTAAGAAATACGACAGACTGGACGAAATCCCATCAGGAAAGGCCGGACCAGCCATAACCAAAGGCTGCCTTGTCCTGGAAGGAGGCGCCTTTAGAGGGCTTTACAGTCAGGGCGTCATGGATGCCCTTATGAAGAACAACCTTAACTTCGAGTGTACCATCGGCGTAAGTGCAGGTGCAATGGGCGGTATGAACTATGTTTCAGGACAGATAGGCAGATCTGCCAGGATCAACTTAGAGTTCAGACATGACCAGGACTACGTGGGTGCCATGGCAATGATCCATGCCCATAGCCCTCTGAACCTGGACTTTGCCATAAGAAAAAATGAGAAACTGGAACCTTTCGATGAGACAGCCTTTTACAACCCTGCCAGAAAATTCGTGGCGGTAGTAAGCGACTGCAATACCGGAAAAGCCCGCTATATCCAGAAAGGCCATTGCAAAGACATATTTGAAGCAGTCAAAGCTTCGGCATCCATGCCCTATGTCTCCCAGATGGTAGACGTGGAGGGCACACCTTGCCTGGACGGAGGGTGCTGTTGCAAGATTCCCTACAAGTGGGCAATCGAATCCGGCTATGAGAACATAGTGGTAGTAAAAACCAGAGAAAGAGGTTTTCGCAAGGACGACGAGGTCAAAAATACTGCCCGTCTCTTTTACAGAAATAATCCTGAGTTCGCCCTGGCACTTGATGAGAGCGATGCAAGGTACAACAGAGAATGTGATGAAGTGGATGAGCTGGAAAAGCAGGGAAGGATCTTCGTTATAGCTCCCTCAGAGCCTGTCACTGTGGGCCGTGTCGAGGGCAATATGGATAAGCTAGGAGACCTTTACTGGCTGGGATACAACGACATGACACGAAATCTCTTTTCCCTGAACAAGTACCTGAAGTGATCCGATATGGGTTATAATTTTAGCCGGTGATAATTGATGTTTTTTTCTCCAAATTAGCGAAATACCACCGCACCCTTCACAGACCCCGGCATATATTGTCCGGGCAGGCGGTCCTATACTGAAATTAAGATAGCACAGACCACACTATAAGGAGGGAAATATTATGAGTAATTTTGTAAAAGGGGTTTTGTTTACACTGCTGATCGTTTATGTTGTTTCGCCGATGGATTTTGCTCCGGGGCCAATTGATGACGCGTTGGCAATAATTCTTTTCCTGGCCACCAACAGAAACAAGATATCGATCGGGAAGAATGATGGCGGACATGTAGATCTGATCGATGTGGACAGAACGAAATCATAAAGCTGATGGACACAAAGAAAAAAAGTATTGTTAAAGTATTGGGAATAATAGGGATGGTTTTAGTGACCCTTACCATGAGTGGGGGTCTTCCCTTGCTGCTTGTAGCCGGGATGTTGTACTTTGATGCTGTAAAGCCATTTGTGAATCATACGGGGATTGAGAACTATGACAAAGCGGCGATTCTTGATGAATATGGTTCCGACCTTGATAGCGGATTATTTCTTTTCCCTGATGACCCAGGCAGAGCGCTTGATGTCACTTATGTGTCTTCACTTAAGACAGGATTGCTGGATACTGACGGAAGTATCTTTCTTGTAGCCACCTATACAGAGGATGATTATAACAGGGAAAAAGAGCGCCTCTCACAGGTGAAATGCACTGTCTATGAAACGGCTTTTGATGACAGCGACTATCATGTGGAAGAGGTCAGATATGACACTGATTCGTACAACTATCCGGCCTATGTGGCGTCAGATGGGTTCGACAGTATCTATGAGTATGCGCTTCTTGATGAGGAGAAGAGCAGGATCATCTATGTTCTTTTATCATATCCGGATGTGGAAAATGGCGCGAACCTCTTCAAATACAGGGATTATCTGAAGAAAGACAAGTTTGCATATATTTTTACTGATGATATGACTCTGGATAATTTCACCATCTACAGCTTCAACTTTTCTGATGGTATTTGGGTGGAGTATGACCAGGAAGATGAAGGTCGCATAACCACTGGCAATCCACGGTAGGTTCATAGACCATAGTGAGGTGGGGCGAATGGATCTGATTAAGTTTTCAAGGGGAGAAAACCAAGATGGAATATACGCTTAAGGCAGCATATAAAAGAGATGACGCCAAAAAGAAGAAGTATGAAGAACTCAAGGGTTTCTTTGTTAAGGATTCAGAGAAAGCTTTTTCTAAAAGTGATAGGCCGAACATCAAAATGGATAGCATTATGGCGCCGTCCAGAGTCTGGGCTCTTTTTGCAAGAGCGGGAGAAGATTCAGAGTGGACATGTCTTCAGGTTGCTCAGAGCAAGAACGCTTTGGATGAGGTGAAAACCGCCATTGAGTACATGTCAGATACGAATTCGGTTACAATACCGGAAGAAAGAACTAACAGTGCTTTTTATGAGAAAGTGTGTCCCAAGGCAAGCGGCGAAGAATACAGAAAAATCTTATACAAAATGATCTGGCAGTATTATTCTCAGTTTAAGTTCTGCTTCCTGGATGTTGATAAATACCTTGGCATCACCCAAGCAGGCACAGGTAATGATGCAGGAAAGATCATCGAGATCTGTAAGCACCACTACGCCGAAGCTAAGCTAGCTTACGAGACTTTGGCAGTTTTTTGGAGAAAGATGAATAATGGGATTGACGGCCTGACAATATCGTATTATGTTGATAATGATACACCGAAGAAGTGAACTATTAATATCCACATTATAATATACAAGAATCAAACTTGGGGAGGAAGAAAATGAATTCTAAAGCCAATTTGAGGGTTGCGGTTTTGTCCATCATCTCTGCTTTGTTACTGGGAGTTTTTGCTCCTGCAACAGTTGTTAATGCAGCAAGCGGAGATACAGTGGTTTACATTACTAAGACTGGTGAGTGCTATCATTCATCAGGATGTAGCAGCCTTAGAAGAAGCAAGATCGAGACGACACTTAAAAGCGCAGTTGAAAGAGGCTATAGACCTTGTTCAAAATGCAAACCCGGAACTTTGGATGCAACCAGTACTACTACAGCAGCCACAGCAGCTCCGGCAGCAGCACCTGCTGCTACGGCTTCCAAAGTAAACACTAAAGCTACTGTAGATGCAGCAGTTGAAGCGTTAAAGACTTACAAAGGCAATACCAGTGAGTTTAACGCATACACCTACTACATAAACAACAAAGACCTTCAGACTGCCTTTGGTGCAGATGGAGATAAGTTGCTTAAGCATTTCAATGAATATGGAAAGGCTGAAGGAAGGAAAGCAAAATAAAAGGGTATAACCCATCACGCGGAGTCCTAACTTAAATGGTTAGGGCTCTTTTTATTTGGGAAAAGTATTCTGACTGTAGACAAAGTGGCTTAGACGATGGTTAGGATTTGCTGATCAAGAAGCAATCATTTAACCCCGCATAAGCCTAATTGTAGCACAAACAAGTTCTGATCCAAGGGCTGCCCTGGCGCTTAAGAAGACAGCGCCCAGCGTACTGTCCCTTGGCGCAGAACTTTTTTGCGCTAATGGATCTGTAAGCGGGGAGTTGATAAGTAGGTATTAGGTTGTTCGGTATGCCCTAAGGCCCTTTTTTGGCAAAAGGTATGAAGGTAATCAGCAATCCAGCATGCCCTAAGGCCCTTTTTTGGCAAAAGGTATGAAGGTAATTAGCAATCCAGCATGCCCTAAGGCCCTTTTTTGGGCAAAAGGTATGAAGGTAATCAGCAATCCAGCATGCCCTAAGGCTCTTTTTTGGGCAAAGGGTATGAAGGTGATCAGCAATCCAGCATGTCCTAAGGCCCTTTTTTGGGCAAAAGGTATGAAGGTAATCAGCAATCCAGCATGCCCTTGGTCTCTTTTTTGGCAAAAGGCATGAAGATATTCAATTAAAACGCTTCCCCGATAATATAGTCTCATCACAGAGCGTTACCTCCTTATCAATACCCGCTTACAGACCAGAAAGCCACTCTCAGATAGTTGTCAATGGAACCGTGGAATAAACCGAAGCGCCCGGAATTGATTTAGGAAACTAATAGAATCATTCCTATGAGGGCGCGAGGATTTATGCCGCGAAAGTCCATTGATAAGTATCTGAGGGTGACTATAATCACTACAGCGGGTATTGATAATGACTTTGTCTACAGTCTGGAAAGAGTTACTTTTTTTGACTTTTTGTTCTTTTGGGAAAAGAGCTATTGGAGATGCAATCCTGACAAAGATAAGAGATAATACCATATAAAGGAGATATCACGATGAAACTTGTAACAGGGGCAAATGGATTTGTTGGAAAAAAGATAATGGAGATATGCGAAGGTACTGTGGCAGCGCCTTCCCTTAGGAATGCAAGCGAGGAAGAAGTCAGGCGCGTCGTTGAAGAGAGCGGCGCTGACATTATAATACATACGGCGGCAATTTCAGATATCGGAACCTGCGAGGCAGATCCGGAGGCGTCCTATATTGCTAACGTTCAGCTGCCGGTATTTCTCGCCAAGGCATCAAAGGGAAGAAAGCTGATCTGCTTTAGCTCTGACCAGGTTTATACGGGGATGGAAAGCGAAGGTCCTTATACGGAAGAGTTCGCTAAACCTGCCAACACCTATGCAAAGCACAAACTGGAGATGGAACAAAGAGTTCTTGATATAGCACCGGATGCAGTTCTTTTAAGGGCTGAATGGATGTATGATTATGATACGAACAGACCAAACTATTTCACTAACATGATAAATGCCAAAGGATGTGTGCGCTTTAGCTCAAGGAACTACAGAGGTGTGACTTACATCAAAGAAGTTGCAAAGAACATGGAAAAGGTCTGCGCTCTTCCCGGTGGCGCTTACAATTTTGGCAGCGAAACCAATATGAGCATGTATGAGATGACAATGGCTTTTGCAGATGCATTAAAGCTGGACATTACCATAGAAGATATAGCACCATTTCATAACCTTTGGATGGACTGCACAAAAGCCAAAAAGTACGGTGTCATTTTTAGCGATGCGCTGCAAGGACTATTGTCCTGTGCCACTGACAGTGGAAGATATGGAAAATAGACAGGTGTATTTAGCCTTGGCATGAGCCTGAAAGGAAAATAGATGTCACGATCAAGCAGGCGCTACATGGCGCGGAAGAATAAAGAAAAAAGAGATAAGCTCATGGCAGCAAAGGCCTTTCCCAGAGGTGAGTTTTTTGAGTATTACAAGAAGCACTCTGACGATATTAAGAAGGCTGTTTATGATGCCTTTATGGATGAGCTTGCAAATAACAGGGTCTTCATGGTGACCCGTGGAGCCTATGGCAGGGTTCAAAAGCAGGAGGTCTTTGCAGGGAACGTTGCAAAGTATATTGATTATGTCCCCAAGAAGATGTCAGGCACTATGTTAAAAGACACTATCCCTGACATAGGGCATGTCATATACAACGTAATCCTGGAGTGCGACAACATGCCGTTAGTACACTTCGCCATGGGGTACGATGAAAAGCTTGTGGTCAGGCTTTTGATGGATGCTCTTAGAGAAAAGAACGGCCCAAGGGAAATTGTGGACTACGTAAAGAGCAACATAAATGAAATGGTGATCTATGAGCAGATATCCCATAACCCCAGGTATGAAAAGGCCTGCGAGAGGATAAAGAAGGTCATGGCAGCCAAAATACTTCTTTATGAGAATATCCAGACATCGACCCCCAATGACTATACCAAGCTCTTTCCCCTGGCAAGGAAGATGAAAAGAAAATTTATCCTCCACATAGGTCCCACCAACTCCGGCAAGACCCATCAGGCTATGAAAGAGCTGATGGAAGCGGAGAGCGGAATTTACCTTGCACCACTAAGGCTCCTTGCCTACGAGCAGTATGAAAAGATGAACAGCGAAGGGTGTCCCTGTTCCATGATCACAGGAGAAGAGCGGATACTGATGCCCGGCTCTTTTCATCAGTCATCGACTATAGAGATGATGAGTCTGAAAGAAGAGTGGGACATGGCGGTCATTGACGAAGCCCAGATGGTTGCGGACAGACAGCGCGGCGGTTCATGGACAGCTGCAATCCTGGGACTTCTTGCCAAAACAATCCACATCTGCGCATCCCCTGATGCGGAAAAGCTCCTCATCAAGATGATCAAATCCTGCGGAGACAGCGTGGAAGTGGTTTACCATGAGAGAATGACGCCACTTGAGATGGATAAGGAATCAGAGTATTTCGAATTCCCCAAGGATGTGAAAAAAGGAGATGCTCTCATTGTCTTTTCCAGGAAGGACGTTCACAGCGTTGCAGCGGAGCTTCAGGAAGCGGGAATAAACTGCAGCATTATATATGGCGCGCTTCCCTACGACGTAAGACACAGAGAAGCAGGGAAATTTGCTGATGGCGTGACAGATGTTGTAGTAGCCACAGATGCCATCGGTATGGGAATGAACCTGCCCATCAGAAGAGTAGTGTTCCTTCAGACCATTAAGTTCGACGGGGAAAAAGAAAGACCTCTTACAGTATCTGAGGTCAAGC
Organism: Butyrivibrio sp. UBA3740; assembly: GCA_002372465.1. Taxonomy (GTDB): domain Bacteria; phylum Bacillota; class Clostridia; order Lachnospirales; family Lachnospiraceae; genus Butyrivibrio. The sequence goes on from DFGW01000213.1 coordinate 15,877, forward strand.
AGATAGCAGGCCGTGCGGGAAGATATGGCATTTATGATGTGGGCTACGTTGGGGCTTATTATGACTATTACATAATTGAAAAGCTCCTTACCTACAATGCCCTTCCCATTAAAAAAGCTATGATAAATATTCCGGAAGAGTTCCTTGAAAAGGACGGAAAGATTTCCACGATCTTAGAGCTCTGGAACCAGATCCCTGCTGCGAGCTACTATGACAAAGGGGACATCAAGGAAAAGATAAGGGTGGCAAAGGTGCTTGAATCAATAGAGGATGACAGGGAGCTGATAAGGACATTTATCAGGATTCCTGCAGACCCGGATAATCGGGAGACTTTTGATGTATACACCTACTTCTACAAATGCCTTGTCAGGGAAAGGCCCATAGACCTGGACGCAGCTATGGAAAGGTACAAGGCATCAGACCTGGATCTTAAGGACAAACAGGCGCTTCAAAGGCTTGAGACCTGCAGCGCAGTCTATGACTTTTTATATTCCTTTACAAGGCTTTTTGGAGATGAAGATGATCTTATGCGCATTCTTGAGACAAAGCGTCAGATTTCTGAAAAGATCTTTTCCATCCTTGATATGCAGAAACTAAGCGCCAAGACCTGCAAGATATGCGGCAGAAGGCTCAACTGGTCCTACCAGTACGGCGTATGCCAGGAATGCTTTAGAAAGAGCAGGAAATAATATGCACATAATTTGTTCACAATAGTTTAAGGTTTGTTTTAGGTTGGCAACGTATTATGAATACATGAAGAACAAAAACAGTTCTTCACCCCACACACACTTTTTTCATATACTTTCATAACACTTAGCTACCGGAGGACGGTTCCGGTAGCTCCTCCCTAAAACAATCCTGAAAATCAGGAATTATCCATAGATTGCACTCCATGCTCATATAGCACGGGAGTGCTTTTTCGCGTATAATAAGTTGGTGTTGAATTCAAAAAATGGCTGGAAGCGTGATAGAGCGCCGGGCCTTGGAGGAAGGTGAATAAAATGGAATTGTTTGAGGGAAGACCGGTAAATACTACAGGACGTCTGCCAAGAGAAGTCAGGGTGTATGACCTTTTGGATGAGCTGGGAATTGAATACCTCCGTGTAGATCATGAGCCGGCCACCACCATGGAAGCCTGCGAGGCCATAGATGAGGCCATTGGGACATTGATGTGCAAGAATCTGTTTTTATGCAATCGTCAGAAGACCAGGTTTTATCTGCTTTTGATGCCGGGGGACAAGAAGTTCAAGACTAAAGAGCTGTCCAGCCAGATAAATTCAGCCAGGCTCTCTTTTGCGGAAGCTGAAGATATGCTGAAATACCTGGATATCGAGCCCGGCGCGGTAAGCGTAATGGGGCTTATGAATGACAAGGATCACGCCGTTACGCTCCTTATTGACGAGGACGTGAAAGCCGGCGAGTTCATCGGCTGTCACCCCTGTGTGTGCACCTCAAGCCTTAAGATAAAGACATCGGATATTTTAGGGAAGTTCCTTAAGGCTGTGGGCCACGAGCCGCAGATCGTCCACCTGGTAGGTGAAGAATCTTAATTCGACTTGTACCGGTTGATGTCAAAGGTGAAGGGGTCTGCACCTTCGACCTTCTCAAAAACAACCAACTGTACGCCGTCAAAGATGCCTGAAACAGCGCCATTATCCATGGAAAGAACTTTAAGTTCCTTGACATATGGTTCCCCGAATCCAAAGTAAAAATCTATATTGCAATCCTCCTGGCTGTACTCGAAGTAGGTTCCGGAATCGTTATCTGCATCCTGAATGTAGCCTGTTTCGTCATCATAGAAGATATAAAAAATTGAGTTTTCGCTACTGCCACTTTCTACGCCAAAGGTCCTGTACACGCCGGGAGTGAATATCTGTCCCTGCTCAGGGCTTGCAGCTGAAGCCACCAGAGCAACGTCTGTATCTGGGATTTCAACTTCTGAAATGGCTTTATTATTTGCGCATCCTGCGCAGGTGATCACGGTCATGGCGCCTGCAATCAAAAGAACTATTCCCCTTTTAAAAACTGAATTTCCCATAATATCTCTCCTCCGTAAATGCTATACACAAAAACAACGCATACATTTATACGAAGAAGATTTCTTTGTGGCAGAAAATTTTTTCAATAATGTATAATTGATAGGGAAAAGACATTTTCTGTGCACTTACGAAGAGGATTCGGCTGCACATGAGCGGATCGGGTGCACAGGAGAGGATCAGGTGCACAGGTATGGATCAGGTGGACGAACATGAAGGTAGTAAATGTGGTCGCAGCAATAATCTGCGATGATTATTCCATATCACAGCACTTGGAAAGGAGATCAGAATCCATGAGTAAAAGAGTATTGTTCATAGGCGGAACCGGAACCATCAGCACAGCAATTGTCAGGAGGCTGGCTAAAGATCCTGACTGGGAAGTATGGGTACTTAACCGGGGTAACAGGTCCGGCGTATTGCCAGAGGGTGTTAATCAGATCACAGCAGATATTAACGACGAAAAAGACGTGCTTCAAAAGCTCGGAGATCTGACCTTCGATACAGTGTGCGAGTTTATCGGCTTTAACGTTTCGCAGGTGGAGCGTGACTACAGGCTTTTCAAGGACAGGACCAGACAGTATATGTACACCAGCTCTGCTTCTGCCTACAACAAGCCCGCTGCCAGCTACATCATTACAGAGGGCACAGCCCTGGCAAACCCTTACTGGCAGTACTCAAGGGACAAGATCGCTTGTGAGGATTTCCTTATGAAGATGTACAGGGAGAATGGATTCCCTGTCACCATAATCCGCCCCAGCCACACCTATGATGAGCGCAAGATTCCCATCGGTGTTCACGGCAAAAAAGGCTCCTGGCAGGTAATCAAGCGAATGATGGAGGGTAAGCCCGTTATCATACAGGGTGACGGCTCCAGCCTTTGGACCCTTACATGGAATGATGATTTTGCAACAGGCTACATTGGCCTTATGGGCAACAGACACGCCATCGGTGAGGCTTTCCAGATCACCTCCGACGAGACCCTTTCCTGGGATCAGATATATGCAACCATCGCTGATGCCCTTGGCGCCCCGCTTAAGGCCTACCATGTTTCCACAGATTTCCTTCGTGCAGTGGGCGACAAGTACGACTTTGATTTCACAGGCTCACTCCTTGGAGATAAGTCCGTTTCCGTTGTCTTCGACAACACCAAGCTCAAAAGAGCTGTTCCCGACATGTGCACCAAGGTGAAATTTGACATGGGCGTGAGATATGCTCTGGACTACGTTTTGTCTCACCCCAAGGAGTGCCAGGAGGATGATCCCGAGTTTGATGACTGGTGCGACCGTGTCATCGAAACCATTGAGAAGGCCAAGAAAACTTTTGATGCGTGAAAAGAGCTAAACCAATAATAGCAAGGAGAAATCAATGTCCAATAAGTACAGTCTGCTTTTCCCGGACCACAATCTTTCATATCAGAAGATCAGCGACCTGGCTGTCCACGACATCGGCATGGACAGCGTCCTTTTGCGTCTTTCCAAAGAGAAGAACGAGCAGGTTTACATCACCAACGTAATGAAGATGATGACTGCCGATGCCCAAAATGCCCGCTACAGGGCAGACATCTTTGATGATATCTACAGGAACAAAGCCATGCGCGCCGAGATCTTAGAGCTTCTCGACCGGGTGAATTTCCTTAAGGAATACGGCAGCTACAGGCATGACAACGACCACGACCCCGGCGTCTGGGACCTGGTCCACAGGCTGGAAGAGATCAATGATTACATTGAGAGCATCGGTGCTATCCACAAGTGCCTTGAAGGCGCAGACATCCACTCAGAGGGACTTCTGGGTCTTAAGAAGTATGTGACGGATCTGTATGAGGACAACGGTTTTGAGGAGCTGAAAAAAGATATAAAAGAGCTGAAGGCTGATACTAATTGCTTAAAGAGCGTGACTGTGGGTATTAACTTAAACGAGAGGTTTGAAGCCTGTGGGATCGGTCTTATCTCGGTCAACAGCAAACCCTTTACCAAGGCCAATCTTGTGAAGCACTTCATGGACAAGGTCTCCGGAAAAGACATAATAAATGATTCTACAGACTGGAATGAGGATTACAAGTTTGATGAGATTGTGGCCAAAGGACCTATTGGAAGCGGCGCAGATTTTGTGCCTCCGGTATTCAGCCCTCTTGCCATGATGAGCATAATGAAGGTGTCTGAGGCAGATGACACCACAAAGGATATAACCAATTACATGGACAAGATCACAGACAGGATGCTGAGCCAGACGGTGAAGCACCTTAGAAATGTCCTGAACAAATATACCATGCTGACGGTCAATGATATCACTGACCTAATGCCGGAATTCATCTTCTATGTGCGCTGGGCAGAGTACGTTGAGGATATGACACAAAAGGGTGCAAGGTTCTGTAAACCCGAAGTCCTGGATGCGCCGGAAGATGCTGCGCCCGGGAGCAGTTTTTTAAAGGATGCGACAGGTGCCCTCTATATGGACTCCCGGGATATCTACAATATAAAGCTCCTTACGGAACATGACTCCGGATATGAGAACATCGTCAAGAATAACCTTGATTTCACAGATGAGCATACCTTATATATCCTGACCGGCGCCAACATGGGTGGTAAGACCACCATCACCCAGACCGTGGGACAGCTCTTTTTCATAGCCCAGGCTGGAATTTACGTGCCCGCATCGAAGTTTAGCTATGTGCCTGTGGACAATATCTTCACACATTTCCCGGCAGACGAGGATAAGACCATGGACCTGGGACGTCTTGGTGAAGAGTGCAAGCGCTTTAAAGAGCTCTATGAGAAAGCGACGCAAAAGAGCCTTATGCTCCTTAACGAGACCTTCTCCACAACTTCATTTGAAGAGGGCTATTACATTGCAAGGGACTGCTCAAGAGCTATCCTGAAAAAAGGCATCCGCACCATATACAACACTCACATGCACAAGCTTGCCATTGAGATCGATGAGATAAACAGTGAGGATTCAAGAGCTAAAGCTGCTTCCCTTGTGGTGAAAGCCAGTGAGGGAAAAAGACTTTACGAAGTGGAGGTTGCACCTCCCAAGGGCCTTTCCTATGCAAAAGACATTGCTGAGAAATACGGCGTAACCTACGACATGCTATCTGCACTGTAGGCGCATTGTGCGTTCGGGCACGAGACCACAGACAAACAAAAAGGCAGTTAACCATGACCAAATGTCAAACAGGTAAACTGCCTTTATCTATGTTTTTGGCAAAAGCAAGAAGTCTGTTACTTGCTGGTTACAGCCTCAAACTTCTTAACGATATCATCCTCGGGAGCAGGTGTAATAAGACTTACAACTACGATCACGATGATAGCAACAAGGAATGCAGGAGCAAGCTCGTACAGATTCCAGAATCCGCCGATAGGTCTTACCAGGTATTTCCAGATGAATACCATAAGTCCGCCTGCTACCATTCCGGCCATGGTTCCGTACTTGTTAGCTCTTTTCCAGTAGAGGGACATGATCATAGCAGGTCCGAATACTGCGCCGAATCCTGCCCAGGCAAATGATACGATGCCAAATACTGAGCTGTTGGGGTCCCAGGCGATGACAACGCCAAATACCGCAACGGCGATCAGGGTGATCCTAGCTGTAAGCATAGCTGCTCTTTCAGAAAGCTTAACGCCAAATGTCTCCTGGATAATGTTCTCGGAAACAGCAGAAGAAGCGGCGATGAGCTGTGAATCGGCAGTAGACATGGTCGATGCCAGGATACCTGCGATTACAAGACCTGCGATCAGAGCAAATACGAAATTGTACTGGCTGATCATGTTGGCAAGAACAACGATAAGGGTTTCAGCCTTAGATGCGCTTGTCGGATTGTCAGCTTCAATCAGAGATTCAAGAACACCTGACTGGGTCATGGCACGTCCGACAACACCCAGGACAACGGCGATTCCAAGGGAGAAAACAACCCATACGGAAGCAATCCTTCTTGAGAGCTTAAGCTCTGAGCTCTTTCTGATAGCCATGAATCTCAGCAGGATGTGAGGCATTCCAAAGTAACCAAGACCCCAGCAGAAGGTTGTTACCTTGCTGAAGAATCCGTAGGAATCAGCAGAGTTTGTAGCGTTGTTATAGGTTGCATTTATATCAAGGAAGCCGGGAAGGCTCTGAAGATTGGCAGAAACTGCACCAAGTCCTCCTGCTGTTACGATTCCAAAGCCAACAACAAAGAACAGTGCGATGGTCATAACGATGGACTGGATGAAGTCAGTCTTGGAAGCGGCAAGGAAACCACCTGTTGTGGTGTAACCGATGATGATGACTGCGGATGCGATCATGGCCAGCTGGTAGTTAACGCCGAACAATGATGAAAAGAGCTTTCCGCAGGCAGAAAAGCCTGATGCTGTATATGGAACAAAGAAGATCAGAATGAAAATAGCGCCGATGCACAGGATGATGTTGCTCTTGTCGTTGAAGCGCTTTTTGAAATAATCGGGAATCGTGATGGCATCCAGAGACTCCGTATAATTACGCAGGCGCCCGGCGGTTAAGAGCCAGTTGAGATAGGTTCCCACGATAAGTCCTGCAGCTGTCCAGCCTGCGTCAGCAATGCCGGAGAAGTAGGCTACGCCCGGAACTCCCATGAGAAGGTATGAACTCATGTCTGAGGCTTCAGCGCTCATGGCCGTTACGAAAGGCCCAAGCTTCCTTCCGCCAAGATAAAAGTCTTTGACGTCGTTGGTATCTCTGGAACTTACAAAGCCCACCAGAAGCATTCCGCAGAGATACACAAGAATTGAGATGATAATTCCAATTTGTGATGAAGTCATTTGATTTCCCCTTTCCCTTTTTCATACGTGCTGTGCAACAAAAAAGTGAAGTGCACAAGTGCACTTCACCATGTTAACACATTAAAGGGATAAATGACAATTACAAATATTACCCATTGTATCACAACCACTTGAGAGGATTGCTGATCACTTTTGCCTGAGCCATAATGGACTCTGAATTTGCTAAAAGATATTCCTCAAGCTGCTTCACTTCCCGGTCAGAAAACCCCTTGTTCTTTACGATCTTTCCATCGGGGATAAGGCCTTCGGCGCTTTCTGTCACCGGGCCCTTTTTCCGCTCAAACATGACTCTTACTATTTTTTTATTGTTCTTATCTCTGACAATTGCAGAGTAAGTCATTTTCATTTCGCCGTCTGCCATAAAAAAATCCTTTCTGAATAATATAATTATACCTATTAAAGTGATTCTTTCAAAATAAAGTTGTATAATAATATATAATAACGTTAATGTTTCCGGAAAGGATCTTATGGTTGTTTATCTGACCAGTAGTTTCATACCTTACCAGGAGATGGGAGCTTACAGGAAAGTGGCTCCTATAGATGACTACGGCTTTTTTGACGACCTTAAGAAGGAGTGGCCTGAGCAGGCAAGACTTCTTTACGTTCCCTGCGATCCTTTGGCAACGGAAGAAAATGAATTCCAGAAGAAACAGCTCCTGGACTGCTTTGAGTTTGCATCTCTTCCCGTAGAGGAAGTGATAATGCTTGAGGAAAAGAGCTCTAAGCCTCTTTCAGAGCTTATTTCCTGGGCTACAATTATTTATCTGGCCGGTGGACATGCGCCCACACAGCTGGCTTTTATGAAACGTATCGGGCTGAAATCAGCTCTTTTGGATTATGACGGACTGGTGATCTGTTTAAGTGCCGGTTCTGTCAATGCTGCTTATGACGCCTATCTTATGCCGGAGCTTCCGGGTGAAGCTGCGGATCCAAACTATGTCAGATTCTCTGAAGGCCTTGACCTGACCAACATCCAGATGATCCCACACGGGGATTACATGAAAAAATGCGAGCTTGACGGCAAGGACTTTATCAAGGAAATTGCCCTTCCTGACAGCTATGGAAGAAGATTCTATGTCATTACCGACGGCAGTTATTTCAAGGTGAAAAATGGAAAGACCAAATTCAATGGTGTTGGCGAAGTGATTGAGGATGGAAAGATCATCCCCCTTGAACAGGGCACCATTATTCCACTAATGGGATACTTTGAGCAGATCGTCATCAAGACCCTTCTTGCGGACGGCTATGACATGGTGCTGTCGGTTAACAAAACCAACGATGTATGTGAAGTCTATTATCTTAGTGAGGCACTTGGAGATATCTTTCTTAGCAGTAGATTAAAGTATACTGATATCTGCTTCAGGCTTTCACAGGGCGTTGCCAAGGAAGAACAGGATATATTCCTTGATCAGATGCGAATGCAGGTAATCCTGGAGGAACTCAAGGACAACGGGAATTTTGTAAGGACTGTACATGTTAACACCAAGTCCGGAAGACGAGCCAAAAACATCCGAGCAAGAAATGTTCCGGGATATCCTGACTGGTTCCTGGTTATCTTTTTCGATATCACAACAGCCCTTGACCACGACTGGATGACAGATGAGTATGCCAGGATCGGCTTCATAGAGCGCACAAAGCTCTTTATTTCCGAACTCTCACCTGAGGAGCATTACTCTCTTGTTTATGCCAACGTCAAGGGATTTAAGGCGGTAAATGAACTCTTTGGTGATGCTACGGGAGATATGGTCATCCTTCAGACCAGAAATGTTCTCAGGAAATACTTAAAGCCTGTCATCATGGGCAGACTTGAGAGCGACCATTTTGTTCTGATCACTGCAGATGAGAATTTGACGCCCAAGAATCTCAAAAAGGTGTGCAGTCAGGTATGTCAGGTGGAATCCAAGGAATACAATTATGAGATCCGCTGCGGAATCTATTCCATCAAGCATTCCGACATGGACATAAATCATCTTCTTGCCGGCGCAAAGCTTGCTGAGAAGAGCATTGATACAGAGCAGGGAACTCATCGTTATGCCTACTATGACGACAAGATGAAGGAGACCTATGTAAAGCAGAGATTTCTTTTGGCGGATATGGAAAGAGGACTTGCTGAGAAGGAATTTTTGCCTTACTATCAGCCCGTCGTCGACGCCAAGACAGGCCAGATTGTCAGCGCCGAGATGCTTATAAGATGGCGCCACAAAGACCTGGGCATGGTTTCGCCCATAGACTTTATTCCCGTTATCGAAGCAGAGGGCAAGATATCTGCTCTGGATGCCTTTATGGTGGAAAGCGGATTTGACTTCATAGCAAAACGCTGCAAGGATGGCAAAAAAGTTGTTCCCTGTGCCATAAATCTTTCAAGAGTTGACTTCTACGACACGACCTTCATGGAGAGTATTTGTGCCAAGATAAGAGAGCTTGATTTAGACCCGTCACTGATCCGTTTTGAGGTGACAGAATCAGCCTATGCTGACCTTGAGGCCAAGGGCCTTGAGTACCTTGGAAGGATGAAGAAGAGGGGAATCAAGATCCTCCTGGATGACTTTGGCAGCGGAATGAGCTCACTGGCTATGCTGGAGACCTTTGACTTTGACATCATCAAGCTGGACATCGGCTTTATCAGGAAGATTGGCAAAAACGACAAGACTGAAGCTGTCATCCGGGCTATTATCAATATCGCCCACTCTCTTGGCGCCAAGGTTACAGCTGAGGGTGTTGAGAATGAGGAGCAGCTATCCTTCCTGCAGAGTCAGGACTGTGACTATATCCAGGGATATTTCTTTTACAAGCCCCTTTCGGAAAAGAAATTTGAAGATGAATTAGGATGAATGATCTATTAGCCCCTGTCTTAGGACAGGGGTTTCTTTATGGCAGATTTCGCTCTCCAAAACCGCGAAATATCCTGTCTTAATTGCCCTCGAAAATAATATATTTTATTATTTGCACTGATCGCTCTTATCGTGCTGATCATTGTTGCAGGATATGTGAAGGCTCCTCCGGACAGAGCCTACATCATATCCGGAATCAGAAGGACACCAAGGATCCTTATAGGACGTGCGGGAATTAAGATCCCCTTCTTTGAAAGGGTCGACAAATTGTATCTGGGACAGATGACTGTTGATATCAAGACAGAGCAGTCAGTTCCTACAAACGATTTCATCAATGTAAACGTAGACGCTGTTGCAAAGGCACAGGCCGACAGGGACGTAGCCATTGCACAGGCTGAAGCTGATAAAGCTGCCAACGATGCAAGAGTTCTTGCTCAGACAGAGATTGCTGAAAAGAATAACGCTCTTGCCATCAAGCAGGCAGAACTTAAGAAGGAAGCTGATACAGCCGGAGCTATTGCCGATGCTGCTTATCAGATCCAGGAACAGGAACAGCAGAAATCAATCCAGACAGCAACTGTTAATGCACAGATCGCTAAGGCTGAGAGGGAAGCAGAGCTTAAGCAAAAAACGTTTGACAGATATAAAAGTGCATGCTATTATATCAAACAAGTCACGGAAAACGTTTTCCGAAAGGAGTTTGTTATGATCAAAGCAGCAATCATGCATAAAGCCACAAGAGAATACTGTTATTGCGTCGCACCCGGTACTTTAAAGATCAGGATCACTACAGCAAAGGATGACGCAAACTCGATCATTCTTCACGGAAGGGACAAGTACGTGGACCTGGACAAGGTGGATACCAGGTTTTCTGTTCCCATGGTGAAGATTGCATCAGATGACGCCAGGGATTATTTTGAGGTGGAAGTTAAGATCGACATGTTGTGTCTTCGCTACTTCTTTGAGATAACTGATACTCATGACCATAAGGTCTTTTTCGGAGACGATCAGTTTATGGATTATGAGCCGACTGATATTGAGGATATGTTTGACTGCCCTCAGCCTATCAGAGAGGAGGGAGTAGCTCTTTTCCCCAAGTGGGCCGAAGGCAAGGTGGTATATCAGATATTCCCTTCAAGGTTTGCCACCTCTAAGTATGTGCCTGAGGAGCAGTGGTACAAGGCTCCCATCGCCTGGGATGACAAGCTCTTTGGCGATATCTGGGGCATTATAAACAAGCTTGATTACCTTAAGGACCTTGGTGTGGACATCATTTACCTGACTCCCATTTTCAAAGCCAACACACAGCATAAGTACGATACCGTTGACTATTACCAGGTAGACCCTGAGTTTGGCGGAGATGAGGCCTTAAAAGAGCTTGTGACCAAGGCTCATGAGCGTGGAATGTATATCATGCTGGATGGTGTGTTCAATCATACCTCCGACAAGTTCTTTGCCTTTGAGGATGTGGTAAAGAACGGGGAGAATTCCAGGTTCAAGGACTGGTATTTTATTGAGGAATTTCCTCTGGACAGGGGCAGCAGGGACAGAAAGCCCAACTACAAGACCTTTGGATACTACGGTGGTATGCCCAAGTTAAACCTTACAAACAGGGATACGCTTGAATATGTAAAGGGCGTTATCTGCCACTATCTGGCAGTATATGGTATAGATGGATGGCGTCTGGATGTGGCGGATGAGATCGGTCATAAATTCTGGAAAGAGGTAAGGCTTGCGGCCAAGGGTATTAAGCCTGATGCCCTGATAGTCGGGGAAGACTGGCACATCTGCACGGACTTCCTTGAGGGGGACGAATGGGACAGCTGTATGAACTACGCCTGGTTTAAGGCCATTGGAAGGCTCTACGGTGGTAACGGCCCTATCCATGAGTTTGTATCAAAGCTTGGTCAGGTAAGGGGAAGATACCACAGCGATGTGTTCCCGCTTCTGTGGAATCTGATGGACAGCCACGACACCAAGAGATTCCTTTCCTATGCCTGTGAGGATGGAGGAAAGGGTAAGATGCTCTCAGCTGCAGCTCTGACCATGCTCTTCCCGGGGTGTCCTTTTATCTACTACGGTGATGAGATGGGAATGGAGGGCGATTACGACCCCGACAACAGAAGGGGAATGCTCTGGGATGAAGAAAAGTATGCTGATCACGGAATGCATGAGGCATACAAAAAGCTCGCTGCCTTCAGGCACGAGCATGAGGAGCTCTGGAGAGAAGTTCCGGAGGTGGTATTTATAGATGAAGTGGAAAGGGTCATGGCATTTAAACAGGATAAACTGATCATGATCTTCAACTTAAAGGATGCTACAGTGGACCTTAGGAAGCTTAACGGACTTCTTGAGGCGGGAGTCGGCATGTGTGATTCTGCTTCCGACAAGGGCCAGGAACTTTTGCTTAAGCTTTTCGATGAAAAGGAAAAGTGTGTGCTTGCACCCTTTGACGTTGCGGTATTTAGCCTGTAAGGCGGGTATTGATAATGACTGTGTCTACAGCCTGTAATAAAAATCCCGGGAGAGGTGGTCTCCCGGGATTTTGCGTATATATAGATGTTTATGCTTTTCTTCCGCTTCGGCTGATCTCAAGGATGTCTTTCAGGATATCCTTGGTGGATATCATATCGTTCTCGCAGTCCTTGCTGATCTCGATGCTGGACTGGGATGAAGCTGCGACCTCTTCTGAAGTTGCGGACAGGTTGCTGATGGCGTCCATAACTTTGGAATTGGCGTCTACGCAGTCATCAACATTCTGGGATATCTGTGTGGCGCGTTCAGTAAGTTCTGCTACCTTCTCCATGATAACTTTAAATTTTTCACCGGTCTGAGCTATCATTTCACCCTGCTCATTAGCGGACTCGACGCTTCTTTCCATGTTGCCGGATGCAAGGTTGACTTTTCCGATGAGGTCATCGATGGTTGATGCAATCTGCTCTGCAGACTCCTTGGTGTGTTCTGAAAGGGCGCGGATCTCATCTGCAACTACCGCAAAGCCTTTTCCTGCATCGCCGGCTCTTGCTGCCTCGATGGAAGCGTTCAGCGCAAGAAGATTGGTCTGGCTGGAAATGCTGAGGATTGTGTCTACAATTTCTTTTACGGTGCCGGCGGAATGCTGGAGGTTGGAGGTCATCTCGGCTGTCTCCGCATTTATTGTGGAAGCTTCGTCTGACTTGGACTGAAGCTGCTTGACAAGAGAGTTGCCCTCGCCTATATTCTCTGTTACCTCGTCGGCATTCTTTCGCATTTCCCGGGACTGCTCTGCTATGTTTTCAAGGGATTCAGTGATATTGGAGTTCATCTCGGTCTGGGTCTGGATAGCCTCGGCGGTCATTGTAACCGACTGGGAAATCTGATCTGAAGCCTCCGCTGTCGCACTTACCTTCTCAGAAAGCGCCTCCATGGATTCATTGGCATCCTCGAGTTTTTCAGCAATCTGCTCACCGATGGACTGGATGACTTCAGCGTCCTTTTGCTGCTTAAGTGCTGCTTCCTGTATTTCCTCAAGGGTTTCCTGATTTTGCTTTGTGCTAAGGCGAACATAGAAGATCGCCATCAGTGCCAGGAGAAGTGCAAAGACCAGATCGGTAAGCACCATGTTCTTCCTGGATTCGGGATCTGCTGAATATACTAAGTAAAGTGGAACGTACAAAGCGTTTATTCCCACCACAATTGCTGAAAAAATACTGGTGAGTTTAAGATCTGAATAAAGCAGGGAAAGGATGCAGATGCCGGGACCGAAAGCCCACATATATGGCACATGAATGCTGCCTATCATAACTACCAGGTAAGCTATGCTGATGCTTGCCAGAGTAATGAGCTGGCCGGTCTTCTTTGTTCTGAATACCAGGTAGGCCCAAATCTGTGCTGCAACAAAAATAATCTGAAGAACCAACATGACAGGAGTTGTCATGAAGCCTTCTCTTCCGGCCCGGTAAATCACTGTAGACATCAGCATGAATGCCTGAATGATCAAGGCAAACTTAAATGCAAGACTGTTGCTTTCTAAGATGTGTTTATCCTGTAAACTCATATGTTTTTCTCCCATTTCCTGTGAATATAGCCATATGCTCTTATTGTAATTTTAAACTTTTTTACGACTTGAATTCAATAAAAAAACGATTAAATATGCATTGGGTTCAGATGCCCTGGACCTTAAGAAATTTGCATTGGTACTTTATTGGGGATATACTTTGAAAGTATGTTTTTGGATGAGGAGGAATTATTATGAAGAAGAAAATTGTAAGATTTATACTGCCTGCTATGCTTGCATCGATGCTTATGGCAGGATGCGGAAAGGATACTTCCGGGGTTTCCGGAGTGCAGTTTGAAGCTGTCGGGGGAGATGAGAGTGCCCAAAGTTCAGAAAATGCAGAGACAGGCGCTGAAGATGCAGGTACAAACACCGGTGATGCAGGGGCAGAAGCTGAAGGAGGCGTAAGTAATGAAGGACAGGGGAGCCAGCTTTACGAAGATTTCCTTTCCGGCAATGCAAAGGCAAAGTTTACCGGAGAGGCAGACCTGGCCAGCTATATTAATCTTGGGAATGTCCTTAAAGAAGGAGAATCCTACACTCTGGAAGAGATCATCAGGAATTGTGAAAATGGTGATGACACCGGTAATTATCCATATACCGGAGACCAGAGTCACAGATATATCGACTGCGGAAAGGATGGAAATCAGGAGCTTTTAGTAGAACTTGGTTTTGACTCGGAGTTCACCCTTGAAATGATCGTCAAAGATATGGGCGGAGAGCTTGATATCATCTACAGCCGTGACCAGTGGTCAAGAAGCGGTCTTGAAATTGCAGACGACGGAACTATTGAGAGCTACGGCTCAGGCGGAGCTACCGTTCATGGTTATGACAAGGCATATATTGATGCAGCAGGAAAATATCACTTCTTTTACGGTAGTGAAGAGTATGGCTGCCCTTATTCCTATTACGCCGTAAAGGATGGCAACTATGTGGTTCTTGACTTTGAGGGTCTCAATGCAGAGCAGTTCATGGTGATCTCCTACTGGACTTCTGAAGAAGAAACCCATGATTGCTATTACACACTCTGCGAGCTGGATCCTGACTACAATATTAGCTATAGCGACGAGCTCTATCTGGATTCAAATCCCTTCAAGCAGAAATTTGACGAAGCAGGAATACCTGTCAGCACCGTTGATGAAGTGACACAGCTACTGAAGGAGAGAGCATCACAAATAGGCTATCCGATTGCTGCAGATTTCAGCTTGAGATAACAGTTATTGACTTGTCTATTTCGCATTTGTGATCAAAAACGGAAAATGTAAAGAAAACAAAAGCTTCAGAAAATGAAAACAATGGCCAGTGCTATAAGAGCTACAATGCCTACTGATACAGAGATCAGTCTTTCGGCAATCCTGAATGCAGCAGAAGAATCAACATACTTGCCATTGATCATTACAGTATCAATGATACGCTGGTTGCGTTTGTGAACTTGTGTTACTTTTGCGTTGTTTTGGCCTTTCATGGAAAAAGGAACCCCCTATTTTTTATTTCCTTATCAACCCCACGTAGTATATATTATGTCGAAATTGTGTCCGTCATCTGTTGACAAAATAAAGAAAAAATAAAATTATAATAAAGATAGGATTAACACCGCTCTGGGAGCGGGATTGAAGTCCTAATTGTCAAATTCTTGCAATTTTAGCAAAATAACCACGTCCAAATGGCTCAAATTACTATGTAAACGAGTTGGACCTGACCTTATAATCATTGATATAAGAAACAGGGAAAACTTGAACATATAATTTTTTAACATTATTAGAGAGGTGAAAGTTATGAATGGAAAAAAGTTGTATAAGAGTCGCGACAAAAAGATCTGTGGTGTTTGCGGAGGAATCGCTGAATACTTTGACATCGATCCTACAGTTGTAAGAATTGTATGGGCGCTGGCAGCATTCTCAACAGGAATCGGAGTTGCAGCATATATCATTGCAGCCATCATTATGAATGATTATCCTGCTGATGATGTGGTTGTAGATACAGAATATAAGTACACAGAACCCGAGACAAGCTATGAACCCGATTCAGATACGATCAAGGGTTTCAAGCCTGAGGACTAATAGCTGATTACCCCCGGATAACATAAATACCTCGAAAGACACGGAGGGAGCCAGGATAGTGCATCGCACTTCCCGGCTCCCTTTCTGTTTTGCCCGTGGCAGCAGATTTGCTCAGCGTCAGGGTTAAGGTGTCAAAATGTCAAAATAAAATTGACACTGCTTTGCTACGATAATATAATTGTGTCATAAAGATTTTGGCACAGGAGAAACGAGCTATGATCACAACACTTGAAGATGCTTTAATTAGAATTGAAGAGCTTGAGGAAGAGAACACTAAGCTTAAAAAAGAGCTTGAATATTTTAAGAGCAAAAAGTTTGCCGGCAGACAAAAGCATGATGAGCATTGGATGCGATCATATAACGACTTCGTGATTCAATATGAAGGCGGTATGACAATCATGGAGATAGTAAATCAGGGTGCAATCAGTCGTAGGACTGCATACAGATATAAGGCTTGTTATGAGGAAATGAAAAATATGCAGGAATATTCTGGGGGGGATAGAAATGGGGAGAAAGAAAAAAGAGGAAATTGAGAATACGGAAATAGAGGTAATCGATATCACAGAGGAACTTCTTAGCGAAAAGATGTACGTAGTTCGGGGAGTTAAAGTGATGTTGGATTCGGATTTGGCTGAGATATACGGATATACAACAAAAGCATTTAATCAGCAGGTTAAAAACAATAGTAAAAAGTTTGAAGCTGATTTCCGATTTCAAATGACATGGGATGAAGTTGATGAACTTTCAAGGTCAAAAAACTTGACCTTGAATAAGGATGGTCGCGGAAATAATGTATAATACTTACCATGGTGTTTTACTGAAAGTGGAGTTTAAGGATTTTTGTAAAGAATATCCGGGGATAAATATCACTATGCAACGCACCGGTGGCGTGTTCCATGACAGGTTCATAGTGCTGGACTATGGAACAAAGAATGAAAGAGTCTTTCTTTGCGGAGCCTCATCAAAGGATGCTGGAGCAAGAATAACGAGTATTGTAGAGGACTATGGAATACAAAAGTATGATTTAATTATTCAAACGCTTTTGAAAAATGCAACATTGGTGCTTCCGTAAGATATGAAGGCATCCATGATGCGATTATCATTTGGGAGGAGTTATAAGAGTTGAAACAATCGCTTTTTATACCAAAGATTAGAATATTGTGGGGAGCATTGGCAATATTGAGTCTTGCCTATTCCCTGATGGTCTTTCTGGTGGCCAGCGGGACTATGTCTTTTACTATATGGCTTGCTGCAGCTGCTTTTTTTGGACTATGCTTTTATCTGGCGGGAGAAGGCAGATGGCTCAAAGTTCCCAAGGGGATCAGGACAGTGGCCTACCTGGTTATTGGCATCATAGCACTGGCTTTTGTGATATGCCAGATAGCAATTCTTTCGCATTTCTTTGATAAGGGAGAGCCGGATCTTGACTATGTAATTGTCCTTGGGGCGCAGATGCGTGAAAGTGGTCCCAGCGTCATCTACAGATACAGGCTTGAAAAGGCCTGCGCATATCTTAAGGAAAATGAAGATACCATTTGCATTACCACCGGCGGAACAGGGCCAAATGAAAATATCAGTGAGGGAGAGGGAGGAAAAGAGTATCTTATTTCCCTTGGAATCCCTAAAGAGCGGATCATCGCCGAGACCGAATCTTTGGATACGGCAGCCAATATATCAAATGCCCTTGAGATAATAAAAGAAGCTGAGGGCACGGACCGGGACCTTAAACTCGGCATAGTAACCAACGGCTTTCATGTCTTTCGCGGAGTTGGCATCGCCAGGAAAATGACGGACGCCAAAGTCTGCGGAATAGCAGCATATATGCAGTTTCGTTTTATCCCCAACAACATGGTCAGGGAGTGTTTCGGAATAATAAGAGACCTGATAGCTGTTGGCAGTGCGATAACCGCCATTTATTAAAATATGAAAAATTGATAACCAGACACAAAAAAGAAACGGTGAAATATGGAACAGGAACACAAAAGGAGGGTACATTACTCAGGCAAGTACCCAAAGAAATTTGAAGAGAAATATAAGGAAAGAAATCCCGAGAAATACAAGGACACAGTAGAGCGCGTTATCTCCAAGGGCTCAACGCCTGCCGGGATGCACATCTCCATCATGGTAAAAGAAATATTGGACTTTCTTGACATCAAACCGGGGCAGCAGGGGCTTGACTGCACCTTGGGATATGGTGGTCACACCAGAAAGATGCTGGAAAAGCTAAAGGGTAATGGCTGCATCTATGGCCTTGACGTTGATCCTATAGAGTCAAAGAAGACCATAGAAAGACTAAGGGAAGCAGGCTTTAACGAGGAGAATTTCAAATTCAGGCTTATAAACTTCAGGGACATAGATAAGGTGGCAGAGGAAGCAGGACAGTTTGACTTTGTCCTGGCCGATCTTGGTGTATCCTCCATGCAGATTGATGACCCGGAGAGGGGCTTTTCCTACAAGACAGATGGTCCTCTGGACCTTCGCCTGGATCCTGAGCATGGAGAGTCAGCTGCCCGGCGCCTTCACAATATAAGCAAGGAGGAGTTTATCGGTATGATGATAGAAAACTCTGATGAGCCCTATGCCACAGAAATAGCAGAAAAGGTCTTTTCCAAAATGAAAAAAGGCGATCCCATGGACACTACAACTGCCCTTAGAAACGCCATATCCGAGGCCCTTTGGAAGGCCCCTAAGGATGAAATGGAAAAGACTGTTAAAAAGAGCTGTGCAAGAGTTTTCCAGGCTTTGAGAATTGATGTAAACAGTGAGTTTGAAGTTCTATATGAATTTCTGGAAAAGCTTCCGGGAATCCTGAAAAGCGGCGGAAGAGTGGCTATCCTGACCTTCCATTCCGGAGAGGACAGGCTGGTAAAGAAGTCCTTTAAAGAACTACAGAAAAAGGGGATTTACAGCGAGGTTGCATCAGATGTCATAAGACCATCAGCTGAAGAATGCAGAATAAATCCTCGCAGTAAATCCACCAAGATGCGCTGGGCAATCAGAGCATAATTTTTTACTTCACTTCTGAAAGAGCCGGAGTCTTCTTGATAACAAGGATGGTGATGACCATCAGCGCGATACCTATAGGAAGGCTCAATATCCAGCTTCTGAGAAATCCTGCGATGATGTAGGTTACGCAGGAAACAGCTGCAGCTGTGAAAGCATAAGGAAGCTGTGTTGAAACGTGAGCTATATGATCACACTGTGCACCGGCACTTGCCATGATAGTTGTATCTGAGATAGGTGAGCAGTGGTCTCCGCAAACAGCGCCTGCCATACATGCTGAGATGGCGATGATCATGAGCTCGTTACCCATGTCAGCTCCGAAGAGACTTACAACGATTGGGATAAGGATTCCAAAAGTTCCCCAGCTGGTTCCTGTTGCAAATGCCAGGAAAACTGCCACAACAAAGACGATGGCAGGAAGGAAGCTGACAAGGGCGTTGTTGTTGACAAAGTTCTCAACTACAGAAGCAACGTAGGTTGCAGCTCCAAGGGAATCAGTCATGGACTTAAGGGTCCAGGCAAATGTAAGAATGAGAATGGCAGGAACCATACTCTTAAAGCCGTCAGGAATGGCATTCATACACTCTGAGAAGCTGATAACGCTGGTCAGAATGTAGAAGATAACTGTGATAATAAGTGCTGCTACTGAGCCATAAACAAGTCCTACAGAAGCATCGGAATTGGAGAAGGCATCAATGAAGTTCTCTCCTGAGAAAAATCCTCCGGTGTAGATCATTCCGATTACGCAGCAGATAATCAGTGAAACGATAGGGAGAACCAGGTGGATAACCTTACCCTTTTGTGAAACGGGTGGAGTAGGCTGATCCTCGGCAAAGGTTGAACTTACAAGACCAACCTTTTTCTCTGTGGCACCGTATACCTTGCTGGCAAGCTCTGCCTTCTTCATAGGACCGTAGTCGAACTTGGAGTAGGTCAGAGTAACCATCATTGCAATGGTGAGGAATGCATAAAAGTTATAGGGGATAGCCCTTACGAAAAGTGTCAGTCCATTGGCTCCGTCTACGAATCCTGTTACGGCAGCGGCCCAGGATGAGATAGGAGCAATGATACAGATAGGAGCAGCTGTGGCGTCAATGAGATATGCCAGCTTTTCTCTTGAAATCTTGTGCTTGTCTGTCAGAGGTTGCATAACGGAACCTACTGTAAGACAGTTGAAATAGTCATCAATGAAGATCAGCATACCAAGTAAAATGGTAGCCATCTGGGCACCGGTCTTGGTCTTTACATGAGCTACAGCCCATTTTCCAAAGGCCGCCGATCCACCGGCTCTGTTCATGAGCATTACCATACTTCCCAGGACAACAAGGAATATCAATATTCCAACATTCCATCTGTCAGAAAGCTGAGCGATCATGCCCTCCACAAACACGTGCTGGATCGCACCCTCGATATTAAAGGATGAATAAAGAAGGCCGCCGACTACGATACCGATGAACAGTGACGAATAGACTTCCTTGGTGATGAGCGCCAGTGTAATGGCAATGATTGCCGGCAGCAGAGCCCAAAAAGAATCTGCGAACATAAATTTCCTACCTCCAACTTTTAAACTTTTTTCGCTACATTTATTTAAATAAGAGTTTCTGTGATCTCCCCATTATTTCTCGAAACTCTTAATCTTCTCCACAACCTTTACAGGGGCATTAACAAGACCGGCAAAAGTCTTTCCGTCGCTGGGCCTTCCAACTACGGTTCCGTAGTGGGTAGGAATGGCAATCTCAGGCTTGATGGTATTGATAAGCTCTGCAGCCTTTTTGGGATCCATGGTGTAGGTCCCTCCAACGGGAACAAGGGCTATGTCGCACTTTACCTGTTTGCCTTCCTTGGTAAGGCCGGTGTCTCCGGCAACGTAGATGCGCTTGCCGTCAAGAACCATGATATAGCCGACCCACTCGGCTCTTCTTGGATGGAAAGGCTTGATGTTGTTGTATGCGGGAACAGTTTCCAGCTCAAGTCCATGGACATTTTTGGAAATAGCGGGAGTTACGGTCACCAGCTCTTTTACCTCAGGGGCAAGCTCTCTGGCGTCATCTACCATGCTCTCGGGGACAACTAAAATAGTGTCCTCCTTCAGAATCTTCCTGATATCATCCACAGAAAAATGATCGTAGTGAGAGTGCGTGATGAGGATGAAATCTGCGTCGTGAGCCTCTTCCTTTATCTGGAAGGGATCAAGATAAATGTTACCAATCTGCGCTTTGATTCTGATACTGCTGTGAGTAAAAACTTCGATCTGGTCTAGCATACATTCCTCCCTGCTTTTACGATTTAAACTAATAATATATTACTACAAAAAAGTATTATGACAAAGGTCTGTTCTTGGCATTAAAACTGTTGATGGATGCGGCCTTTTGAAAGCTCTCAAAATTCCCGTTGTTGACCACGTGAACAACGTAGCTTCTGGGGCCTTCAAGACGAAGGATAAGCTTAGAATCACTTATCTCTTCCACAGTGAGGGTCCATTCCTCGTCGTGACAGTCGAAACTGAAGGTCACTGTATCAACAGCCCTTTTACCTGCGAGATGAAGATTGCCGTGGAGTTTTTCTACGATGGAGTAGACTGTTACCCAGTTGTCTGAATTGACTCTGACTTTTCCGTCAGGACCTTCTGCCACGCACACATCCGATTCGTGGGTAAGAACAAAAAGGTCGTTTTTGAAGTGGCGAAGCCTGTTTGATTCCAGGGCTATGCTGACAATAAGAAATACGCTAAAAATAACAAAACCGGCTGTCAGGTATACCCATATCCATTTTTTCATGTCTTTCATAATGCCCTCCCTATCTGACAAATGTTATAATAAGGTGATTTTACTGGTGATTTCAAGTCTTTTTCAATAATTGGAGGAGCAAAATGCCTGGAGGAGGAAGAGGTCCGGGGGGACCATTTGGAAGAGCGTACATGACTGAGGAGGAGAAGGCCAGTCAGCCCAAGATAACCTTCGCCCTTGTGAAGCGCGTCATGTCTTATCTTAAGCCCTATGTTCTGCAGCTTTTACTTGTTATGGTATGCATTTTAGTGTCTTCGATTCTTAAGCTGATGCCATCCATCATAACGGGTAAGATCGTGGATGAAGGTCTTATTGCCAGGAATATAAAGGCTCTTGTTTACTACATTCTCATATCTTTGCTGGCGACATTTCTGGGGAATCTTATCGGTGTGGCAGAGAGCTATCTTAACAACTGGATAGCCCAGCACATTACCTTTGACATGAGAAACCAGATGTTCCGGCATCTTCAGAAGATGTCTCAAAGGTTTTTTACCAACAACAATCAGGGAGACATCATAACAAGGATGACCAGCGATATCGACGGCGTCGAGTCTGTTATAGCCAACACCTTCACATCAATTATTTCCAACGTCATGACTCTTACGGTTGCACTTGTGGCAATGTTTCAGCGAAATGCGCTCATGGCCATTGTGGGGATCATTATAGTACCTCTTTTCACCATTCCCACCAGGAAAGCAGGTAAGACCAGATGGACCCTTACCCGTGAGTCCCAGGCCTGCAATGATGAGATAAACGGGATCCTGAATGAAACCATGTCTGTCAGCGGACATCTCCTTGTAAAGCTCTTCGGAAAAGAAGATTATGAGTTTGAAAAGTATTCGGATGCAAATAAGAAGATGGTGAAGCTCAACATTCGTGAAAAGCTGGCAGGACGCTGGTTCTTCGTGGTGCTTTCAACCTTCACCAGCATAGGCCCTATGCTCATTTATCTGGTGGGCGGAATTCTTATGATCAATCAGGGAGCAGATCTGTCGGTTGGTGACATCACAGTAATGGTGGCGCTTTTGGGACAGATGTATATGCCGGTGAATTCTCTTTTAAATATCCAGGTGGACTGGATGCGTTCAATGGCCATGTTCTCAAGGATATTCGAGTACTTTGACATGGAGGTGGAGGTCAGGGATACGGAAAATCCCAAAAACCCCAAGCTCCGTCACGGCAATATCGTATTTGACCACGTGCACTTTTCCTATGACGGGTCAAAAGAAATACTAAAGGACATAACCTTCACTCTGAAAAACGGTGATTGTATAGCCATCGTGGGGCCTTCCGGTTCGGGAAAGAGCACCATCATAAACCTTATTCCAAGGCTATATGATGTTGGAAGCGGAAGGATAAAGTGGAACGGCGTGGATTTACGGGACATGGAGCTGGCGCATCTTCGGTCGGGAATTGGTGTGGTTTCCCAGGAGAATTATCTTTTTAACGGAACTATCAGAGATAACCTTCTCTACGCAAGACCAGATGCCACTGAGGCAGAGATGATCGAAGCCTGCAGGAAGGCCAACATCTATGACTTTATCGAGAAGCAGGAAAACGGCCTTGATACCATGGTGGGCAACAGGGGGCTCAAGCTCTCGGGAGGAGAGAAGCAGCGTATAGCCATTGCGAGAGTTCTTTTAAAGGATCCGGCTCTGTTCATATTTGATGAAGCAACGTCTGCTCTGGATTCCATTTCAGAGAGCAAGATCCAGGAGGCTATTGAGCCCATCATCGAGACCAGGACCAGTATCCTTATCGCCCACAGGCTTTCAACCATCCTTAACGCCGATGAGATCCTGGTGGTGGATGATGGACGTATCGTGGAGAGAGGTCAGCACGAAGATCTGGTAAAGGCAGGCGGTGTATACCAGAAACTCTACGAGACACAGTTTGCCAAAGCTATATCGGGAACGCAGTAATTCTATTTCGCCCGGGGTTCGGAATAAAGTAATAAAATTCGTAATTACAGATATGTAAAGAGCATTTGACGGGGAATATAATAAGATCATCCAAACAGTATTTGGTTGAAAGGAGATAACTGATTATGGAAATCACAATTGAAGCTATTGAGAAAGTAATGGAAGAGACCGGCGTTGAATACAAGGCAGCTAAGGAAGCCCTCTTAAAGGCAAATGGCGATGTTGATGCTGCAATCAAGCTTATCCAGCCGGATACCAAGGATCTTGGAGATGAAATCAAGGCAGTAATCGATGAGCTTAAGAAAAAGGTTGAAGAGGGTAATGTCGACAGAATCCAGATCAGGAAAGGCGACGAGGTAGTATTCAGCGTACCGGTTAATGTGGGAATCCTCGGAGGAATTGTTGGACTTGCAACAGTTCCGTGGGCACTTATCGCAGGTGCAGTTGCAGCATTCGGATTTGGCTGCAGACTCGAGGTAGTCAAGAAGGACGGAACCACAGACGAGATCAAAAAAGACAACTAAATAGCTAAGAAAAGAAAAGTCCCGGCAGAGAAATCTGCCGGGATTTTTCTACACATTTATAGCTTCAGGATTTATGTTTTTCTTTTTTCATCTTATACATCTCACCATCAGCAACAGAGATGATCCTGTCAAGATCGAGAGCATCATCCATTACAGTCTTGTAGGAACCATAGCTTGCGGATATTGTAAATCCGTACTGATTGCTGGACTCGTCAAGACGCAGCCCCATTTCTTTTATGAAGGAAGATACGTCAATATCCTGCGGGATAAGAGCAAGCATTTCGTCGCCGCCATACCGTACGCACAAGGAGTCTGTGGGACAGGTCTCCTTAAGAGCTTTTGCAACAGATGAAATTGCATGATCACCTGCTGAGTGACCTCGGGTATCGTTTATCTGCTTCAGGCCGTTTAAGTCAGCCATGATCAGGGTCATGGTCTGGCCTTTGTGGACTTTCCGGGATTTTAATTCCTCGAACTTATCAAGGAAGGCGAGCCTGTTGTATAGGCCTGTCAGGGCGTCGTTCTGGTACATAGTCATGATCTTCTCACGAAGGAAATCCTGATAACGGAAGGTAATGAATCCGCCAAGGCCCATGCTCAGACAGTTGGTCATGCTTGGGGTTCTGGACCAGTCCACCAGGCTGTATTTTTCAAAGGAGTAGCACACAAATCCGATGGACTTACCCATGTATTCAAGGGCATTGAAGATCAGAGGATAGCCGGTATTCATTATCTCGTCTATGTAAGGTAGAATCTGCTCTTCGCAGTAAGGAACTATGGATGGGCTATTGCTGTAAGAGTTGTAGATAATGCTCTTTGTGGTGCTCTTTACATCCTCCAGGAAATAGTTCTTTTCAACGTCAAAGATAGCATCCTCCACAACGCAGCACAGGTTATCCGTGAGGGAATGTCTGATGTGATAGGTGCATTCCTCAAAGGTATGGCTGCACATCAGCATGGCAGTCAGATTCTGCATAATGTGGATATCATCCTGGTGGTGATAGAAGCGGTTATTAAGCTCATGTACCTTGGACAGGGACTTGAGGTCAACCCTCTTGCAGCCACAGGATTCGTTTGCCACGAATTTGGGAACAATATATTTGGTGAAATTTCTTTCTCCGGAAAGTACTGCAAGGACAGATTCCATAACTGTATTGGCAAGGGAATGACTGTCACAGATGGCGGTGGTGATGCCCGGAGTTGTCAGGAAAGCTTCATCAATGCCGTCAAAACCGGAGACAAGAATCTGGTCCGGAGTCTTGATTCCTGCTGATTGCAGAATGTCACAGACATTGATGGCCATTATATCATTGGCGCAGATGATGGCCTCGGGGAGTTCGTTCCTTTCCAGGAGTTTCCTGGTTGCTGCCCTTGAGGGAGCAGACCAGAAATCGCCGTAGCTTAGCATGCTGTCGTCAAATTCAATGCCGTTTTCTGCTATGACTTTTTTGAAAACCTCAAGACGCTCGTTGGAAAATTCACTGGACTTTTTGCCTGCCATGAAATGAGGCTTTCTGACTTTGTGGTCCTCAATGATATGTCTGACCACGGCTTCAAAGCCCTTGGCGTAATCAAAATCTACGCAGGATACATTGTCATATTTTCCATCAATGATGATGGCTGGTACGTTATTGGCATTGGCTGAATCGATGATGTGCTGGACTACTTCGCGGCTCTTAATCTTTTCATCCATAATGACTACCGCATCGGTCCTGTCGTAGTGAATAAGGTCGTACACAGAAGTCTCCGCCTCATAAAACTCACCGCCGTTACCGATTTCTGTATTCATGGTGTAAATGAAAAGAAAACAGCCATGCTCTCTAAGCAGGTCATTGAGCTCCGTAATAAAGCTAAAGACCTGCGGATCACTGATTCCGTATGCACATAGGGCGACTACCTTTTTTCCGTGAATCATAGTCTTCTCCTTAGACATAATCCTCTAATACATTATCGTACTTTTTACCCGATTGGTCTAATGCTTTTGGCGATTTTTTGAACGTTTTTTTGTATGTTTATGAAGGTGTTACCATTTGCAGCTTAAAAGCTGTACAATAGATATAGTACAGATTTGTTTTGAGGAGGAATGTTATGAAAAAAAGTGTGGCGGTTTTACTAAGTGTATGCCTTGCTTTTTCGGCGGTGGCTTGCGGTAACAGTCAGGGAAAACCTTCTTTGGGAGAGGATGACACTCCGATTGAGGAAAGCTCTGATGCCGTTGCTGATCAAAGCCCGGCAGATGACAAGGGGCAGGAGGAAGAAAAGGGCGATGATGCCGGAAGTGGCGCGGCCCTCAGGCAGGGACTTCTTGGCGAGGAGGAGACCTACTATGATCCCAACCTGGTTCCCAGCGTGGAACCCTACAAGGTTGCTGAGGATTTCTCAAATGTGGTCTATGCTGATGACTTCGCTTACATGTTTGAGCCTGATCATCAATACGCCAATGAAAATGCTGCCCAGCTTAGGGAGGCACTTATTAAGAATAACTTCGCCGTTATGTCTGTAAACTACGACGAGTTCTTTGATATCTATGAGGATAACAGATATGTAATGTTCCCGAACTTTATAACTGTTGATTCTCTCATGCACAGCTATCACCTGTATTTTGCACATGTTATGAAGCATATTGAGAAAAATCACCTGGCAAAGGATCTGGGTAATCTTTCTGTTCACATGTTTGAGATGGCTCAGAAGGACTACGAGCTTTTGAAGGGCTCTGAGTGGGAGGATGCAGCCGAGAAGAACCTGGAGTTCTTTTACGTCCCTTGTCTTCTCATGGGTGCCAATGTTGCCGAGCCACTTTTGGCGAGTGAGAACTTTAAGGCCAATACCAAGGCTGAGTACGACAAGATCATGGCAGCCGAGGCTATTGATGACTGCGTGATCTCAGGGCTCAAGGAGGATTATTCCCAGTACAAGGTAAGGGGCTACTACGAGGGAGATGATTTTCTGGAGAGATATTTCCGCACAATGATGTGGTACGGAAGGATTCCTTTTGCCCTTGATGATTCTGATGGAGTAAGGAGTGCCATCCTTATTACAGGACTTATTGACAGGAATGGTGAGGACTGGAGCAAAATATATTCCGTTACAAGCTTTTTTGCCGGGGCATCTGATGATCCCGGATACTATGAGATGAGCGATGTACTTACCGGCGTCTATGGCAAGGTGCCTGATGCGCCTGAGGTTATGACAGATGATAAGGCTTTTTCAGATGTCTGCGAGGCGGTGAAAAATCTTGAACTTCCAAAGATCAATTCAATTCCTGTGATGGAATGGGAGGAGAACGTGATCCCTTCCTTCAGATTCATGGGACAGCGTTTCACCATTGATGCAGGAATCATGCAGAACCTGGTCTACAGGGCAGTTGAAGAAAATGCTGACGGAGTAAGAAGATATCTGCCGGATACCCTTGACGTGGCAGCAGCCCTCGGCTCCGAGAAGGCGCTGGAGATGCTTAAGGAGAAAGGAGAAACTGACTACAAGGGTTACACAGAAAATCTGGAGCTTGCCAGGGAGCACTTCAACAATTCTGATCCCTTGCTGTGGAATTCCAGTCTTTACGCAGGGTGGCTCAGCGTACTAAGGCCTTTGTTTGAGGTAAAGGGCGATGGATATCCTTCCTATATGACAGGGGATGAGTGGACCAAGAAGAATCTGGAGACCTTTGCAGGATCTTACGCTGAGCTCAAGCACGATACCATCCTTTATTCCAAGCAGATCATGGCGGAGATGGGCGGACCTGACTTTGAACCGCTGGATGACAGGGGATACGTTGATCCGCAGCCTGTTGTTTACAGCAGGTTTGTGAACCTGTCAGAGCAGACAGCAGCAGGGCTTGAGAAACTGGGAATGCTGGAGCCGGAGGATAAGGATAATCTGGAAAGGCTCACTGAGATAGCCCGGACACTTCTTACTATTTCGGAAAAAGAGCTGCAGAATCAGCTCCTGACTGATGAAGAATATGAATTTATCCGCGCTTACGGTGGCTACCTTGAGCACATATGGCAGGAAGTAAACAAGGGACAGGAAGAGACTCCCCTTAGCAGCAGTGAGGCGCCATGCCCTGTTGTGGCTGACATCGCAACTGACCCCAACGGTGCTGTTCTGGAGGTTGGCTCAGGCTATGCC
Source organism: Butyrivibrio sp. UBA3740 (assembly GCA_002372465.1). Classification (GTDB taxonomy): domain Bacteria; phylum Bacillota; class Clostridia; order Lachnospirales; family Lachnospiraceae; genus Butyrivibrio. The sequence goes on from DFGW01000213.1 coordinate 43,993, forward strand.
CACATTATCTACGTGGTATTTCCTATCGATGGTGAGCTTCATATTGGCAGAGGAAGTGCTTATTCCTTCTATCAGTTCACTACTCCTTTAGGAGAGAGGTATACCGATGAGGAATTTAAGAACAGGATATCCCCCGGGCATCTTGATGACAATTGGGACTGGGTTGAGAATACTGATATTCTCCAGCAGCCAGAATGGACCCAGAGCTATCGCATAGACAGATGATCAATGGACTTATAAGATATAAAAAAAGAATTTGTGGGCTACTGCCGGCTTTGGGGCTGGCAGTAGCACTTTGCACAGTGGGATACTGCGGAAAACCTGTGCCTTCCTGGGTAAGCTGGCAAGAGAAGGAAGTGGAAGTGAACGAAGGCTTATCAGGGGTTGCTTCCCTAAAGAAGGGTCAACCTGAGGACCTGGCCATGACATTTGTTCTTAAGGGTAAGAGGCTCCGGCTTTTGGATGACAGGGGCAGTGTGCTGTGGGAGTCGGATAGTTCCTACAAGGTGCAGGACTTTCTTTTGGCTGACCTTGACAGAAACGGTGACAAGGAGCTGATAGCTCTTTTGTGGAAGCGGGGAAAGTACGGCACAAGCAGGCCCTTTTGGGTTACCGAGGATGAGACGGATTATTCCCAGCACCTGTTTCTCTATGACATAGAAGAGGGCGGAAAGCTGCAAAGCAAGTGGTTTACCTCTGATGTTGGGACGCCCATAAGACGCATGAAGATGCTGGAAAGGACCCCTGACATTCTCCTTACGGAGACGGTGGAGGGAGTTAATAACCTGTGGCGATGGAATACCTGGGGTCTTGAGTATGTTGATAACGAAGTTAAACTGGTTTCTTTCGGAGATAACATCATACATGATGAGATAAGGGCTCTGGCGGATCGCAAGTATAATGGGAACTATGACTTTTTGTACGAGCATTTTTTGGAGGATATCAGGGCAGCAGATATAGCGACTTTGCAGCTTGAGTCGATTCTGGTGGATAAGGACAGCGCCGTGGCAGGATATCCGGACTTTGGCAGCCCCCTTTCTGTTGGAACGGCCATCCGTGAGGCGGGCTTTGACGTGGCTGTGGCAGGGGGAAACCATGCTCTTGACAGAGGAATCTATGGCATTGATGTGACTAGGAATTTCTTTGATGAGGCGGGAATCTCCTGCCCGGGAGTGCAAAGAGGAAGTGATACGGAGTATCGGCCCTGCGAGACCCTTGAAAAGAAAGGGATGCGAATAGCCCTCTTTTCCTATACCTACGGGACCAATGGGAAGGACATCTCGGACAAGTACCCCTTTGCTGTGCACTATCTGCCGGAGACTGAAGATCAGGAACGGGCAATGGTGGAGGAACTTAAAGCAATCCGACAGGACCGAGTGGAGGTTTCAGATGGAGCTGCTGCAAAGGAAAGTGGCGGAGTCGACTTCGTGGTGGTTTTTGTGCACTGGGGAGATGAGTATTCTCTGGAGGCCTCAGAAAAGCAGAGACACCTGGCACAGCTCTTTTCCGAGGGCGGAGCTGACCTGGTCATCGGGACACATCCTCATGTGGTGCAGGATGTGGATGTGATTGACAGGGGGAAGCATAAAGACGCGGCGGAGACTGGCCCAGCCGACCAAACCGGTTCAGGCGATATGGGGCAGGGGCAGACACTTGTATTTTACTCCCTGGGAAATTTCAGGGCATGTCAGGGACAGCGTCAGGAGACAAAGACCGGACTGGAAGCTGTTGTTAACCTGGAACATACCTACGACGGCGTTCGGGTAAAGACCTACTCGTCAAAGCCTGTGGACGCATATGTATCCAATAATGGATAATACAGACTAAACGATATGTGGTACAATCGAAGTATCTTGTCTGAGGAAACGATTTAGTATAAGAGATTTATGAGGAATATTATGAAAAAGATTTGTACATTTTTGCTTATAATGACGATGGGATTCTCCCTGATTGCCTGTGGAAAGAAAGCTTCCGATGAGGCCGGGAGCGCAGAGGCAGTAGCGCAGGTGGAGATAACGAACGCTGAAGAGGCAGCTGATAAGGGCGAAGACGCGAATAACACTGAAGCAGCCGGTGACAGCAGCAAGGACTCAAGTGCGGAAGAAAAGAGCACAGACGCAGCAGTCGATGACAGCAGCAAGGATTCAGCCGTTGCAGAAAAGAGCACAGAAGCAGCTTCCAAGGAAGCCGGCACCACTGAAAAGAGCACAGAGGCGGTAAGCAGCGATGCAAATCCGGATGCAGCAGCTAAAGACGCTGAAAAAGAAGAACAGGCAGCTGAGGAAGCTCCTGCACAAACCCCTGAAGAAACTCCCAAAGCACCACAGACTTTGGGCTACGGAAGGATTATCTTTACAGGAGATTCAAGGACTGTTGATATGTTTTCGGCGGATGTCGATGAGATATATGGCGGTGTTTACAACAATATCCCGGTTTTTTGCAGGGATGGTTGCAAATTTCAGTATATGGTTGATGCCATTAATTCCTATGGCCTTGATAACTTTGATACACTGGTGACCTGGATGGGATGCAATGATTTTGGAAACTTCTCCCAGTACGGACCATACTACGATCAGCTTCTGGCCGCCGGAAAGCAGATAGTGGTCTGCACGGTGGGACCGACACAGGATGAGTATCTTTTGGATGACATGGACTGGTACTATTACCCCAATTCAAACCAGATCAATTACAACAACGCCCTTGTTTCCTGGGCTAACAGCCGTGGAGTTAAGGTTATAGATATGTATAGCTACATCAATAACAGCAGCACAGTAACAGTGAATCAGCAGGATGGAATACACTATGATCCAAAACCTACCACAGAGCTTTGGAATTATATCATTGCAAATCTAAAATAAAAACAGGGCCTCATGAACAATTCATGGGGCCCATTAAATTACTTAAGGTTTGCCATTACAAGCTGATACATATTTTCATCTGTGGTGTCATCATCTGTTCGGATGCGCCAGGCTGTCTTTATCCTCATGGTGATGGACTTACCTTCCATAACGCGCATTTCTTCAATTCTGGTTTTTATCCGGTTTGCAATATCCTCAAGCTGCTGGGGATCACTGATGTGCGTAAGGAGCGCAAAGTCCGCATTAAGGGTCCTTGACGCCGCACAGCTCTTACCGACTACACTGATGATCTCTTCGGCCATCTTTTTGAGGACTTTGTTTGCAAACTTCGCACCGTAATCCTTCTCAATCCTGCTGTGGGTTTCATTTCTTAAAAGTATGAGTGAATAGCTTATTCCCTGTTCGTGGTATTTGTGGGCATAGTCAATCATGGCTTCCATAAAGGATTTGACGTTCATGACACCTGTGACCGGGTCAAGCTTCTTGGAATTATACAGCCTGTCTATTCTTGCGAGAGTATCATCTACATCCTCAAAATATCCCATGAGCCCAACTATCTGTCCATCGTCATAAATGGGACTCTTGTTGCAGATGATATTGTGAACTACACCGTCAACAATGGCCTGGCCGGGCACATTGTAGACTTTTTTCCCTGCCTGGAGGATGCTAAGCTCATCGTCCATGTAGGCTTTACCGTCCACGTGCCAACCCATATCCTCGTCGTTCTTTCCCAGGAGAGATTCAACGTCAGGCAGACCGTAAAAATCAAGAAAAGCCCTGCTGGCACCAAGGAATTTGCGGTCCTTATCCTTCCAGAAGAATTTGATGGAAGAATTGCCTATGACATTTTCCCACATCTTGGAATAGAGGCTTTCGCCGGATTCCATAATACCGTAATCTTCGGGCTTGAAGGCTTCTAGCTTCTCTGTGCGTAATCTGTAGGCATCATCAGCTGTGGATTTTATGCAAAAGAGATATTCCTTACCTCCGGTTCCCGGAATGAGCATGATTGAGAGCTCTTTCCACTGATAGTTTCCGTCTTTTTGCTTTATTCTGAAAATATCCATCATGAAACCTTTGGGGTTATTTTTCATACGCTCACCCAAAGTGAAAATGTTCATGAATTCTTTTAATCTGGCCACATCTCCAGGAGCAACATATTCATTTGTAAAAACAGAAATTCTGTGGAGTAAGTCTTTGTCGTCAGCCTCTGTTTCATTCACATACATGAATTTGCCAAGAAGAGGTGAAACAGTGTTGGTATCCGGATTCATCTGTGCAACAACTTCAAAGAGGTGGTTTAGCTCTTTTAGCCTGAAGTCCAGACTGTTGCGCCTTGAAAGCGACATATCGGAGGAGAGATTTCTTATGGAGCCCTGGATCAGGTATTTTCCTGCGTTTTCACAAATCTCCTGTCCCTGGAAGCAAAGGATATTTCCGCTGTTGGTGTAATAGAAGGTCTCAAGCTTCTTGGTGGTTTCAATTGTGTTGGCAAACTCACGGTACTTCTTTATAAGTGGCGAGTTTGTATGATATACAAGCCGGTCATAATCCTCTATAGAGTGATCCTTGTCAAAAACCTGACGCTTGTAGGGAGTATTCATGAAAAGAGTCTTGAACTCTTTTCCATCGTCCTCAAGGATTTCCAGGGGCTCATCTGTCCAGCGGGCGTTGAAACTGGCAACATCATAGAAATGCCGCCACTGACGAGGCTCGATAATAATGCCTTCCTGCTCGATATGGACAAAGAACTCATCGACGGGCATGGGTTTCCCGTAGAAATAGCCCTGTAGTCGTCCGCAGCCGATGCTCTTTAAAAACTCGATTTGCTCTTCGGTCTCCACTCCTTCAGCCAGAGTCTTGATCCCTATGTCTTTTGCCATGGTAACGGTTGACGTCATAATGGCTTTGGATCTTTCGTTAAAAGACCTGAGGAACTCCATATCAAGTTTAAGCGTGTCGAATTGGTAATCCTTAAGAAGTGTAAGGGAAGAATAGCCTGATCCGAAGTCGTCCATCCAGACTTCGTAGCCTTTGTTTCTGAAACTGTCAATGACCCTGGTCATGAGGGCAGCATCAGAAACGATCATGCTCTCAGTGATCTCAACATGAATATAGTCCCTGGGCAGGTCATATTCATTCACGGCATCTTCAACAACCTTCAGCATGTCGGCTGCTTCGAAGTCAAGCCTTGATAAATTGACAGACACGGGGACTGCATTAAGCCCATTTTTGATACGGTCAGCGATGTCTTTGCAAACCTGTCTGATAATAAAGATATCAAGCTTGTGAACCTGACGGCTGGCCTCAAGGGCACCTATAAATTTGTCCGGAACAAGAAACCCCAGCGTAGGATCTATCCATCTCGCCAGGGATTCAGCACTACAAAGCTGCCCTGTCAGAGTACGGACGACAGGCTGATAGTAAACCTTTACCCATCCGTTCTCCAGGGCAACATCAATATTCTTGATGACATATTCAGCTATTACTTGTGAATCGTTGGATCTTGCTTCAGGAGCGGCCATAAGAGATCTCCAATAACTGGTGGTCCTATTTGAGCTGGTTCAGCTTTGCCTTATCAATCTTCCCATCTGCGATGGTGCTGGCAACCCACAGCTTAAGTGACTCCACTGTCAGGTCAATCTGATCCAGCTGTTTCTGGATGTTGACAAAATCCGGCAACTCATCATCCGAAATAACTCCGTCTGCAGTGATATCTATGAGACGGTTTTTCTGAGCGTCAAGGGAGTTAAGCGCTGCAAGCATTCCCAAAACGATCTCGGAGAGAGAAGAACTCTTTACCTCGGGCACAGAGTCTTTTCCGATACGGCACTCGTGAGTACAGTAATAGTTGCACAGCTCGGGCTTTTTATATGCCAGAGCCATATCTACAACATCCTCAGGTACTACTGCTGTTTTGTCGGTCTCAAGCTTCTCCAGTCTGCTCTCGGAAATGGTTCCTATAAGCTCGCTGGCCTGTGCTCTTGTGAGACCGGCCTCCTCCCTTGCTTCAAAATAAACATTCTTGTTTTCTTTAATTGATTTTTTCCCCATTTTAAATCCCCGGTATAAACTTATTTGAGCACGCTATATCCGAAGCTGTTAACCAGAGCATCTATCGGTGTGCCGTTCTTGCAAAGAGGGCACTCTGACGGTGCGTAGGACTGGTAGTCCGGAATCTCCTCAGGGTGGAAGACGGAAATAACAGGTATTCCCTCAACCTCCTTGACTGCGCTGAATATAGCACAGGCTCCGGAAACGTTAGCGCCATAATAACGAACTCCGTCCATGAGCCCCTCCAGGGTAAGACCTGTTGCAAGGGAGCCCATAAGGATCAGAACATGTTTGCCTCTGATGGCAAGCTGAAGATTGTCCCTGAAAATGATCTGGCCATTTGGCGCATACTCAGGAGCCAGTACATATACTGTACGGTGGGCGTTGTAGTTGAGAACGCCGGCTCTTGTCAGTTCTTCAGCAAGATAAGTACCGATTACCTCGGTACCGTCTGCACAAACGATGGTATCTACAGGAGTAGAGATTGTGTAGTGCATGGCCAAAATAGTGGCTACACCATGAGCCTCACTGCAACGGGTTTTCATGGTTCCAAGCTCCATGTAAGTCGTAAGGTGAGAGTGAGTAGTAGCGTAGTGACCCGGAATAATCTTCAGAGCCACGTTTGAATTCATAGAAGCTGGTATTTTGGTGTATTCTGACAACATACACAAATTCCTCCTTTTTCTTTTAAGTATACCATGTATTGAGTAATTTTAGGTTGTTTTTGGACGGAATTGTGAAAATTTAGTTACATTAATAATTAATTGTATTTACAAAAGGTGCGCTCTGAGCTCTTCGCCACTCTTATCTGAAAGGTAAGCAGGCGGAATATCCAGCATGGTCTTGCAGCCCTTTGTTCCTTCTGAATGCATCCTGAATGCGGCTCTTGCAACAGCTACCAGGACACTTGTGGTGAATTCAGGGTTTGAATCCAGCTTCAGGCTGTATTCGATGATGTGGTTGTGCTCTTTGTCAGCCCCTGTCTTTCCGCTTCTGAATACAAAGCCTCCGTGAGCCATTCCGCTGTGGTTTTTAAGAAGCTCCTCTTCGCTGATGAAGTGTACAGTTGTATCGTAGTCGGCGAAATAATTGGGCATTTCCTTTATTTCTTTTTCCACTACTGCTGCGTCAGCGCCTTCTTCGAGAACTACGAAACATTCTCTTGTGTGCTTGTCCCTTGTGGTGAGCTCAGGGTTCTTGCCGCTTCTTACTGCTTCAAGAGCGCTCTCTACAGGGATTGTGTACTGCTTGGCATTCTTGACACCCTTGATACGTCTGATGGCGTCTGAATGTCCCTGGGATACGCCCTTGCCCCAGAAGGTATAGTCATTTCCGTCAGGAAGGATCGCATTGGAATATACTCTTGCAAGAGAGAACATTCCGGGATCCCAGCCACAGGAAATAACTGCAACATTGCCACCTTCCTTGGCAGATGCATCAACATTTGCGAAGTGCTCGGGAATCCTTGCGTGGGTGTCAAAGCTGTCAACAACATTGAAAAGCTTTGCATACTGAGGTGTCTGAACAGGCAGATCAGTTGCACTTCCGCCGCAGAGGATCATGACGTCGATCTTGTCCTTCCAGCTTTCAACTTCACTGGTTGAAAGCACCGGAACGCCGGCAGTTTTGATTGTAAGTGTAGAAGGATCTCTTCTTGTGAAAACAGCTGCCAGCTCCATGTCAGGTGCTGCTGCAACTGCGAGTTCAACTCCCTTGCCCAGGTTTCCGTAACCCAGGATACCAATTCTAATGCTCATTTCTTCTTCCTCCTGTAAAGTGTCCGTTTTCAATTTGAAAGTATTATACCATTAGAGTCAATATAGTGATATAATCGTCAAAAAGCTTTTGATACAAGCAAAAACGGAGGAAATACAATGAGTCAGGGAATCGGAACAAGATGCGTTCAGGCTGGATACACACCCGGGAACGGGGAACCAAGGCAGATCCCCATTATCCAGTCAACAACCTTCAAATATGACACCAGTGAGGATATGGGCAAGCTCTTTGACCTGGAGGCTTCAGGATACTTCTACACAAGACTTCAGAACCCCACCAATGATCACGTTGCAGCCAAGATTGCTGCCTTGGAGGGCGGATCTGCTGCAATGCTGACATCGTCGGGACAGGCAGCTAACTTTTTTGCAATGTTCAACATCTGTGAGTGCGGAAGCCACATCGTTGCTTCATCTTCAATCTACGGCGGAACCTTTAACCTCATCGCTGTAACAATGGCCAAGATGGGAATTGAAGTTACTTTCGTTTCACCCACTGCTTCAGATGAAGAACTGGATGCAGCCTTTAAGGACAACACAAGGGCAGTTTTTGGAGAGACAATCGCCAACCCTGCCCTGACAGTCCTTGATATCGAGAAGTTTGCAAACGCTGCTCACAGACACGGAGTACCGCTTATTGTTGATAATACTTTCCCTACACCTGTTAACTGCAGACCTATTGAGTGGGGAGCAGACATAGTTACACATTCAACCACCAAGTACATGGATGGTCACGGAGCAGCCGTGGGCGGAGCAATCGTTGATTCCGGAAAGTTTGACTGGATGGCTCACGCAGACAAGTATCCGGGACTTACAAAGCCTGATGATTCCTATCACGGAATTGTTTATGCCGAGAAGTTCGGAAAAGAAGGTGCCTTCATCACAAAGGCTACAGCTCAGCTGATGCGTGACTTTGGTTGTATACAGTCACCACAGAATGCATTTCTTTTAAATCTGGGACTTGAGTCCCTCCATGTGAGAATGCCTCGCCACGTGGAGAACGGTCTTGCTGTTGCCAGATTCCTTCAGGAACAGGATCAGGTGGCCAAGGTAAGCTATCCAGGACTGGAGAGTGATCCTTATTACGAGCTCGCCAGGAAATACATGCCAAAGGGCGGCTGCGGAGTTGTTTCTTTTGAGCTCAAGGGAGGAAGAGCAGCTGCAGAGAGCTTCATGAAGAAGCTTAAGCTGGCGGCAATTGAGACCCATGTTGCTGATGCAAGAACCTGCTGTCTCAACCCTGCAACATCAACTCATCGTCAGATGACTGACGAGCAGCTCCTTGAGGCAGGAATACCTGCAGGACTTGTAAGAATGAGCTGTGGACTTGAGGACAAGGAAGACCTCATCGCCGATATCCAAAGTGCACTTAATTAAGGAGAATTCATGGATAATATAGGTATAGTTTTTGGTTGTTTTATTCCGTTTCATAAAGGGCACGAATCCCTTGTGGAGAGGGCTCTTAAGGAAAATGACAGAATGATAATCGCAGTTTGTGGCTATCAGGAGGACAGAGGCAAGGACTTCCTTCCTTTCACAGTGCGTCACAAGCTGGTAAAAGAGATGTTCCGTGAAGACAGGCGCGTCACCGTGGCCCTTATCGACGACAAGAAGATCGGCCTTGACGGCACCTTCACCCATGAGAACTGGGTCGCCTGGGGAAAAGAACTTTTTGAGTCGGCAGGGATAGATCCCGACTCGGCACATTTCAACTGGTATACGGGAGAGCCTTCCTATGTGGAAAAACTAGCCCCGATTTATCCCAAGCACACATTTCATCTTGTAGACAGAACAGTGGTCAATGTCAGTGGTACTGAAATCCGTGAGAACCCAATGGATCTGTCGGATGATATCAATGTAGTATTTAGAGAATACCTGTTAAAGACAGGAAAACTGGAGGAGGATCCAATGAATCCAATTATTGACAGCTTACTTGAAACTGACCTGTACAAATTTTCCATGGGTCAGGCAATTTATCACAACTTCCCTGACTACACAACCACCTGGACTTTCAGATGCCGTAATAAGGATGTGAAGTTTACTAAGGAGATGGTTGAAGAGATCAAGAGACAGATCTATCTCTACTGCGATCTGAACTTTACTGAGGATGAGCTTAACTATCTGGCAGGTATCAAGTGGATCAAGAGATCATACGTTGATTTCCTTCGCCTGTGGCATCCAAGATATGAGGACTTCACAATAACCACAGATGCAGAGTGCGGACTTGCCATTGAGACCAATGGTACATGGCTCAACACATCAATGTATGAGATCCCTACTCTTGCCATCGTCAATGAAGTTTACTTCAGAATGGCCTACGATTATTCAGAGCTTATGGAATCCTTCGAGGAGAGACTTGATGCGAAGATAGCTCTTTTAACAGATGGAACCTACAAGCTTGGAGCCTTCAGTGAGTTTGGTTTAAGGAGAAGGCTTTCAGCAGAGGCTCAGGAACTGGCAGTACTTAAGCTTAAGAATGCAAAGCTTGATGCGGGCTCCAAATTTGTCGGAACATCAAATGTACTTCTTGCCAAGAAGCTTGGCGTTACTCCTGTAGGAACCATGGCACACGAGTGGATCATGTGCGTAGGTCAGGGCAATCACAGACATAATCCTGCTTATTCAAACTGGTACGCTCTGGACTTCTGGGTAAAGGAGTATGGAATCCTCAACGGAACTGCCCTTACAGACGCCATTACAACAGATTGCTTCCTCCGGGACTTCCAGCTGACATTTTCAACTCTGTTCTCCGGCGTTCGTCATGACTCAGGAGATCCTATCGAATGGGGAGAGAAGATGATAGCTCACTATGAGAGTCTTGGCATCGATCCTAAGACAAAGACACTGCTCTTTAGTGACAGCCTTGATTTTGAGCGTGCGAACAAGATCAATGAGCACTTTATCGGAAGAGCAAAGGTTGCTTTCGGAATCGGAACCTACATTGCAAATGACACAAAGGTTCCTGCGCTCAACATAGTCATGAAGACCACAGCCTGCAACGGACAGGATGTTGCCAAGGTTTCTGACGTAGAGGGTAAGGGCATGTGTAAGAATCCTGAATATGTAGATTATCTGCAGAGATGTATTGATTGGAGAATGCAAAATGAGCGAGTTTAATGCAAAAAAGGAGATAGAGAATATTGTTGCCTGGATCCGTGACTGGTTTGAGAACAACGGACCAAAGGCCAATGCTGTTATCGGTATTTCCGGCGGTAAGGATTCAACTATCGTTGCCACACTGCTTGTAAAGGCTCTTGGTAAGGACAGGGTAGTCGGCGTCATGATGCCAAACGGCGAGCAGAAGGATATCTCTGATTCAAAGAAAGTATGTGAGCTTCTTGGAATCAGAAATTATACCGTGAATATTGAAAAGGCTTTTGAGGGCGAGATGGATGCCCTCAGGGCAGCAGGCGTGGAGCCAGGAAAGGATGCCATCATCAATACTCCTCCAAGGCTTCGTATGACTACACTTTACGCCATCGCCCAGTCACTTCCTGAGGGCGGACGTGTAACCAATACCTGCAATGCTTCCGAGGACTATGTTGGTTATTCGACAAAGTACGGCGATGCAGCCGGCGACTTCAGCCCCTGCTCAGATTATCTTGTCTGCGAGATGCTTCAGATCGGTGATGAGCTGGGACTTCCTGCTGAGCTGATCCACAAGACACCATCAGATGGACTTTCAGGGATGTCAGATGAAGACAAGCTTGGATTTACTTATGCTATGCTTGATAAGTATGTCCGCACCGGCGAGATTGAGGATGAAGCTATTAAGGAGAAGATCGACCGCCTCCACAGACTTAACCTGCACAAGCTCCAGACAATACCTATGTATAAGAGAAGCTGAAATCAGATAGTAAATTTGCCCCGTGACCTGGTTTTGATTGGCTCGGGGCTTTTTTCTTACACTTTTTCTGATAGAATAGGCTAATAGGGGTTTTAGAAGGAGGTAATGGTATGGCAGAACTGAAGTGCCCTCATTGCGGGCAGGCATTTACGGTAGATGATACAGAGCTTAGCTCTATTGTTCAGCAGATCAGGGATAAGGAATTTGAGAAGGACCTGAACATTCGGACCAGTGAGCTACAAAGGCATTTAGAGGAGAAGCATGCTCTGGAGATCTCGGCAAAAGAGAATGAGATAACCTTAAGGACAAAGGAGCAGTATGGTAAGGACATGGAGGCTCTCAGAGAGGAGCTTAGGAAGGCCCAGGAGCAGAACACGGAGCTTCAACTTGAGCTTAAGTCTGTAGATGACAAGCAAAGGCTTGCAGTTATGGAGGCTGTTAAGAAGGTTGAAGATGAGAAGAATGCCATTGTGACTAAGCTTAGCGAAAAAGCCCACAACACAGAGCTTGAGCTCAGCCAAAAGACCCATGATCTGGAGGCTGCAATTTTGCAGGAGAAGGAGAGAGGCAAGATACTCCTTGAGCAGAAGGAAAAAGAGGTTGAGTTCTATAAGGACTTAAAGGCCAGGATGTCCACCAAGATGGTGGGAGAGACTTTAGAGCAGCACTGCGAGATACAGTTCAACCAGCTTCGTCCAACAGCCTTTAAGAATGCATATTTTGAGAAGGACAATGATGCCAGAAGCGGCAGTAAGGGTGACTATATCTATAGAGAAACTGACGAGAACGGTGTGGAGCTGATCTCCATCATGTTCGAGATGAAG
>DFGW01000244.1 GCA_002372465.1 Butyrivibrio sp. UBA3740
GTCTGCCATTCCGACATGCCGGCTTTTATAACCGTACTAGATGTACAGCTTTTTTAGTTTATCACAGCGTTTTATCTTATTCAAGTGTCTTTTGCCAGATACCAGGCCATGACATGATGGGCCTGTTTGAAGTCTCCGCCAAAGATCCTTGCTTTGAGCTCATCCTCTGAAAGGAGCTCCACATTCAGGAATTCTGAATCGTCAAGGTGCTGTACCCCTTCCTTGCGGCAGTTCCTGGCAGAATAGATATGAACGTAGTTGCTGGCCAGGGTTGCATTTGCAGGAATAGTCAAAAGATGCTTCCACTCATGGGAAACATATCCTGTCTCCTCCAGAAGCTCCCTTTTTGCTGCTTCAAAGGCTTCCTCCTCGGAGGCTATAGTGTTCCTTGCAGTGATATAAGGGTGATTCTCCGTCTCACGGTACTCAATTCCTCCTGCAGGAAACTCCGTGGTGATCTCATCTATCCCATGTCTGTACTGCTTAACGCAGATATATCTGCCCTGCTCATCCGTCGCCACCACCACAGAAAAGCTGTGCTTTGAGAAATTGTAGACAGGCCCAATCTTGGCCCCATCAGGAAGCTCATATATGTTCTGCCTGAAATCTATCCATTTGTCCTGCTTAAGGTGCTCTTCCTGCACCAGTTTCCATCGTAATTTATCGTCACTCATATCTATCACAACTCCCTATCGGAATCTCTCTTTCACTTACAATTTCCAGGGGCACACCCATCACCCTTTGATCAGATCCATCACTACTTCCCTGGCGATCACAAGCCCCGCTACAGGGGGAACAAAAGCCGTGCTTCCGGGAATGCTGCGCCTCGTCGAACCAGTAGCCTCAAGCTCTGCCTGAACCAGCTTCTCATCAGGCTTAATGGGCTCTTCATTGGAATAGACCACCTTTAGCTTTTTAAGGCCCCTTTTTTTGAGTTCCCTTCTCATCACCTTGGCAAGGGGGTCAATCTCGGTCTTATAGATATCCGTCACCTGAACCCTTGTGGGATCAAGCTTGTTACCGGTTCCCATAGAGCTGATAACAGGCGTTCCTGCCTCGTTGCATCTCATGATAATATCAATCTTGGCAGTGACCGTATCAATAGCGTCCACAACATAGTCAAAAGAGCTAAAATCGAACTCCGAAGACGTTTCCGGAAGGTAAAAACACTTGTGCACTTTTACTTCAGCCTCAGGATTGATATCCAGGATTCTTTCCCTGAATACATCTACTTTAGGCCTGCCAAGGCTGCTGTGAAGTGCAATGATCTGTCGGTTGATATTGGACATGGCAACATCATCATTATCCACGATATCCAAATGTCCAAGGCCGCTTCTGGCAAGAGCCTCCACCACATATCCGCCTACTCCGCCGACACCAAAAACACAGACCCTCGATTCCTTTAAGGTCTCAAGTGCCTGTGCTCCCAATAACAATTCAGTTCTTACAAATTGTTCATTCATACGTAGCAGTGTTCTTCGGTGAGGTGGAGTCTGTTGTCATTTAGGACAGCTCCTGTGATCTCAAGCTTTACTCCTTTGCTGCCAAGCTTCTTGCGGCCTTCAAGGATGAGATGCACTTTTTTGTCCTCGGTCATATACTCCTCAGACACCTCATCAAAATTCTCCGATTCATCCAGCACCTTCTTGAAATCTCCGATAAATGCCGGAATGATGATTGCTCCAATACTCTGACCCTGTATGGGCCCGTAAGTTCTTACGACCTCATGAAGGATCAGCCTTCTTAGTTCTTCCATGATCCAGTACCCCACAATATTTATTTTTGTCATACCCCATTATTATAATAACTACCCCTGGCTTACCCTTAAAGTCTGTGCCTTGTTTACTGCTGCAACGCTTCTACAATAGCCGGAAGAAGCTGCTTTTTCCTTGATACAACCCCCGGAAGTACAACCACTTCACCCTCGGCATTAAGGCCAAAGGCGCTGTTAATGGTGTGAAGAGCCTTACTTCCTGCATATACGATCTCTGAAGATTCTTCAATGATATTGGTGAGCATGAAGAACAGCATATCAAGAGAATCTTTATCTGCAACTTCCTTGATCTTTGGCATAATCTTCTCTTTTATCTCAACAAGTTCCTCAGAACTCATAGAATTTATCTGGCCAATTCCGATGTTCATATCATCTACGGTAAACTTCTTGAAATCCTGATGAAGGATCTCGTCAGCGCTCTTTCCGCTTAAGTTTGATCCCGCATGGAACATCTCTTTTGCAAATTCCTCGTAGTCGATTTCGGCAATACGTGCCAGGTCCTCACCTGCATTCTTGTCCACCTGGGTGCAGGTAGGTGAACGGAACATAAGTGTATCTGAAAGGATTGCTGCAAGAAGGAGACCTGCTGTAGTCTTGTCAATCTCAACACCAAACTCCCTGTACATCAGATAGATGATGGTACAGGTTGAGCCAAGAGGCTGGTTTCTGAAGAATACCGGGCCGGCAGTCTCAATGGTACGGAGCCTGTGGTGATCCACGATCTCTAAAATCTCTGCAGCATCAGCGCCGTTGACTGCCTGGTTCTTCTCGTTGTGGTCCACCAGAATCATCTGCTTCTTGTGGGCGCCAAGGAAATTCCTTCGGCTGATCATTCCGATGTAGTGATCGTTCTTATCCAGAACCGGGAAGTATCTGTGCCTCATGGAGGCCATAACTTCCTGGATATCTTCAATGTAGTCATCCATGTGGAAGGTAACAAGATTGTCCTTCTTCATGATGTGTTCTATGGGCATACTCTGGTTGATGAGTCTTGCCACAACGAAGGTGTCATGGGGTGTTGTGATGACCTGGGTGTTGTGCTCCTTTGCCTGTCCCTGAATGGTCCTTGCAACCTCAGCTCCCTCACAGACAATGATGCAGGAAGCACCCAGCTCAATGGCACAAAGCTGTGTCTCATATCTGTTGCCTAGGATTACCACATCACCCTCTTCGATGACATTCTCCATCATCTCGGGACTGGCAGCAGCGATAACAACTTTACCTCTGTCAAGGCTCTTTTCAATGTCACCCACGATAAGCTCGCCGTCCAAAGTCTCAACGATATTCTTATAGGAAGTCCCTGCCTGCGAAAGAATGTGGGGATCGATGACATCCATATAGGTCTCTACAATGTCATTGGTGGTGATGATGCCTGCCAGCTTATCTCCCTCTGTGGCACAAAGGGTAACAACATCCGCATCACGCATCTTGGTCCAGGCATTCTTAAGGGACATCTTGCCCGATGTTCCATCAAGCCTTCTTATCTCCATATCCCTTACCTGGGTCCTGACGTCCTTTATATATGCCGGAACAGTAACCCCAAAATGCTGGAGAACGAACTGTGTCTCCTCATTGAGATGCCCTGCTCTGCAGGCTATATAATTGCCTCCAAAAACCTGATTCTTCAGGTTGGCATAAGTAATTGCAGCGCAAATAGAATCTGTATCGGGATTCTTATGGCCGCAGACAAAAATCGGTCTCTGATTAATTTCAGTATTATTCATTAAAGTCCTCCAAGGTCCAGCCTTGATATAAATTTTATAGTCAATTAGATAGTTTGTAAATGATATCACGCAAACTGACTGTTGTACAGTTCATTGTAGAATCCCTTTTTATCCAGCAGTTCTTCGTGGCTTCCCTGTTCGATAATATGCCCGTCCTTCATGACAAGGATCACATCAGCCTCCCTTATGGTGGAAAGCCTGTGAGCAACAATAAAGCTGGTCCTTCCCTGCATCATTTTGTTAAAGGCCTTCTGTATCCTTATCTCAGTTCTGGTATCTATGGAGGATGTGGCCTCATCCAGGATCAGCATGGGCGGAATATGCAGCATTACTCTGGTGATGCACAAAAGCTGCTTCTGTCCCTGGGAGATATTTCCGCCACTTTCGCTAATAACCGTGTTATACCCCTCGGGGAGCCTTTTTATAAAGCTGTGGGCATGGGCAGCCTTTGCTGCTTCTATGATCTGTTCGTCTGTAAAGTCCTCCCTGCCCAGGGTTATATTGTCCTTGATGGTTCCGTTTCGTAGCCAGGTCTCCTGAAGCACCATTCCAAAGTTTGACCGCAGTATCCTTCTTTTAAGGTCCCTTATATCATAGCCATCAATCTTTATGCTGCCCTTATCAACGTCGTAAAATCTCATCAGTAGATTTATAAGGGTGGTCTTTCCGCTTCCTGTAGGACCAACGATGGCAACGCGCTGTCCCTCCCTGATATTCAGGTTTAAGCCCTCAATAAGGCTCCTTTCCTTATCATAGGAAAAAGAAACATCTGTAATATCCACGTCACCTCTTGCAGATAGCTCCACCGGCGATAAGACAGAGTCAGGAGTTTCCGATTTTTCTTCTATAAGTTCAAACACTCTCTCGGCGCAGGCCAGGGCGTTCTGTAGTTCTGTTATTACGCCCGAGATCTCATTAAAGGGCTTGGTGTACTGATTGGCATAGCTAAGGAATATGGTA
The DNA here is from genome assembly GCA_002372465.1 of Butyrivibrio sp. UBA3740. GTDB lineage: Bacteria > Bacillota > Clostridia > Lachnospirales > Lachnospiraceae > Butyrivibrio. Next base: position 4,459 of record DFGW01000244.1, read on the forward strand.
AGCCCGCCCACAGTCATGCCTCCGGCTATGCATACAAAAGAGCCAAAAAGCGCGACAGACGCATAAACAATATTGTTGATAAACCTTGTGCTGGGGTTGGTCAGTGATGAGATAAAGGTCGCCATAACAGAAGCCTTCTCAAGGCGCTCATTCATGACATCAAAGCTGTCCATATTCTCATCTTCATGGGCAAAGGCCTTGACCACAGACAGATTCCCTATCATCTCATCCACAAAAGAGGTCTGGTCAGACCTGGCCGTGGACTGTTCCTTAAAGAGCTTAAAGCTTCTTGTTGCCACAAATCTTGCCACCAAAAGAGAAAGCGGTGTAAGCACCACTACCACCAGGGCAATCTTAAAGTTCAGATAAAACATGAATACCAGGGTGCCAACGATAGTCACAATTCCGGTAAAGAGCTGTGAAAAGCCCATAAGAAGACCGTCAGCAAAAAGGTCAACATCAGCAATAAGCCTTGATACGATCTCTCCGGTCTGCTTGTTGTCAAGATATTCAAAGGGCAGGATCTGCAGCCTTGTAAAGGCATCCCTTCTCACATCCCTTACCACCTGGAAGGTGATACGGTTATTGGCTCTGTTCATAACCCACTGACAAAGCGCTATGAAAAGAACTGTTACCACAATCTGAAGTATGGTTCCTGTAAGGGAGGAAAAGTCCACCTGTCCCTTTCCAATAAGATTATCAATTGCGTTACCTGCAAGGATAGGCACATACAGGGATAAAAGAGCTGTCACTACAGCCAGCACCATGGAAACGGCAATAAGGAAATGATATCTTGCCGCGTACTTGAGGACTTTTTTCAAGGTATTCTTTTTCATACCGCGCCCTCCTTCCTGTACTGGGAATCATATATTTCTTTGTAGATATCACAGCTATCAAGGAGCTTATCATGAGTTCCGATACCTGCAACCTTTCCGTCATCCAGGACGATTATCTTATCGCACCCCATGACAGATGAAGCCCTCTGGGACACAATAAAGGTCGTGGGGGGATTATCCATGGCAGCTATCGCTTCTCGAAGTTTCCTGTCTGTGAGATAGTCAAGGGCCGAGGCACTGTCGTCAAGGATAAGGATCTCCGGTTTTCTTACAAGAGCCCTTGCAATTGTAAGTCTCTGCTTCTGACCACCGGAGAAGTTCTTGCCCCCCTGTGACACTTCATAGTCAAGACCTGAGGGCTTTCCATCAACAATCTCTTTTGCCTGGGCAATGGATAGTGCTTCATAGATTTCCTCATCAGTGGCATCGCTTTTGCCCCACCTTAAGTTATCACGGATGGTCCCGTGGAAAAGAACTGCCTTCTGTGGAACAAGGCCTATCCGCTCCCTGAGCGCATCAAGACGGTACTCCTTTACATTCCTTCCATCAAGGATCACTTCACCCTCTCTTGTATCATAAAACCTTGGTATAAGATTAATAAGGGTGGTTTTTCCGCTACCGGTACCACCGATAACGCCCACCTTTTCTCCCCTATTAATGGTCACATCCAGTCCTTCAAGAGAGTCCTCGCTGTCTCCTGCGTAGCGCATGGAAACATTCCTGAAAACCACATGTTCTTCGCTCTTTTGGAAATCTGTAATGTTTCCATCCTCCATGGAGGATTTCAGCTCCAGCATCTCCTGGACTCTGTTTCCGGAAGCAATTGCCTTGGTCACAGTCAAAATGAGGTTGGCAAATTTAATAAGCTCCACAAGGATCTGAGACATATAGTTGTAAAGAGCCACCACCTGTCCCTGGGTCAGATCGCCGCTGTTTACATGAATGGAGCCTCTGTAAATAAGGACGGCCACAGCAAGGTTAAGTATTGCGTAGGTCAGAGGATTCATTAAAGCTGTAACAAAGCCCACAAAGGTCTGAAGCTTCATAAGGGCTTCGTTTTGCAGGTTAAATCTCTCCTTCTCCTTCTCCTCAAGGCCAAAGGCCCTTATGACCCTGACACCTGTGTGATTCTCCCTGGTCAGGTTTAAAAGTCCGTCAAGGCCTGACTGAATCTGCCCATACCTTGGTATGCTCCAGCGCATTATAAGGCCCACAACAAGGAACAAAAGGATTATTGTCACCAGAAATATCAGCGCCATCCTGACATTGATTGTAAAAGCCATTACCATGGCGCCAAACACCACGAAGGGTGATCTAAGGAGTAGTCTTATGGTGAGGTTAACCCCCTGCTGAACCTGGTTAATGTCGCTGGTCATCCTGGTTATCATGGCAGAGGTTCCTATCCTGTCCATATCGGAATAGGAAAGCTTCTGGATATTATCAAAAAGAGCCCTCTTCACCTTGGCAGCAAATCCTGCAGCAGCCTTAGCAGCAAAAAACTGCGCGGTAACTGCACTTATAAATCCCACAAAGCAAAGAAGGATAAGGATCATGCACATATGGATGACATGGTCCTTATCTCCATTCACAATTCCCTTGTCGATCATGGACGCAATAACAAGAGGCACCAACAGTTCAAATGATGCCTCCAAAAGCTTAAAAAGCGGTCCGAGTATGGTTTCTTTTTTGTAATCTCTTAAGTAAGCAAGTAATTTTTTCATCTTTAGTAATTTATTCGTAGTCCCTTCGGATAGTGATTTTTCAGCATGCCACCTGCCAGTTTTGTCCAGCCGATGCTGTAGCCGTCTGTGGTGATAAGACACCACCCCTTCTTGCCGGAAAGGGCTATTCTATCTCCTTCGCCACTTACCTGCCCTTTGCCGCTTCCAATTGAAGAGACCCTAAGGGTCTGTCCGTTAAGAAACTGCTGGATCTCATCTGAGTCAGAAGGCAGGTCAAAATGCAGTTTAACATCTCCTGCCCCAAGATACAAGGCAAGGGCATGGGAAGGCTCGAAGCGGTCCTTTTTCACGGTTCCAAGGTGCAGTCCCGGGCGCATGACTTTAAGGCCCTTTATGCCCGGCATATCCTCGGGACAAAGATAAAGCTGATCCCCGAAAGTAGTCACAAGGCCTGTAAGCCGTCTGCCACCGGTCAATACATACATCGAACTGTCTGCAACATCTACGCAGCCTTTACCTGAGCAGTTCAAGGTCTCTTCCAGGAACTCTTTCAGTGGCTTTAGCGCCTCTTTACGGGCCTTGGGGTTTCGACCCCCAGGAACGTAATTCTTCATCCCGTCAGTATTTGCATTACCGTCTCGCCTGAATACGCACAAAAAATGCCCTTCTCCATCCACTCTATGAGGCCATAAACGAACAGAATTGCAGACTTCAGCCAAAATAGAGGCATCAACAGCAGCACCTGCAGCATCATAGTCTACATCTCCAGCGCAGGTCGAAACTAACTTTCCCGTCTTAACCCACTCAGGGCGGCCATGCTCCATTCCTCCCACAAGTTCTACTTTTTCTGTATGGAAGTCCGGATGCGTAGTAAGGAACCTGTAGACATTCTGCTCATTCTCCTTTGGTGAAAAGGTACAGGTTGAATACACCAGCCTTCCACCGGGAAGAAGCATCCTGGCTGCATTATCAAGAATTTCCATCTGCCTTTTTGCGCAAAACTCAACATTGTCAGGACTCCACTCATCCGCAGCATTGGCATTCTTCCGAAACATTCCCTCTCCGGAGCAGGGTGCATCCACAAGGATCTTGTCAAAGTATCCCTCAAAAACCTCCGAAAGATGACCTGAGTCCTCGTTTAAAACAAGGGCATTCGCAATGCCCATTCTCTCTATATTAAGGGACAGAATCTTTGCCCTGTCCCTGTTAATCTCGTTGGTCACAAGAAGCCCCTCCCCTTTAAGGGCGTCCGCTATCTGTGTGGACTTTCCTCCGGGAGCTGCGCACAGATCCAGAACCCTGTCACCGGGTTTGGGGTCAAGAAAATGAACAGGTGCCATGGCACTTGGCTCCTGAATATAGTAAAGTCCAGCCTCGTGATAGGGGTGTTTCCCCGGAGCAGACGCTTCTTCATAGTAGAAACCGCTATTCTCCCAGGGCACCCGGGTAAGGTCATCATCTCTTCCAAGGGCCTTTTGCAAAAGAGCTTTTGTCACGTCCTCATCTCTTTTAAAGGTCTTGACCATATTTAGTCTTAAAGCATGGCTTCTGTCATCCTCAAGATCAAAGCTCTCAAGGAATTCCTCATATTCTTTTTCAGAAAAAAGCTCCTTCATACTCTGAAGGAACTTTTCCGGTAGCATATTATTATTCAAAGTTAACCCTCCAGACCAAGGACAATCTCTTTTTCTGTCACATTTTTATTTATGGTCATGTTCGATCCTCCAATACTTTTGTATCCTTTTCAATGGTCAAAGAAAGAATATTCCTGTTCATTTCTCTCTTGTAGTTCATATCCCGGGAAAATTCCTTGGCAAGCATTATCCCCATCCCGCCAAGGTCAAGTTCTTCAAATTTCTTTTCCATCGGCCTTGCATTTACAGGATCAAAGGATTTTCCGTTATCAACAAGCTTGATGCCCAGCCGGTCTTCCTTCTCCTCCAGCACAAAAGAAATCCTGTCTGCACCTGAGTAGTCCAAAATATTTGCATAGATTTCTTCGCAGGCAAGAATGGCATTCTTGGCCCTATCTTCATCCTTTATCACACTAAAAATAGTCTCTTTAACCCTTTGGAAGTCATCAGCTGCCAGTTTCGAACGCTCTGATTCCTCCTTTATTTCTTTTCCGCCATAAAGAGCCATAAGACAGGTAATGTCATCAAATTGATCAAGGCCGTCCTCATGCTCAACCACCTTATCTATAAGCGAAAGAGACTTCTGCCTTGCCTCGAACCCGGAAGTCACCTTATAGCTTCTCATATGGGTTATCATGCAGTCCATACCAAACTGTTCACCCTCTCTGTTGACCGCCTCGGTGATACCATCCGTATATAGGAATATTCCCTCTCCTTCCTTCAGGAAAAGAGTATTCTCCTTAATATTCATATCATCAAAAAGACCAAGCACTATTCCCGACTCCACATTCAGTACCCTCGGCTCATCAGAGAGGATGATGGGCGGATTATGACCGGCATTGGCATAGGTGACTTTGCCGGTATCAAGGTCAAGAATAAGGGCAAAAATAGTGGCGAACATACACTCTGTATTGGATGAACAGATATAGTCATTAGTTTCATTTAAAGCCTTAGCAACGCCAATACCGGCTCTTATCTTCTCTCTGATGGAGCTCTTTACCAGCATCATGAAAAGAGCCGCCGATATTCCCTTTCCGGAAATATCGCCGATTATGGCGCAGAGTTTGTTCTCACTAAGGAAAAAGATATCGTAGAAATCTCCACCTACTTCCCTGGCAGGGAATGACGCTCCAAAAACATCATACTCTTTTCCCTTGATGCCGTATTTATCAGGGACTACTCCCTGCTGAATCTTCGTGGCAACATCCATCTGGGTCCTGATCTGGACATCCCGGGCTGTGAACTTTTCGATATCCTTCATGTATCCGGTGATATCTTTGACCATGGACTCAAAGCTGTCCTCTATATCAGTCACCTCATTGGCTATATGGGTATTTCTCTTTTCATAGTTAATGCTCTTATCCTTGGAAAAAAGCTCCATATCCTTGGAGAGAATGCTAATTGGCTTAAGCACAAAGCTTTTAAAAAGAACTCTGGCTATGATCAGGGTGAAAGCCATAACTACAATTACCATGAGCCATGATCTTATCCGCAGGGTTGTGATAAGATCGGCAATGTGAATGTACTTATAGTCGATCTCCATAAGGGCATCAACATTCCCATCTTCATCCGTAAGTGGGAATATCCATGCACAGATATAGTCATTAAACTCCTGACGAAATTCGTAGTTGCCTTTCCTGTCCCCGGCAAGAGCCTTGATCTCAGCTTCTGACACAGGTTCGTCTTCCGTTATGCCATAGTAGTACTCTTCCCAGTACTCATTCTCAGCCTTTTCGTCACTTGCGCAGTACATAAGAAAGTGCCTGATCCCCTGGTCATCCAGGGTATAGCAAAACATATACTCTATCTCTGATTCACAGCAAAGGCGCTGAAGATAATAATGAAGTTTTTCCCTTACTGCCTCGTTATCAAAGTCCTCTATATCCGTGATCTCTGAATAGATCAGTTCTTCAGCCCCTACGTATGCAATCTTGGCTGCATTTCTACTTTCGTTAATTGCCAGATCATCAAAATAGTTCCGGCTGCTTACAGCAAAGAAGCTTACAGTAACAATAACTGAAATAACCACAATGATAAGCATGCTGCGCATCAATGGAATTCTTGGCTTCTTCGTTTTATTCAAAACGCCCTCCGATTATTTTTCAGTACTGCTCTTCCACTGGCATTTAAAGTTAATGTTGTTCTGATACGGATATCCGATCTTTTCTTCACTATAGTGCCTTCCGGCAATTTTCTCAAGCTCTATACCTGTTACCTCGCCCTTGTCAGAAAGCTCTTTTACCGCCTTCTTCACATTGCCTGTTACATCAAGTGAGTATTCCTTATCCAGAAGCCTTTTGACAAGGGGTGTTATGGACTCGTTGACTTCCAGCATGGAAATCCTGTCGTAGATTGATAAAAGCCCAAGGTAAATTATCTCCTTTGCAAAGCCCTGCAAAGTTAAATCCTTCTTCTATTCTTCTTTTTTCTTTTTGCTCTTCAGGGAGCGATTCAAGCCCAAAATCAAGCATATTTTCACCCGTAATTGCCCTTTATTTCTTCATACGAGGAATTCATAAAAATGGCATTAAAAAGCAAAAAACACCAAAGGTCCTCCCTTGTCAAAAGTCCCTTTGGTGTAAGTATTTAATCCTCTTTGTGTTCCTTGATATATCTCTTGATGCCCTTAAATGTTGAAGGGCTGATAATGTGCTCAATCCTGCAGGCATCCGTTTCCGCCGTCTCTGCATCAACTCCCGCCGTCATCATAAGGAAGGTGGTGAGATTGGTGTGTTTCTCATAGACCTTTTTGGCAGTCTTAAGCCCTTCATCCGTAAGCTGAAGTTCTCCTGATTCATCCATGGTAAGGAGCCCCTGCTCCTTCAAAAGGCCCACGCCCCTTGAAACACTTGGCCTTGAAAATCCAAGCTCATTAGCAACATCAATAGAGCGTACAACGCCCTTTTTCTTCTTCAGAAGGTAAATAGTTTCAATGTAGTCTTCTCCGGATTCGTGCATTTAAACCTCCCATATATAGTTGTAACCACAAACAATACCGTCTCTTCAAGTATATCATACTAACGTAAAAAGAGACTAGCCTTTCGGATAGTCTCTCTACATTACCTTTTTATATCAAAGTTTTTTATCTGTTACATTGCTTGTGCCGTTTGCCTTAGACTTAATGCTTTTACGCCTTGCATATTCTTCTACAGCCACACCGGCAATACCAGCTCCGACAAGTATTAGCCACCCCCATGCAAAAGATTTTTCCTCAACTATAGGGGCAGCTGATTTAGCTGTATTTTCATCAATAATGTTAACTGTAGGTTTTTTCTCTTCTTCATTCTCTGAAATATTCTCCTGCTGAACTGCAGAAGCATCATTATCTTCCCGAACATCTTGGGATTCCTTCTCTTGGCCAGCTGCCGCTGAAACTTCTTCTGTACCCCGACCAGCAATTAGAACACTAGACGTTGTTTTCTCAGCGCTAGATGATTCTATTACCAGCCTTGTCTCACCAAGAAACGCGGCCGTTGTTGCCTTAGCTGTCGAAGAAGCTGCTATCGGTAATGCCGTTACTATATTTGTTTCTGATTCTTCAAAAGTACCAGTCTCAGTTACAACATAAGATTCTCTTGAAGGATTTGGAACTATAACCACCGCTTTTTCAGCATCTTTCTTCTCCTCTTCTTCATTTGCCAAAGCCTCATCAGCATCTTTCTTAGCCTGTCCGGCTTTTGTCAAAGCCTCATCGGCATCTTTCTTTAGTACACCCGCTCTACTAAGAATTTCAACAGCAAGATTTCTTGAGCTAAACGCTTTTCCCAAAGCATCAAAAGCAATTGATCTTTGCCTGATAGTATTTCCCAAAAGAGACTCCGCCAGTCCTAGTGTCTTTCCAACATCAACACCATCCTTCTTCTCAATTGCAGTAAGTGCATTCACATCTGCTGTCGCTATTTTTAGAGCCTCCTCGGCATTCCTATAAGCAAGCTCAGTTATGGTATTCTGAATAGCAATAATAGTTTCATATTGAGCTGAGTTACGGGATTTTATCTTATCATTCACTTTTTCTCTGGCTGAATAAAAATTATTCTTTGCTTCATAAAAAGCATTTGTTGCATTAACAAGGTGTCCTTTCGCCTCGGAAATGCTACTATTTGTAAGAGTTTCATCATCCTCAGGTTCTTCCATTTTTGAATAAGCCGCTTTTGCTGCATTATAGATGGACTGCGCTTTAGCATAAGCGATTTCAGCCTCTGCGAATTCGGTCTCAGCTTTTTTCAAGTCAGAGTCAGCACATTCAAAAGCCTTCTTGGCATCATCAAAGTCTTTACCAGCCTGAACGACACAATCTTCTATTTTCTTTAAAAGAACACCTGTAGCATCCGCCTTAGCCCCATTTTCAACATATTCTGATGCATCACGTATAACTTCTTCATATCTGGTAACTGCATCATTTGCATACTCTGATGCACCCGTTATATGTTTTCCATCAGAAGTATCTGCGCCTTCATATCCAACTCTTGCGCTATTTGCGTCCTTAAAAGCAGAATCATCATCAAGAGAAAATGTATCAACGTTAACATTCCCTTCGCTAACAGTAATATCATCCCCAGTAACAATACCCTTCGTCTCTTCTCCCTTTGTATAAACGTCAGCGAAAGAAGCTTCATTCTCTGATTGGTTAACAATCTTTTCCAGTGCTTCACCTGCCTCAATACAGGAATTGTATTCCTCAATCATTTCATTCTGTTCTTTAACTGTACTAACCGCAGAAGCAGCATCATCCAACT
>DFGW01000150.1 GCA_002372465.1 Butyrivibrio sp. UBA3740
GATGAAGGCCTTTGATGAGAATTCAACTACACCTATCATGAAGGCTAAAAAGTGTGTAGTTGTGGGTGGCGGAAACGTTGCTATGGACGCTGCCAGAACAGCACTTAGACTTGGAGCTGAGGTTCACGTTGTTTACAGACGTGGTGAGGAAGAGCTTCCTGCCCGTAAGGAAGAGGTTCATCACGCTAAGGAAGAGGGCATCATTTTTGACCTTCTCACAAACCCTGTGGAGATCCACGAGGATGAGAACGGCTGGGTAAAGAGCATCACATGTATACGCATGGAGCTTGGTGAGCCTGATGAGTCAGGAAGAAGAAGCCCTGTTGAGATTCCCGGATCAGAATTCGAGATCGAGTGCGATGCAGTTATCATGTCTCTTGGTACTTCACCTAACCCTCTTATCTCTTCAACAACTGAGGGGCTTGAGATCAACAGAAGAAAATGTATCGTAGCTGATGAAGCTAACGGTCAGACATCCAAGAAGGGTGTATTTGCCGGTGGTGATGCTGTTACCGGTGCTGCAACTGTTATCCTTGCTATGGGTGCAGGAAGAGCAGCAGCAAAGGGCATCGACGAATATCTTTCAAAATAAAGTGGGGTTATTATGAACTATAGTTTTGTAGTATTTGCTGATGGATGTGCAAACCTTCCTCAGGAAATGCTTGAAGGAATAAAACTCATCCCCAATGATTATCTGCTGGATGACGTGCCACAGACATATCTTGGGGATGTGGACCACTTTGATGGTCATGCTTTTTATGATGATCTGAGAAACGGAAAGGTTGCAAAGACATCTCTTTTAAATACTCATCTGTTTGAGACACATTTTCGTCCGGTTCTTGAACAGGGGCAGGATATCATTTATATTTCCATGAGCTCAGGCATCAGTGGAACTTATAATGCTGCAGTAAATGCGGCTGATGAACTGATGGAAGAGTTTCCCGGAAGATTTGTTCATATAGTTGATTCCCATGGCTGCGGCTTTGGAAATGGCCTTTTGGCAGTCAGAGCTGCCAAACTTGCAAGCAAGGGCGAAGATGTCAGGGAAGCAGCTAAGATCATTGATGCTGATGTACCACATATGTGTCAGTATTTCACAGTTGATGATCTTAATTTCCTCAGAAGAACAGGTCGTGTCAGCGGTGTTGCTTCCACAATCGGTACCGTTTTAAATATCAAACCTATTCTTTATGGCGACAGCACGGGGCATATAGTATCCTGCGCCAAGGTAAGAGGCCGAAGTCAGGCTATCAAGGCTCTTGTCGGCAAGTTTAAGGAGAAGGTCATGGATATACCGGATCAGCATATCTGTATATCCCATGGGGACTGCCTTGAGGAAGCTAAGACCTTAAAGAGCATGATAGAAGAGATTGCTCCTGATACTCCCATAACCATTGCTCAGCATGAGCCTTTCTCCGGAGCACATGTAGGACCCGGAATGCTTGGACTTTTCTTCTACGGCAAGGAAAGATAATCTGAATTTAAGGAGCAGACTGTTTTGGACAGACAGGAAAAAATAAAAATAGCCATCACAGCAGGTATTGCGTCAGTTATTCTTTTGATACTTGTGTTGTTTCTTGCCCTTTCAGGAAAAAAGAACGACGATGGCGAAAAACTTGAGGAGAATATAGCAAAGTATTCAAGCCAGGAGGACAACGGATCCGGGGAGAATTCTGTCATCACCTCAAGTGAAGAAAGATCATCTGAAAGTGATTTGCAAAGTGCAGAGGATTCTGGTTCTACAGGATCCTCTGTGCTCACATTTTCAGAGCAAAAGAATCAGGTAAAAGGAAACGGAACGGTTTCAGGGAACAGCTTCTATGCTACAAGTGCAGCTTCTCTTAAGAATGTTTACAGGGGCATAAAGTATGAAACTCCGGTCCAGCTTCAGGATATGTATACCTACTGGTCCGACGGCAATATGGATGCAGTAAGAGACCTGGCTCACCTGGAGAGATATGAGGCCATGTCTTTGTCTTTGTCAGGAACAAGTGACTATTACTACTACGGTGAGAGAAATCAGGAAGGCCTTCCGGAAGGAATGGGCCTGGCTGTTTATGCAAATGACCAGTACTATTTTGGAAACTGGTCAGGCGGTGTACGAAGTGGCGATGGCACCTGGGTTTCTTTTTACCCTGACTACAACAGCTATGTTGTTACTGAACACCTTTATTCCGGGCAGTGGGCTAACGACCTTCCGGAGGGAAAAGGCCAGGAGCACTATGACTACAACTACGAATACATGAACAGCGAAGACATTTATCTCCAGAATGCAATTGGCGGCTTTTCAGGCGGCAAGTATAACGGAGATATGTATATAATTCTTGTTGACAAGGACGGAAATACTACTGAGTGGATTGGAAGCTGCAACGCCGGGGCATTTGACCAGGTTAGTTATGCGGCCTTGGATGATAAGGGCAAGATTCCTGTTCTCAGTGAAAGAGAAAATTCCGAAAACCATATCTATATGACAAAGGATGGCGCCCTGAATAATGGTGTTAGGAGCCTACTTTCAGGCGGAAAGGAATCTAAGTAAGGGGCTTAATTGAGCAGGATCAGTATTATTTGTGTAGGAAAGATAAAAGAAAAATACTGGAATGA
>DFGW01000016.1 GCA_002372465.1 Butyrivibrio sp. UBA3740
ATACTTGTTGCAGACAGGCATGATAGCCTTAAGAAAATATACAATATTTTCAAAGAGCTTATCCTCGTCAACTCCACTGTATAGCTCAAAGAGCTCTTTTACCTTGGCCATTCTCTCAGGCTCCCAGCCGGGAAGAATTGCGCCGTTGGCATCACCTGCGATTGATTCAAACATCTTCTCAGGATCTATTGCATCAACGGCCTCCTGGGTGTAGGCAAGAACTGTTGAGCCATCCTCTCTCTTCCTTGCCAGCTCTGTCCTGGTCCAGTCAAATACAGGCATGAAGTTGTAACACACCATGTGGATGTCCTCTTTACCCAGGTTCTCAAGGGTCTTGATGTAGTTGTCAATGTGAAGATCCCTGTCGGCTGTAGCTGCCTTAATAGCATCTGAGACGTTAACAGACTCGATACCTGCGATCTTAAGGCCTTCTGCCTCCACTTCCTTCTTCAGGGCTTTGATCTCATCCTGCTCCCAGAGCTCTCCTGCCTGTTTGTTGTAAAGTGTTGTGATAACCCCGTGGACTCCGGGGATCTGTCTGATCTGCCAAAGCTTTACTGTATCGTACTGACTGCCGTACCAGCGAAATGTCATTTCCATAGTTTTTTCTCCCTCTTTTTAACTGAAAGTGTGTTGTTTTCTTTATCCTAAGCATATATGTCCGGGAGGGAGATTTGAATAGAATTACTTGTTGCCAACTTTGCAAAAATTGTTATAGAATATCCCTGTCAAAAGGAGAGACCCATGAAAAACAAACTCAGATCATCCTTCAACACAAGACAATACATGGTTTCCTCGGACTTTGAGGTCTTCTATTACTCCGACAGAAACTTCAGGACCTTAAGCCCCCATGCCCACGACTACTATGAGTGTTACCTGTTTCTGGAAGGTGACATAACCATGGAGATCTTTTCGGGAAAAGAGAAATCGGAGAAACATAAGATGTCTCCCGGGGACCTGATGCTGGTTCCGCCGGGCATAGAACACCACGCCATCATGAACGATCCGGAGAAGAACTACAGAAGGTTTGTTTTCTGGATAAGCCGTCAGTGCTGCAACTCCCTTATGAGCGAGTCAGTAGACTACATGTACCTTATCCAGAAGGCAGAGGCCTTCCACAAATACATATATCATCTGGCTCCCGCCCAGTTCCATCTGGTGGAGTCAAAGTTCCTGCGCCTTTTGGAGGAGATCTCCAGCGACCGCTACGGCAGCGCAGCAGCCAGGCACCTGTGCCTTTGCGACCTTATCCTCACCATCAATCGCACCATCTACGATGAGGAGCACCGACAGACCGGCGGAGATGAGATATCTCTTTTCCAGAATATCCTGTCCTACGTGGAGAGTAACTTAGAGGAGTCTCTCACCTTAGACGACATCGCCGGGAAGTTTTTTGTCAGCAAGTACTACGTCTCCCACCTTTTTAAAGACACTTTGGGAATATCCCTTCATCAGTACATAATAAAAAAACGCCTTGCCGAGTGCCGAAACGCCATCACAGGCGGAAACAGCATCAGCAAGACATATGAAAGGTTCGGGTTCAGGGATTATTCCAGTTTTTTCAAGGCTTTCCGGAAAGAGTACGGAATGTCTCCAAAGGAATATCAAAGTCTCTACGCCCATCAGCCCTCGAAATAATTTCCTTCCAGGCCGGGGAAAAGATATAATAGCCGATCATGCAAACCATTCCAAAGGCAAAGGAAATGGCAATCGACAGCATTATATAGGTTCCGTCAAAGAACCTGTTTATAATATAGGCCGTTGGAATCCTGACAGCCCACAGCATCAAAAGATTGATCACGGTAGTGTATTTTACAAAGCCGACTCCGTTCACCATGTTGGAAATGCAGTTGAATACCGCATAGCACCACTGAGACAGAAGGACTGCCACCACATATCTGCCGGCATAGGTCAGCACCATTTCATCCTGGGAAAAGAACCGCAAAAGAGGCATCCTGAAGGATATAACGGCAAGGCCCATAGCCAGGGTCACAGCTCCGTTTATGAACGGAATTTTGATGTAACCGTCCCTGAGCCTGTCATAGTTTTTGGCCCCGTAGTTCTGCCCTGAGAAAGTAGAAGCTGCTGCCGAAACAGCTGTTATTGCAACATTGGTAAGGCCAGTGATCCTTCCTGCAATCGAAGCTCCCGCCATGAATATGTAGCCCTGTGCGTTGACAAGGGTCTGCATAGCCATATGCCCAAAGGAGAATAAGGAATTATTAAGGCCTATAGGAAGGCCGATTGCCAGGATGCCCTTCATGCAGTCAGGATCAAAGTCCTTGGGCAGGAACGAAAAAGTAAGTTGTGGAAATCTCTTTTCAATATAAATAACACTGGTTATCCATGATAAGAACATTGCAATACTTGTAGCCATGGCTGCTCCCTGTACATCCAGGGACAGTCCTGCCACCAGCAAAAGATCAAGGACGATATTGGAAATACAGGACACAACCAGAAACCACAGGGACGAAGCACTGTCACCAAGGCCCCTTAATATTCCCGCATTCATGTTGTAGCCGATGTTTCCAAGAGCCCCAAGGAATACAATCCTTGTATATATCAGGGCTGAATCCCATACATCCTCAGGAACTCCCATAAACTTCAGTATATAGGGAGCGGCGAACAAGCCAATAATAGCGATTGGTATTCCACTCATGTAGACAAAGGAAGTGGCAGTATGGGCAAGCTTTTCAACCTTCTTCTCATCTCCCGCCCCAATACTCTGTGATACCAGGATCGACACTCCTGAACCTATTCCCAGAAAGATGCACAAAAGCACCTCCACCGGCTGTGAGCTAGTTCCCACTGCCGCCAGAGAAGCATCTCCGCAGTAATGTCCCACCACCAGCGTATCCACTGTGGTATACAGCTGCTGAAGAATATTTCCTATAACAATTGGTATTGCAAACATTATCACCTTGCGGATAATGCTGCCTTTGGTCATATCTATCTTTTTCATGTCTCTTATTTTCGTTCACGAGACAATAATTTTCTTATATTTTTATCCCTTATATCAGCCAAAAATTATGATTTCATGTCATCATATGGTATGATACCCTTGTAAGGAGGGTCAGGCCATGGCACTACCACTGCCTCAGGGCAAACAATTTACCATGTATCACCGAAAGCTTTCAGGAGACTTTGAGATGTCCTCCATGGAGGTGGCGCAGGATCATTATTCCCTGGCATTTATCATTCACGGGGACAGGAAGGTCATAACTCCCACCAAGAGTTTTTCCCTCCATGAAGGCTATATAAACGGGATTGCGCCCTTTGTCTACCATCGCACGGTCCCTGAATCGGGAGATTACTACGAAAGCTTCCTTTTAAAGTTTTCGCCTGACTTTGCGAAAGAGCTGACTGCAGCTCTTGGGCTTCAGTTTTTGGATAATCTCTACAGTCAGTTTCCCAAGAGGTTTACCCCTGATGAGGGAAAAGAGCTCTTTTACCTGGCAAAGATACTCCTTGAAGCCTACGATGCATCAAACCTTTTGGATACGCCTGAGGAGCAAAAGGCTGCTGACATCAAGATCAAATATCTTTTGTATTCACTTCTGATGCTTATTGGGGATAAAGGGGAAAGTGCCAGTGAGAAGACCCAGCACCATAAGAGCACCCTGTCAGAGCCCATAATGGAGGCTGTATACTACATTGAGAGCAACTATCAGAAATCTCTTAACATCGATGAGGTGGCAGCTATTTCAGGTTACTCGGTTTCTTACTTCTCCAAACTGTTCAAGAACCAGCTTGGGAAGGCCTTTTCAGAATATCTGTGTCTTACAAGATTAAAGCACGTTCAGAACCTGCTCCTGTCCACAGACATGTCTGCCACGGAGATTGCCCTGGAATGCGGCTTTCCATACCCCGGGAACATGACAGCCAGCTTCAAAAAAGAATTCGGCATGACGCCACTCAAATTCAGAAAACAGAACAAAAATGAATATAAATAACACGGATTGTTACGTGCAGAGCACTCTCACAATCCTACAAAACTTTATCAATACCCGCTGCAGTAATTATAGCCACCCTCAGATGTCTTTCAATGGACTTTCGCGGCATAAATCCTTGCACCCTCATAAGAATGATTCTATTCGTTTCATTGATCAATTCCGGGTGCATCGGTTTATTCCACGATTCCATTGACAACTATCTGAGGGTGGCTTTTTGGTCCGTAAGCGGGTATTGATAAGGTGGATATCCCCAAGTAATGGGCATATCCATTCTAAGATGTCCAAGTTTACACAGTCCTGCATGACCACAGGCCTATTTATGGGCTTTGGGCATGATGATTTAACACTAGCCTTCATGACCTAAAGCCTGATTTCGGGCTTGGGGCATGATGATTATACGCTAGCCTTCATGACCTAAGGCTTTTTTTCGGATAAAGGCATGAAGAATAGCTAAAAACTTACATGCCTAAATTCATATATCAATGCAAAGGCATGAAGTCGGTCTTATACCAGCCAAATCCACATAACATTGCGCTCAAGGCCGCCGTGAGCTGTCATTTACCAGAAGGCGCCATAGGCGAATTCTTAACTCATATCCGCTTACAGACAAAAAAACATATCCCGGATATCTGTCAATGGAACCGTGGAATAAACCGCAGCGACCGGCTTTAATGCCTGATGCACATAAACAGATGCATATGAGGTCGCAAGGATTTATGCCGCGTAAGTCCATTGATAGATATCCGGGATATGGTTATAATACTCAAAAGCGGATATGAATATAATCCAATCTACTTTGTTTACAGGCTAAAGATCCAGTTATTTATAGGTTCTTAACCATTTCATCTCTTATCTCATCATAGTGAGGACCAACAATTCCGAAGTCCTTCTCCTTATATACCCATAGTGCTCTTCCGATTCCATACTTCTCAAAAGCAGCATGAATATCCTTAAGCCAGTTCAGGGTTGAAGGATTTACAGGAGCCTGGTCGATAACACCGTACTCTCCGCAGTACAAAGGTGCGTTGTTCTTGGTGGCAGCCTCTACTGCAGGCTCAAAGAGCTCTGCAAAGTAATCAGCACCGGTCTCCTTAACCTTCATCTTGAGGATAGCTCCGGCCCAGTCAGGATCAAGGTTCTTGGACTTCTCTGAGTATTCTGCGGTAGTTGCAGGATATTCTACCGTAATGTCTTTTGGCATATTGTCCATCCACCATGCCCTCTGATGTGTAAAGATCATGGGCTCATAGCAGTGGAAGTTGTATACCACATGGTCGTCCTTGGGAGGATTAAGGAAAGGTACACTTCTTACATTGTTGTACCAAACGCCGCCCACAACCACATATGAATCGGGAGCGTTCTTTCTGATAACATCAATAGCCTTGTCAGCGATTGAGTTCCACTCATCCTTGATATCAGGAGAGATAACCTCGTTGAGAAGCTCAAATGCCACATCCTTCTGTCCTGCATATCTCTTGGAAATGCGATCCCACATGATGTAGAACCTCTCCTGGAGAGCTTCATTGTGGAAGAAAATCTCCTTGTCACCATTAACCTCCAAAGGATCAAAGGTATATCCATAGGTATTGTGCATATCGATCAGTATGTTGAGGCCGAACTCTCTGCACCAGCTGATGCAGTTGTCCACGTATGTATAGCCATCTTCAAGCATAGATCCGTCTTCGCCTTCAATGACGATATAGTCGATGGGGAGACGAACATGATCACATCCCCAGCCGGCAATTCTCTTAATGTCATCCTTTACAATAAATGTGTCGTAATGCTCTTTAGTCTTTTCGTCTGCCTGAGAGAGCCATCCTCCCAGATTTACTCCCCTCTGGTAGCCTTCGAATTTCCTCATTTTCATACCTCTTTTTCACAAAAATTAGTTAATAGACAGTTACAGAGATTGCGATAAACAAATATCACAATCTCTGTTAATTGTACAACGAAAACGTTTAAGTTGCACTACTTTTTTATACCAGATTACTGCTCATAATTATATGCATCTGTCCTAACTGCACTTACGATAAGTCTGTCGGTCTCATTATTTGTGCATGTAGCCAGTGTTATAACGTGATCTGACTCGTTTGCCTTGATCCCTGTGTCTATAAAAGATCCGTTCTCCACTTCCTTGAGCATCTTCCAGTAGTTGTCCGGCTCTTTTCCAAAAACCCAGAAAACGTCGTGGTTATCAGGTACTTCCTCACATGCAAAGATCTGATATCTGTAAACAGAATCCTTGGTAAATATCTGGAAGTACTGATGATCATTGTAGTAATCAGGATTGGTCTTGTAGTAGCGAAGCTTTCCAAACATGGAAAGATCACGCATGTTATGTCCATAGATCAGGCTGTGGGGGTCCGAAAAATCAGGTGTTGACTCGCCATCGATGAAAATCGCTCCGGCCTTTGCCTTCTCTCCGGTATAGGCAGTTGACAGGTACTTGGAATTATCTCCTGAGTACATTACAGGGTAGCTGATGTCCTCATTCTCGAAGTAAATCCAGCCAACCACATCAGGGTACTTCTTCTGGAGCTCCTCGATATTAACATTGGCGCAATCCCACCAGTCATAGCCCTTCTCTTCCCTCTCTGCAGTTTCTTCAGCAGTAAGGCCCTCTGTTGAATCCGCAATATAGGTCTCCTCGGCCTCATAGTAGATATCTTCTGCGTTCTTATACTGGAACATGGTGGTCGCGATCACGATCGCTGATATAACCACTGCAGCTGCGCTGGCTGTCAAAAGAGCCTTCGTCTTATTTTCCTTCAGCTTCCGGACAATGAACTTTGCAGTAGTACTTAAGATTATGCCTAGGAGCAAAAGAACTTTTCTGATTCCTTTAGGTGGCTGCTTTGGCTCACCGTCGTGCTTTCCCGCATTTTTAAGCTCTCGAAGCGACAAAGTAAAGGTAACCAGTCCTGCTGCCAGGATAACTACCCAAAGCCATACTACAGGGAGGCTGTCTCCGGTCTTGGGAGCTCTTGAGTCGTTATCACTGTCTGATCCGTCAGTCTTCTTACTCGTATCAGTAGCTTCGGTATACCCCGCTGTAAGATATATATCAGCTTTGACTTCATTATCGAAATTATAAACAGAAGCTTTGTCTACGTTTGTTTTTGTAATCTTTGTATTAGGTGAACTCGAAATCCAATACCACCCTTTAAACGCAGTACCTTCCTTAACTGGATCAGCAGGTCTTAGAACTTTCTCGCCGCTCTTAACTTTCACTTTATTGGTTGTATTTCCATCATCGAAGGTCACTGTGTAGTAGACATCTTCCTTGTATCCGATGGCGTAGCCTGAGAACTTGGATGTGTAAAGTGTAATTTTGTTAGCATCCTTATCTAACTTGTATCTTAAATCACCTTTACTACCTTCAGAAAATGTTTGGATGGCACCATCATGTACTCTCATGATCTTGATAGAGTTCTTATTTGTAAGGTCATAGCTTAATTCAATAGTTAACACCTTACCTACTTCGTCAACCTCTTTTGGATTGCTACCATCTTTAGTTTCTTTAATATTCAAAGAAAAATAATCCACACCTTTGAAGGCATTGGTATTGGAATTGCTGGATGTACTTGAACTAGAGGCACTTGCATTAGTAACCTTCGTAGAACTACTAGTCGGATAGGAATTTTTCAAAGCAGATACTTCAGAATCACTTGAAGATACAGTCTTAAGCGTCATCACTTCTTCTACCGATACTTTAGGTGAAGGATCCGCATTATTAGCATATTCAAGCAATTCATCGCCAATAAGTTTTGCTCCAGCAATATTATTTGAAGTACTCGGATTGAATACAAATTTAGCAGTCTTTGTGCTTATAAGCTCTGTTACAGACGATAACGTACCTACAGCAAAGGATAATTCAACTACTCCGCCCTCCTGGCCTATCCAGGAAACACCAAGACCTGAAGGCTTGTTTTCATTAAGAAGCTTAACATCAGTATACTCAGTTGACTCACCTTTTACATGAACTTCACTGGAACCAGTCTCATTAAATTCGTATGCCTGCTGAGCATTTTTATCATCAATCCATACTCTCAACCCTCGTTCTGTCATAGGAACAACTGCCATTGCAGGATACAATGTTCCTTTACCGGAATTTATGGCAATCTGTGCTTCCTCAACAGAATTCAGACCAATATAAGCAAGCTTGGTGATATACTTGTTGCTATCCTGAATACCATAAAGTGAACCATCATAGGGATCACTGCTCAAGTCATAATCACCAACTTCTGTGTTTCCTCCAATAGCAAGCGCCTTCTCGTTACTACCAAGATCTGCTTCTACATGAATCTGCTGCGGATCACCGGTAAACCTAAATAGCAGTCTATCCAGAGTACATGTACCATCAATGTCCATCATGCCCGGAGCAGCATTAGTATTTGAGACCATCTTCCAGCCATTTTCATCTGCTGTCTGCACCATGTAGGTGGTCTTATTTTTCTTGAATTGACCAACAATGTCAATAACAACGTCACCGGAGGTCACATCACCGTCAACAGTATAGGCCACGGTTCCATTACTCACATAGCACTGAGTATCACTTCCAAATGAGCTTACCCATACTCTCTTTCCAGCGTCGCCTCTCTCGTTTATTATCTGAACAGCCTCGCCTTCTATACCATTAACAAGACAGCGGAACCAGTCATTTACCTTAAATGTAGCCGAGCCAGAAAGGCTATTGGTTCCAAATTCTTCCGTATTTGCATAATCGATATTTATCCAATTCTTTGTGCCATTCTTTCTGTACTGCCACTGATATGTAACGCCATCTGTATCACTCTTGGTATGAACTTTTAGAACAAAAGAATCATCTCCTGCATAAACTGCGAAAGGATACTTTTTATTCTCGTAATAGGCTGGTGTTGACTTACTTTGCGTCACAGTAAGTGTTACATCCTTGGTCACAGTTGTGACAACATTTGTAAGCTCACACTTCAAAGTAAGCTTTTTACTTGCTCCGGTAAATGGCTTTCTTATGATCAGAAACCATTTTCCGTCTTCATCCGGAATATAGCATCCATCATCAAAGACAGTCGCCCCTGTACTTTCAGTGTCAGGAATATCATTATCATCACTATCCTGAAGCTTTGCACAATACGCATAGTCCTTAACAGACCCATAGTTTGCACTGATTATTTCTACCTGATCATAGTCACTGACAGGAATCACCTTTTCCTCTATAACGCTGTCAAGGCAAACAAATGATACATCCGTGATATCTTTTGAAACATCAGCAATTGAGAATGTCAGTGTATACTTTGAGAAGCCACTGGTTACAGCCTCCAGAGCCTTGGTGTCCTCGCCGTCAACTACTACTGTAGCAAGTTTCTCAATGACCATATCTTCAGCTGCCATGAAAAGCGGAGCCTTGGAAACGGGCTCTTCATAGTCTGCGCTACCTTCGCTGTCATAAGAGGAATCAGAAGCCTCGTCATCAAGAGATTCTTCGGTATCAAGAGACTCCTCAGCATCAGATGATTCCTCGTCTGAAGACTTCTCTACTTCAACTATCTCCTCAGGATCCACCTCGGCTGCAGCCTCTTCATCCAAGATGTGATAAACATCTGCCTTGAGGTCTTCGTTTGCAATTTCATCAGTCTCAAAGGATACAATTACTCGACCCTTTTCGGTGTCGGGCTCAATTTCTTTTCCCATCCTGTCATGGATCTGAATGTCGAAGGAATAGGACTTAACAACGATGCCTTCATCATCAGAAACATCATTTACAGCCTCGCTTACCTTTGCCTCGTCCTCGTCCACAAGCTTTTCTGCATGGATAGTAGAGCCCTCAGGGAACACTCCCTTGTCGGCCCTTACTCTGATCTTGACGCCATCGACCTCTACTGTCTCGTCAAAGACAAAGTTCTCGTCCAGGATCTTTACGGTTATGGTTGGAAGCTCAGCTTCAATATAGTAGAAATCAGGAATAAGAAGGATAGGGGTAAATACATACTCCATTCCAACCAGGTCAGGATTGTACTGATCTGTTCCGTTCTTCTCATAATCCAGAACCCACTGCACTCCGGAGACCATCTCATGGCTGATGCCATCCTCGTCAACGAAGTCGTCGGGATCGATATCTGCAGTTTCGGATGAAGCATCTTCTGCAGCGGAATCTTCAGAACTTCCGGCATCTTCGGAAGTCTCATCCTTTGACTCATCAGCAGCTTCTTCCGCTTCTTCCTTATCCTCAGAAGATGTATCCTCTGAAGCCTTATCCTCATCTTCTGTTTCTTCTGCAGCATAAACAGTCAGCTTTGAAAATGCTGACTTTATCATACCAATAAGATCACCTGATTTATCAGCAGGCTCTGTGCTCTCACCTGAATCGCCGCTTGACTGAACAGGTTCCGGAGCAGGTGTTTCAGGAGCAGCTTCACTGTTGTCGCTGCCCTGGTCTTCACTTCCGCTACCAGTCTCTTCGCTGGCGGCTGGCTGTTCAGGGGCAGGCTCTTCCACGGCTGGTGCAACATTTGTGCTTCCTGAAGATGCACTGCCTGAAGATGAACTGCCTGACTGGACAGTATTTGAACTGCCGGAATCATGGTTGTACTCAGTTTCCTGCTCGCCACTGCCTTCTGAGCTGTAATCGCTGTTCTCTTCCTCACCGATCACACCGGTGATAGCTTCGCCAGTCTCAGAATCAAAGAAGATTATTTCTTCCTCATCAGACTCTGAAGAGTCCTCAAGGCCTGCCTCTTCCTCATCCAGTGAAGATGAAAGAGCAGCTGCTGCCTCATCTTCTTCCTTATCCTTAGCCCTTGCAGCTCTCTCCTCGCCCAGCTTCCTGGCAATCCTCTCCTCACGGTCTGTATCAGGGACTACGTCTATTCGTAATGTATCAGGGAAAACTATTTCATCGAGAATGGTGCCTGCCTTGACCTCCTGATATACAACGTCTTCAGGCAGCTCACCGAAACCGGATATCTTGACGTATTCCGGCTCTTCTTCAGAATATGAAGTCTCTGAAGTTTCCGTATCATCCTTAGATTCTTCAGTTTCTTCCTTTAGACCTATATCACCCGCATCTTCCACCTCCAGCGCAAAGGCCTGCTCTATCCCGAATGGAGCATACCTTACACTTGATAAAACCAGAACTCCGGCGATAAGAATAGAAACAATCTTTTTCTTCATAATGATTCATCTCCCGACAAAATTATAGTAAAAGAGCGTAAAATCCTCCTCTTATATTTTATCGGAATTTTGTTTCATAAATCTGAGACTTATAGAAATTTTATTATTTTTTAAGAAACTACTTATACATTATTTCGTTTCCATGATCCTTTAGCCATTTTCGCCTCTCCCTGTAGTCCGGAAAGACCTTCTCCACCTCAGCCCAGAACCTCTCTGAGTGGTTTAGCTCTTTTAAATGACACAGCTCATGAACCACCACATAATCAATTATCTCGTCCGGGGTGCGCATGAGCAGGCAGTTGAAATTCAGATTCCCTTTGGCGGAGCAGCTTCCCCAGCGGCTCTTTTGCATCCTGATGGTGATGCGCCCATACTCCACTCCGATGATTCCTGCGTAGTAGCGCACTCTCTGAGGGATGATGCGCTTAGCCCTGGTGGTAAGGAGCTTGATGTCCTGGGGAGTCAGCTGCTCCAGAGCCTCTTCGCTTCGCTGTTTCTGCAGCGCCTGCATCTTCTTAAGGTGCTTATGTATCCAGTCTGCCTTTTCTCCAATCAGTCGATTGATCTCGCTGACCGAGGCATAGTATGGCGCCCTGACGATCACCCGGGCATCCGGTGTTATTTCTATTGATATGGATTTTCGCTTACTGCGAACAAGTTTGATATTATTAGTCATGTTATTCATAATAGTTCCAAAGTAGTTGAAATGTAATACTTAAAGCCATGCTGACTGCAATATTCCCTGATCTTCGAAGCCAGTCCTGAGTCTGTGGTATATTCAAGAAGATACACATCTCCGCCATTATCCGCAACCTTCTCCACATACTCCCGGAAATATTCCTGCTCCTTGGGGTCATTCTCAGAAAAGGTGTCGTCATCCCACTCAATCCTGCTAAACACCGATTCCTGATTAACGCCATCAGCTATATCCCTGAAGGCCCCATTTTCATCAATGTATTTTGTGACAAAGTTGTCTCCGCCGTTTATGACCACATAGGTATCAAGGCTTTTCAGACCTTTCAGTATCTTTTCCGTGCCATCAAAGATCTCCCGGTCCGGATAAACATAATAGACATCCACGTTATCGACAAATAGCCCATCCACGCCCTTTCCAAGGATATCCGGCGCAAGTTCCTCAAGAATAAAATCCTGCCACTCTGCAGCAGATACATCCACCCAGCACTCATCCTCCCAGTGCTCATAAACGCCCAGCGTGTACTGCTGATAATCCTGATAGTATGGCCTGAAATTCTCCAGCGATCCCACATTTATATAGCTGTACACCTTATGTCCGGTCGACTGAAGCTCCTCAATCTGTGCCCTGTCAAAGTACTGTGCATCGATCACCACAGTGTCATAGTCAAGCATCTTAGCCAGATCTTCCGGCCCTGCCCCGATGAATACCCCGTAGGAAGCATCTGAACCCACTATATCCAGTGTATCTGCCGGATCCGATGCATTTGATGAATCCACTGTGCCCAATGTATCCTGCGAATCCGCCGCAGGTCCCGGCTTCTCCTTCGAAACACCGCATCCCACCAGCAGCGCCGTACATATTATCATGAAAAAGAGCTTTCGCTTCATTCCTGTCCCCTTCTTTTATAAATCACAGACTCTGATCAAGGAGCCAGGCAAAACCCTTGGCAGTCCTAACGTCAGGCTCCTTAAAGTGATTGCCCTGATTCCACTCAAGGACGCAGTTAACGCTTTGTTCAAGGAGCATGGCGTGGGCTTTTCTTATCCTGTCGCCAACCGTTGCCATGACCGGGTTTCTGACCTTTTCTTCTTTATCTCCCAGACTTAAGTAAACACCGCCGCACCGAAGGTCACCCTCTTTCATATACTCATCAAAGCCGGGAAACCACATGGAAGGCGACGCAGCAGCAACGCCTTTAAACAGATCTGTCTGATAGACAGCCCAAAGAGAAAAGAGGGCAGCCAGAGAATACCCACCGATGTAGTAGGTCTTTGTCTCATCCTCACAGCTTTTTACTATTTCAGAAAGAGTATAGGAAGCCCCCTCTCCAAAATCCTCTTTTCCAAACACCGCAGGAGCCTTCCAGGGGGAGAGCTCCTTGTTCCAGTCCTTCACTTTGTATGCCCGCAGCAAAAGATCTTTTCCTGTGCTCCTACGTATCTGCTCAAATTCACTTTCTATGACTTCAAGGTCATGCTGGTCCACAGGCTGAATCAGTACAGTCTGCGCCGAGCTTTCTCCAAGTTCAAATATTTCCATTGCCAATGACTCCTCTTAAGCTTCTTGTTTTATTCCGCCCAGTTTGTGGGCAGCCTCCACTTCTTCAAGTGTGACGTATGCCTCGATGCAGCCTGCACCATAATTGGCAGTCAGAAGCCGGTACACAGTAAAAAGTCCCACATAGCTGGTAGGCATGGAGAGTGAGGCAAATACAATGGTCCATGCACTGGTCGTTCCTGTAGAAGCGATAGAAAGCTCCAGCGCCACCAGGATCAGTACCATGAGGAAGGAGGTGGATATTGCCATTCCTGTCATCTCTGCCACCATAAAGGCAGCAAGAACGGTATTGATGGTCGTCTTGGGGCTGAGCATCGCAGAACACATGGGTATCCAGAAGGATGTGAATTCCGGTTTGATATTAAAGTCCTTCTCAGAGATCTCATAGGCTTTTTTAATAGGCGCTGCCGTTGATCCTGTCACAAATGCCATCTTGACTATGGACTCCATCCCGGACCATAAGTCCCTGATCCTGATGCCTGTCCTGACAGAGGTCTTGATAAACTTAACAGCCAGGCAGATGGTATAGACAAGATATGATGCCACAATGAATTTCCAGCCCTGGAGTATCTCACGGCCATTGCCCTTTGCAATAGTGGTAAAAAGACTCAGAAACGGTATTGCAGGCATAATGGTAAGGACTATCTTCATGGTGCTCATGATCCATTCGTTGCACTGGGTCAGTATGGTTTTCAGCTCCAAAGCGCTGTTTCCAAGAAGCAATAGCGCGGCTCCCATCAAAACTCCAAGAATAACAATCTGTGGGGTCTTGTTTTCAATGAAGGGGCGCAGCGGGTTTGTAGGGATAATATCCAGGATAAGCTGTATCAGCTGATGTGGCGCAAAGCTTACACTTCCGTTTCCGAAACTGTGGAAGAAAAATGCAGAGACTACCATGGATACGCCGATCAGGAACAGTATGATCACAACAAAACGCCCAATGATCTTGAAGCCCAGATTGGTCAGGTCATTGATGCTGCCCATGGCAATGATAGAGGTTACCAGTGAAATGAATATGACCGGCCCCATTATCTCGGACAAAATCCCAAGAATGATAGACAGTATAGGCGATGCTATCTCATCGACAATAAAACTGTTTGCACTTTCCGGCAACTGCCTGCATAAGAGCCCCAGGGCCACACCAAGGACTACCGCAATGACTACAGGATTCTTGAGGATGGACTTATGTCTCTGGGTCAGAGGAAGACTTACAGACAGGATATTACGGCCCAGTGTATAGTGGTAGGATACTTTGGCTGTCTCCGTGTTCAGATTGGTGCTCACAACACTGGCAAGCCTGCGCTTCTTTGCCCCGCTTCCTACGTCAAAGGGGTCATATTGCTTCCCGGGGATGATGACCCTGAGCTCCATACTCACCAGCCCTTTGACGAAGAAATATTCAATCTCGGTATTCTCCCCCATCAGCTTGGCATAGTCATTGAGCAGATCGACAGCTTTTTCGGTAAAAAGGTCTATATAGCTGTCTTCAAACCCGGCCTTGCTAAGCCTTAAGGCGCTTTCCTTAATTATATTATTCCCCGCATTGTCGCTAAGAAGCGTGCCCTTCATGATTTCATCCGTTCCTTTCGGTTGAAATAATCATCCAGTTACCTTTGAAGTAGTAAATAACAAAAATAATAGAGCTCACTGACCATGTAAGTGGGTATGCCCAGAAGATCACGTTAACAACAGGTATTATCCGGACAATTATGGTTATGTAGGTTATTCGAAGCAGACACCAGCTCGAGAGCATAACGATCATGGGAATCGTAGTCTTGCCGGCGCCTCTGTAGATTCCTGCAAGGCAGTGGCTAAGGGCAAGAAGACAGAAAAACAAACTCTCAGTCTTTGCCTGGGTCGAACCTATCAAAAGAACCTCCGGGTCACTTGAGAATATCCTGAGAAAGACAGGTGCAAAGAAGAAACAGATAACTCCGATCACTTCGGCGCAGGTCACGCCAATAATACTACCGATGACAGAGCCTTTTTTAACTCTGTCTATTTTTCCGGCACCAATGTTCTGACTTACAAAGGTGGTGAGGGCCATGCACATGCAGGTTATGGGAAGGAACACAAAACCTTCCAGTTTGAAATAGCTTCCGCATCCTGCCATGGCAACTGAGCCAAAGGCATTTATGTTAGACTGCACTACCACGTTTCCTATGGCGATAACGCTGTTCTGGATTCCTGTCGGGAAGCCTATCATCAGCTCTTTTTTCAGAGTGTCACCATGAATCCGCAGTTTCTTAAGATAAATCCTATGAGGGCCTTCAACCCTGGCAAGCTTGGAAAAGGCAAGGATCGCACTTACAAACTGTGCGATGATGGTGGCAAGTGCTGCACCTCCGATTCCAAATCCCAGAAACTTAACGAAAGCAATATCCAGAACTGTATTGAGAATTGTGCTGACGATCAGATAGTACAGAGGGCGTCTTGAATCCCCCACTGCCTGAAATACGCCGCAGCAGGCACTATACAGAATATTTCCAAGACCTCCCAGGAAATATATCTTGAAGTAAAGAGTGGATCTTGGCATTACATCTGCAGGAGTTCCCATCCAGCCCAGGAGCTTAGGGGTGAAAAAATAGCCAAACACAGACATAAAAAGACCCATGATGATCGCAAAGGTTATTCCTGTGTGAGTTGCAACCGCTACTCCGTCATAGTCGCCTGCGCCGTATCTTTTACCGATAATGACGCTGTTGCCCATGAACAGGCCGTTTATAAAGCCTACCATCAAAAAGATAAGGCTTCCTGTTGTACTTACCGCTGCCAATGCCTCTTTTCCCAGGACGTTTCCCACAACTACCGAGTCAACCACATTGTAGAGCTGCTGGAGAAGTTGTCCGAAGAACACCGGGATAGCAAACATTATCAGATTTTTGGTTATTGATCCTTGAGTCATAGTTGTTAATTATCTCATTTCTACTAAATCACTTTATAACTATGATATCATGAATGCGAATAAAGAGAAAAAACCTCAGAAACTGTCGATGTTCACTGTAATTCTTCCCATCTTCAGGTTTTTCATAAGTTTTTCGTTTATCTCCACCTTGTGCTGTGGCAGGATAACGCTCTGAAAATAATCTCCATCCCCGCTGAGCAATGCACTTGGCTCATCTTCATATCCTGAAAAATCGATGCCAAGTGCCAGATACCCGGCATATTTTGCAGCAAGCTTCTGTCTGCAAATCGCGGAATAGATAAGCGCCTCATTAAGTCCTGTTCTCTCCAGCTGGATGGCGCTCATTTTTTGGTATAGTTCTTTTGCTTCTGCCTTGGCAGCTTCTTCCTCCGATGAGGTTAACTCGGTTCCTTCCTCATGCGCTTCGCTATAATAAATCTCATGAGATAAGTACGTGTTTATCGCTGTTTTCATAGCCAGTTCACTGACAAACTGTGAATCAAGGCCGGCGGAAAAGTGTGTGTTCCACCAGTGCAGATGGTCTTCAGGGTCATATATAAGGGCCTGCTTCTGGACGAATTCCTCAGTCGTGTATATATAATAGCCAAATTCACGGAGCGTCAATGTATCGCCGTCCACAGAAATCAAAACCTCATCCAGGTGATCTTCATAATGAAAGGCTGTCACCGTCTTATAAATCTGTGCTCCGATGATTGCAATGACACTTACGATTGCTACTATTATAATGATTTTTTTCTCATTCTTAGTCATTCTCCCAGATCCATTTCTTCATTCATCTTCCGCTCCGCATTAATCCTCAGTGGAAGGAGCAGAAACTCGATAATAACAGCATAGAACCCTGCAAGAAAGCAAACAGCCAGATTAGGGCCTATGGTAGATGGATCATCCAGCCGTCCCATCAAAAGGACACCTGATATAATAATAGCAAATAAAGCTCCGTATACAGTAAGTTTCTGGGCCGCGTCTACTGCCCCAATTATGTTTTTGAGCTCCAAAAGACTAAAGGGCCTGATGCCAACAGAAAATGCTTTTATAAAATTCTTCCATTCCCCCATGATGAGCAGTCCCGGAACAAAGATCAGTACTATAAGAAGCAAAGACGGAAGATCAAAAAACCATAAGGCGGCAGACATTCCCCAGCTACCGCCCAGAACGTTGATCATAAATACACCAATGAACAGTATCAATTCTCCAATTAAAACTAATCTTATATTTTTCATGGCAGGTCTCCTTTCAAATTACAAATCACTTTGCCTGATTTGAACCTACCACAAACATATAAGGAATGATATAGTACCTTTTTTATCCTAAGGCTCTTTGCTTTACTTGTACTCCCTCAGTATATCCAGCCCCAACAGCAGTGCCTTTTCATGAGAATCAGTTCCAAAATCTCTTGCATCGTACT
The DNA here is from genome assembly GCA_002372465.1 of Butyrivibrio sp. UBA3740. Taxonomy (GTDB): domain Bacteria; phylum Bacillota; class Clostridia; order Lachnospirales; family Lachnospiraceae; genus Butyrivibrio. Next base: position 17,688 of record DFGW01000016.1, read on the forward strand.
CATGGACATTTGCCAGGGAATCAGCAGTAAACAGAAACTGCCCAAACTTCGCGCCACGTTTCCTGCAGCATGCTGCAAGTGCAGAGCACTCCATCTCCACCACCGAGCAGCCTTCCTCCAATCGGTACTTCACCATGTCTTTTGTCTCCCTGAAGAATCCATCCGTAGTCCAGGTAGTACATGTCGTAAAGGGAAGACCATGCCTGGCAAAAGAGCTCTCGATTGCTTCCAACGGTTCCTCGTCCAGCTCAATGTACCTTGAAGGCGGAAGATAGTGATAAGAAGTTCCCTCTGCCCTGAGTGCCTTTGTCGGAACAAGAAATGCGTTTTCGGGTATTTCTGCCAGCACTCCGCAGGAGCCAACAGCTATCACCTTTTTGCAGCCGCTGCTGACCAGGGTGTCCAGCACCTGAGTTGCGGAAGCTGAGCCTATCGGGGACTGCACAAGGCATATGTCTTCATTTTCTTCGTGAAGTACATACACACGGATATTGTGAGATACAGTTATCAGCTCTTTTACTATCTCAGCATTGTTGTCCCCGGCATACCTGTGAACTACCTCTCCGAGAAAAGCAAACAGGCATTTCTCAGGCAATTCGATTCCATCCATTTCATGGTCCGGGACTATGACCTCCTTTGAAGCATCATCATACTCCAGTATTGGTATTTCGTTCTTTATGATCATACTATTCCTCCTTACTCAAATATATTTGCCATAAAATGCGTCTCAGCTGCAGATGCTTCCCTAAGAAGCTTTACCTTCATCGCATCCTCCGGACCTGCGCTCTTAATGGTAACCTCTCGTCCATCCGGTAAAAGATATTTCTGCTCCTTTATTCTCATAGCCACCTCCTAAAGTTCTTTTCATGTATAAAATAAGGCCCCATCAAACTTATCGCTTGATGAGGCCCTGTAAACTATTTCAGTTATAAAGCACTATCTATGCCTTACAAATAACCTTATCCTCATCACACATATCAAAAGCAAACCCCTGAATCATATTCACGGATGTCTCATTGACCATATATCTTGTGACGAGATTAAGTCTTGCCATAGCGTCTCTCTTTCTGAAAAATTATTAGTTGTAAGTATAATTGACAGAAAACTTACTGTCAATTATAAATCTTTGGTTTTCTTCCTCCGGAACTTTTGTCGGAAAAA
>DFGW01000083.1 GCA_002372465.1 Butyrivibrio sp. UBA3740
ATGATCTTGAGGAACAAGTTCATCTATACAGACAATGGACATTTGAGTCCTTACTTTTTCGTTTTCTTCAGACATCATGGAAGTGAACACCGCCTTATTTTGATATAATAATTATACCATGAAAGTCCGTAAAATAGGCGTTTCTGATGCCTTAAGACAGTAAAAAAGTCCTCGAAAACGAGGACTTTGTCTACAGTCTGGAGGATATCCGTTAAGGATATCCTTCAGACTGTAGACAAAGCACTTTTGAAACTATTTGTTTTGGAAGTGCTTTTTTACTGTATTTTATAGATTTTCCATTTTTTTGAAAATAAAAGGGGAAGTTATAGCCCGCTTTATGCAGGCTGTAACCCCCATCTTTCTTTAATCATTGCCAGTTTCTTTAAATTCATGCACGCAAAGGTCAGCGCGACTTTCATCTTCATTCGCGCTTTGCCATACATCTGGGTATATCTGAATCCATGATTCTCTTTGGCTGTTCCAAAGATTCGTTCTATTGTTTCCTTGCGGAGTGAATACAGTTCTTTCATCCCCAACGTGTGCCGGATATCCTCGCATGTTTCCATGTAATCTTCCCATACATGTCTGGTTACAAGCTTTACATGGGTATTGCTATTGGTACATTGGGAAAGATACGGACATTCGGAACATATATAACCGTTGCTTTTATATTCACGGTATCCATCTCTGTTGGTGGTACAATACCTTAACGTCTTGTTATTGGGGCAGATATAACTGTCGGTGTATTCATCATAAACATACTCTGATTTTGTGAAAAATCCGGCCTTGGTCATTGGCCTTTTATAAGGAAATACAGGATTCACTCCATCATCTATAAGTAACTTTGCTATCGCAGGCGTTTTATATCCGGCATCAACTACACATGATTTCATGCCTATGGTTTTGATTCTGTCATAAAGGCCTTTAAATGTTTTGCTGTCATGTTCATTACCGGGGTTTACGGTAAAGTCAAGAATCCATCCGTTTTTATCACAGGCAGTTTCGATTCCATAAGCAAAGACTTCTTTATGGTCTCCTTTGTGAAACCATCCGCTTTCAGGGTCTGTTGTGCTGCATTTAATTACTTTGGAATCATTCGGTACGTCATCGGTATAATCACTGAAGTTACCGCCACCGGAACCATAATTATTATCGTCATCTTTGTCTTTAAGAGGCTTCTTGTCGTGAAGTTCTCTGTCAGAGTTTATGTCTTTCCTAAGCATCTCAGCATAGAAGTGAGCTTCTTGTTCGGCGATTCTCTTTTGCATTTTTCGCCCATTTGCTCTGGCTTTTACATGCGTGGCATCAACAAACACCTCCGTAGGGTCAACGAGTCTGAAACGATAGCATTCTTCGAGGATACGCTTAAAAATTTGTTCAAAGATGTCGGTGTCTTTAAATCTTCGGGTATAATTCTTGCCAAAAGTTGAGAAATGTGGAACGGGGTCGTGAAATTCAAGACCAAGAAACCACCTATATGCAACATTTACTTCTATATCCTTTATAGTCTGACGCATACTCTTGATTCCGTATAAATACTGAATGAATGGAATCTTAATAAGTGTAACAGGGTCAATGCTTGGACGACCTGTTCCATCTGAGTAAGTGTCCCTTACAAGATCATATATAAAGGACCAGTCGATAGCTTTATCGATGATTCTTAAGAGATGATCTTGAGGAACAAGTTCATCTATACAGACAATGGACATTTGAGTCCTTACTTTTTCGTTTTCTTCAGACATCATGGAAGTGAACACCGCCTTATTTTGATATAATAATTATACCATGAAAGTCCGTAAAATAGGCGTTTCTGATGCCTTAAGACAGTAAAAAAGTCCTCGAAAACGAGGACTTTGTCTACAGTCTGAAACTCCGAAGCCCACGCTTCGGAGTTTTCTTTTTATTATTTATTAAACTGCGTTGTAGTTAATCAGGCATCCCTTAAGGATAATCTCTCTTTCCTCATCGGTCAAATCGCCGAGGTGGAGTGTAAACTCCTTGAGGCCGTCAGCCTTAACTGCGTAAGCTTTGATATCGTTGTTCTTCTCAACAACAGCCTTCTTAATCTCGGGGATAAAGATATAATCACCCTTGGTAAAAGGAAGGTCGCCCTTGTCAATTACGAAGGGAAGCATGCCCCAGTTGATAAGGTTTGATCTGTATCTCTTGGTAGCGTACTCATTGGCTATGTTAGCCCATCCGCCGAGCACTCTCTGACAGGAAGCTGCCTGTTCTCTTGCGGAGCCGTCTCCGGGCTTTACTGCGAATATGGTGGATCCGATACCGGTATTTGCGGTGGAGACATCCGGGAATGCACTGCGGATGGTCTTTACGGCATTTACGATCTCTTCACTCATCTCTTCGAAGGGAACATCTGCCTCTCTCTTTTCCTCCTGTGCCCTGACTTCCTTGGCACGTCCCACATACTCGGGATCCTTACGTGAAAGGGCAAACTCTGCAAGTCCGAGAGGATTGGATCTGTAGCTTGAAGTCTCTCCTGAAGGAATGAGCTCATCGGTGGTGGTAACTGGATCATGGATCTCGGATACAACCTTTATGATGAGATTATCCTGAAGTGCGGGCATCTTCGGCCAGTCCTTGATATTGGGACCGAGGATGAGCTTTTCATCCGGATCTGCAATATTCTTGGAATCGAATACTCTCTTCTGATAGATGCCTGCATCGAAATGATACTGATACTTATTGTATGTGCACTCGTAGTTCTCTGCACTTGTAAGCACGCCTCCGTTGGCAGCGGTTGCGGCAATACTTCTTGCATCCATGAGTGCAACAGATGCAACCTGTCCGTTCTGAACCTTGGAGCCCTCTCTGTTGGGGAAGTTCCTGGTGGAGTGACGGATACTGAATGCATTGTTGGAAGGTGTGTCTCCGGCTCCGAAGCAGGGACCGCAGAATGCGGTCTTGAGGATTGCACCGGTCTCAAGTATCTTCGC
>DFGW01000072.1 GCA_002372465.1 Butyrivibrio sp. UBA3740
CTTTTCCTGGAGCTTTCTGTCGAGCACCATTTCCATGTTACCTGTTCCCTTGAATTCCTCGTAGATAACGTCGTCCATCTTGGAACCTGTCTCGATAAGTGCTGTAGCCAGGATTGTAAGGCTACCACCCTCTCTCATGTTCCTTGCTGCACCAAAGAATCTCTTTGGCATGTGGAGAGCTGCTGGATCAAGACCACCGGAAAGTGTTCTTCCTGAAGGAGGAACAACAATGTTGTAGGCACGGGTAAGTCTTGTGATGGAGTCAAGAAGGATTACAACATCCTTGCCGTGCTCAACAAGTCTCTTTGCCCTCTCCATTACCATCTCTGCTACTCTCTTATGATGCTCAGGAAGCTCATCAAAGGTTGAATAGATAACCTCAGCGTTAGGACCTTCAACCTCTTCCTTGATATCTGTAACTTCCTCAGGTCTCTCATCAATAAGAAGGATGATCAGATGAATATCTGAGCTGTTCTTAAGAATTGACTTAGCAACTTCCTTAAGAAGTGTTGTCTTACCTGCCTTAGGAGGAGAAACGATCATACCTCTCTGTCCCTTTCCTATAGGGCTGATAAGATCCATGATCCTCATAGCTACACTGCAGCCGGGCTGCTCAAGTCTGATCCTGCTGTTGGGGAATATAGGAGTCATCTTGTCAAAGTCCCATCTTCCCATGGCAACCTCAGGCTTATATCCATTCACTGTCAGAAGCACTGAAAGAGCCGCAAACTTATCAGTCTCCTTCTTGGCTCTGCAGACACCTGTAAGGATATCTCCTGTCTTAAGGTTGTACTTTCTGATAAGTCCGGGAGCAACGTAAACGTCGTTCTCACCGGGAAGATAATTCTCACATCTGATAAAGCCGTATCCATCCTGCATAACTTCAAGGATTCCGCCTGCACTGTCACCATCGGCAACTTCCTGAGGCTGGCTCTCTCCCTCTTCCTTGGAAGGCTGCGCGCCCTTAGAAGGCTGTGCATTCTTTGGTGCTTCAGCAGGTGCTGAAGCTCCGGAGCTTGCTGATGAAGAAGCGCTCTGATTAGCATTACCGCTTGTCATGACGATCTTCTTTTTGCGAGGCTTGCTCTCAGAAGGCGCTGCCTTTTTCTCAGAAGACTTAGACTCCTGCTCATCTTTTTGAGCTGCCTCTCTTTCCTTCTCGTCCATCTCGCACATGGCATCAATAATCTCTGACTTCTTCATGCCGGATGCACCCTTGATTCCGCGCTTTTTGGCAATGTCTCTCAAATCATTTAACTTAAGTGTCTCGTATCTTTCTCTCAAAACTACTCCATTTCTGCGCCTATGCGCCATACAATAAAAAATCACTCTAGTCTTTTCAATATCATCTAAGGGATTAAATAAACGACTGCATATAAAATGCCTTGTTCATAAGACCTATAAATATGATTAACACGACATGTAAATTATTACACATAAGCAAGATACATCATTCAGAATAAAAATGCAACACCTTTTTTCAAAAAACATGAATGTAAAAAAAAAAGCAAGGATCATCTGTTGAAGATCCTTGCAAATGTATAGATTACTGAATAGATGTTGTCGTAGAATTCCCAGAGTACATGAGCCATGAGGGAAATGTAGATGTTCCTGGTGGCAAGGTAGGCTATGGTTACAGGCAGTGCCATCAGCATCCACTCTGCTATTCCCAAAAGGCCATGGGCTCTTGAAAGAGCACAAAGAAGGAGACTGAGTATTGTAAAAGCAAGCACCTTCTTCTTAGAGCCAAATCTGATAAGGGCCTTTCTGTAGAATAATTCCTCTGCTACAGGTTTGATAACGATCATCATCACCGCATAGATAAATGTCGGGAAAAGCTCATTGTGATATATGATCTGAACTGTTCCGTCCCTGGTCATAGGAAACCAGGATGGAATAATGTTGGTCTTTAGAAAATCTGTGAGATAAAGTCCAAAGAACGTCAGAGCAACAGGAATCCAAAAAGTCACGATTCTTCCGAAGTTCTTATATAATTTTCTGAATGAAAACTGCTTGTAAAAAAAGTAAAAGTAATAAAGAATCCCCATGTAAAAGACAAAAAAGAGCATCAACGTCTGTTTGGGGAAATGAATTGTTGCAAAAATAAACAGCAGTTCCCACAAAAATGGTATATATAAACGATTCAAAGCCGTCTCCTTTTTGAAAGAAAATCAAGCACTCTTAATTATATAATCGCTGATTATTTCGGTCAATGGCTATTTTTCTCATCCCGGCGCCCGGGACCAGCCAAAAACCATTAATCTACAGACAATTCCTCCCATTCATCGTAGAGAACCGCCAGCCTGTCCTGAATCTGGGTCTGTTCATCCGTGAGCTTGCGCAGTTTCCCAAGGTCTGTGCCTATTGCAGGGTCTGAAAGAGCCTCTGTGATCTCCGCATCCCTGCCTTCAAGCTTCTCAATTTCCTCTTCGCACTTCTTAAGAGCCGCTTCCTGCTTACGTTTCCTGGCCTGGGCTTCCTTCTGGGCCTTCCAGTCTTCCGATCCGGAGCCGGTCTTCTCTGAAGGCTGTCCTCCCTGATAAGTAGTTCTGCTTTCAAGACTGTTTACGGAGCCTGAGCTTTCAGTCATTCCGGCAGAGGACATCTTGGTCCCCTCCCCAAAGAGCCTTGCCATCTTCTCATCCACGTGCTCTAAATAATAGTCATAGTTACCGATATAATTCACCAGCTGGTTGTTGGTAAGATCCAATATCCTGGTGGCAGTCTTGTTGATGAAATATCTGTCGTGGCTTACGTAAAGTACAGTTCCCTGATAGCCTGAAATGGCGGACTCGAGGATCTCCTTGCTGGTGATGTCAAGATGGTTTGTAGGCTCATCCAGAATCAGGAAGTTCGCTTCAGAAAGCATAAGCTTTGCCAGGGAAACCCTGCCCTTTTCTCCACCTGACAGATCTCCGATCCTCTTAAACACATCCTCTCCCGTGAAAAGAAATGCAGCCAGAGTGTTACGTATCTCAGTATTATTGAGGGTCGGATAAGCATCCGAGATCTCCTGGAACAGGGTCTTGTCATCGTGAAGTACGTGATGCTCCTGGTCGTAGTAACCAATGTTGACCTTGACGCCAAGGGTTATCTTCCCGGCGTCCATCTTTTCTGCCCTGTTTATTATCTTAAGGAGTGTGGTCTTTCCGGTTCCGTTGTCACCGATGATGGCCACATGCTCTCCCTTCTTGATCTCAAAGCTTAAGTCGGAAAAGAGCTTTTCGCTGCCAAAAGACTTGGACAGTCCCTCCACGGAAAGCACGTCATTGGCGCTCTCACAGTTAGGCTTTAGAGTTATCTTCATGCTGTCATTGATGTCCACAGGCTTGTCCAAAACCTCTATCTTGTCCAGCATCTTCTCACGGCTCTCAGCTCTTTTTATGGATTTCTCCCTGTTAAAGGACTTGAGCTTGGCAATAACCTCTTCCTGGTGCTTGATCTCTGCCTGCTGCTTGATATAGGCATTCCACTCGATAGCTCTTTTCTGCTCCTTCTTGACCGCATAGGCGCTGTAGTTGCCCATAAAGGTGGAAACCTTGCAGTTCTCAACCTCCACCACCTTGTCAGCGATCTTATCAAGGAAATATCTGTCATGGGAAACGATCACAACCGCTCCCTTGTAGTTCAGAAGATAGTTCTCAAGCCATCTTATGGCACCCATGTCCAGATGGTTGGTGGGCTCGTCCAGGATTATAAGGTCAGGGCTCTGCAAAAGAAGCTTTGACAGTGCAACTCTGGTCTTCTGTCCTCCGGAGAGAGTAGAAATCTTCTTGGAAAGCTCCTCCTCAGAAAAGCCAAGGCCCTTGGCAACTCCCGTCACTTCACTCTTCCAGGCATAGCCTGAGAGCCTTTGGAACTCCTCATTCATCTGGGTATACCTGTCAAGGAGACCTGTAAGCTCGTCTCCCTCCAGACGCTTCATGTCATCCTCTGCCTTTCGGATGCTCTCCTCCAGGTCTATGACATGTCTTTTTACTTCCTTAAGCTCTTCATAGATAGTGTTGTCAGAGTCAATGTTCTGATTCTGGGCAAGATAACCCCAGGTCATGTCCTTTGAAAAAGTCACATCACCGTCATCGGCATTAAGCTCACCAACTATGATTTTTAAAAGGGTGGTCTTGCCGGCCCCGTTAATGCCGACAATGGCCACCTTCTCATTATTTTCCACATGAAAAGAGGCATCCCTAAGGATGTCCTTTCCATCAAAACTCTTATTTATTCCATGTACATTAAGTATCATGATTTATAACCTCAGTTGATTCGGGCTGAATTATACAGACAGCTCTTTTCCTGTAAGGAGTCTGTAGCACTCCAGGTACTTCTCAATTGTCTTGTCGATTACGTCCTGAGGAAGGTTATAGTCACACTCCGGATTGGCCTTGAGATAATCCCTTACAAACTGCTTGTCAAAGGATGGCTGACCGTGTCCGGGCTCATATCCTTCAACAGGCCAGAAGCGTGATGAATCGGGAGTGAGCATCTCATCTCCGATAACAACCTCACCCTTTTCGTTGATACCAAACTCAAACTTGGTGTCAGCGATGATGATTCCCTTGGTAAGAGCATAATCAGCGCACTTCTTATATAAAGCGATGGTATAATCCCTGATCTTCTCAGCGTATTCGCGGCCGTGGCCCGGGAACTCTTTTTCCAGAACCTCTACGCTTCTGTCAAAATCGATGTTCTCGTCGTGGTCACCGATCTCAGCCTTGGTGCTTGGTGTGTAGATGGGTTCAGGAAGCTTGTCGCACTCCTTAAGTCCTTCAGGGAGCTTGATGCCACATACTGTTCCGTTCTCCTTGTAGCTTGCCCAGCCACTTCCTGTGATATAGCCCCTTACGATACACTCTACAGGGATCATGGTAAGCTTCTTGCACAGCATACTGTTCCCGGTAAACTCCGGACTTCTGAAAAACTCAGGCATGTCAGCTGTATCTACGCTGATCATGTGGTTATCCACGATATCCTTTGTAAGATCGAACCAGAATTTGGACATCTGTGTAAGTACTGCACCCTTCTTGGTAACCTTGTTCTTAAGGATTACGTCAAAGGCTGAGATCCTGTCGGTGGCAACCATGATAAGGTTCTCTCCGATGTCGTAGATCTCACGAACTTTTCCTGACTTTACTGGACTGTACTGCTGCATAATAGCTTCTCCTCCTTTTAATAGCCGTTTATTAAGAAAAAAACTAATGAATTAGTCATCTTCCTCTTCTTCAATGGCAGTGTTATAAACTGTACGTTTTCTTGCCATCTCATCATTTTCAAGGTACTCATCATAGGTAGATCTCTTATCTACCAGTGTTCCGTCAGGAAGGATCTCCATGATCCTGTTGGCTGTTGTCTGAACCACCTGGTGGTCACGGCATGCAAACAGCTCAACTCCCGGGAACTTGATCATTCCGTCGTTAAGAGCGGAAATTGATTCCATATCAAGGTGGTTGGTGGGCTC
>DFGW01000147.1 GCA_002372465.1 Butyrivibrio sp. UBA3740
ATAAGACCATTCATTCCATCAGTATAGATCCAGACATTATGAAGAAGCCCTGCCACATTAAGTATCAGAGCATCCACTACGATCATTCCAAAAACCTGCTTCTGCTTGTTGTTACGCGCTTCCTCACAAACATTTATGGCAAAAACGATCATAACAAGAAGCAAAGATGCAATGGAAAAGGCGATATTATAACTCTTTGGACTGGTTATAAGATCCATTTATTTTCCCTCGCAGAAATATGCATCGATTTTTCTGACAAAAGAGCTGTCTTCAACGGGAGCACCCATATAATCTCCCACAAGATAATCACACCCTATCTCTTCCGCCATAAGCTTATCTTCTTCAGTGAGAATATCTGAAGCTCCCACCAGAATGCTTATGTCATGGAAAAGATTTACAATTCCCTGAGCAACCTTCTTCATCTGCTCAGACTCCATTGCCCTTAGCAGAATGCTTCGGTCAATGTTGATCTGGACAACAGGAAGTGACAGGATTCTCCTGAGGTCACCAAATCCGCTTCCAAACTTGTCAACAATAATGTAGCTCTTAAGCTCGCCCATCATCTTAAGATTTCTTTCCGCCACAGGATTCATGGTGGTAATGGTGGTCTCAGTGAGCTTTAGGGTTATCCAGGAAGCCTCGGCTCTCTCTTCTCTCAGGATTTTCTTAATCCTCTTAACAAAATCGTGTCTTGAGATCTCACCCTGTGAAAAGCCTACTACTGCCCTGTACTTTCCGTTCTTATCTCCCGCGTTCCAGAAATTAAGCGATCTGCAGGCACTTCTATAGGCAAACTCATCAGCATCCATAAGTGCCTGTGTTACCTTTATATCCGGGATGTGGCCCCTGAGGTCCACTTCATTTCCGTATTCGTCGTAGCCAAAGCAGATAGTATCTGCGCTGTAGTTGATCTTGTATATCTTGGAGAGTATAGGCTGAAATTTAGCTTTTAGCTTCCTGTCGTCCAGATTATTCCTTACCAGCATGTCATAGTCAAAAAGAGTGGAATAATCAGTATAAATGTCCTTCTTTACATTGATGATCTCATCCAGCTCATTGGGCACATTGTCGCATATAAGATCCACCTTCCCCATCAGTTCAGCTGTGGTACTGTAGTGATCCGGATAGCGAAGCAAAAAGCAGTGCGCCTCTACCCTGATGGCCATATTTGCAAACATCCAGGGTTCATGGAGTCTTATGGCTATGGCCTGAAGAAGGCTGTCGATCTTTTTGACATCATCAGTATGCACTGTAACAGCAAATACACTTTCAGCATATCTGTAGGTATAGGTCTGAAGCCTGAATTCCCTGCCTCCCACATTCCTCAGGTACCTGACGATCTTTTTCAGAACGTTCTGCGCCTGGCTGTAACCGATCTCATCACTCAGAGCCCTGATATTATCGATAGTCACAAAGATAGTATTGTGAGCAGTCTTTCTGTTGGTTTTAAGATCGAGCCCCTCAAGAAAAGCCTTCCTGTTAAGGATATTGAGGTTCTCATCCACCATCTCAGAGGGGTTCTGGAGAGATATATAAACAAGTGAAATACTAACGGTGGTAAACAGATTCTCAATCAGTACCGTAGGGAAAAAGAACTGAACAGCCAATCCCATAAGTATGAAAAGAACATAGGAGAAAATAACCACTTTGGTCCTGGTCCTCATCAGATTCTTGAAACGTATGGTCAGAGAAATACCGTAGGTAATATAATAGGCGGCAAAAAAGTAGAACAGGAAAATGGCAGGTCCTCTGTGATACAGTCCCTGTTCATCATAGTAAAAGAGTATCGGCACAAAGACATTGATAACAACCAGGCCTATACCCATCATGAAAACAAAGAAAATGCCAAAGAAGTCCTTGATCTTCCTGAAATCCACATAGATATCAAGAATAGCAAGAACATAAAGAAGATAACAAAATCCGGTTCCAAGGTGAGATATGAAGTACACACTTCCACAAAACATCTCTGCCGGGTGATACCAGGGCTGTGATGGTGATGGAACCATCTGCAGATAAGTCTCTGCTCTCTCAGCCAGGGTAGCAAGGAGGGTGGCAACAAACAGCATACTATAAGCTCTCTGCCTGTAGGCCGGAACCCACCTTCTCGACAGAGAGGTAATAGCAAGAGTTACCAATATGCATAAAGCGCAGATATCAAAGTAAAAGTTATACTGCATACGCTGTCTCCGGCTAACCTTCCCAGCGCCCCAACATAAAAATAGTGCTATCGGAGCGCATAAATCCGATAACACTATTATACGTCAAATTATGAAATATTGATACGATATTGAACTATAAAATGTATATTAACAATTTGGCAGGCTTTACCGTCAACCATTTTCGGCCAATCCTGAAGGTAAATCTTATCACCCTCATAGAGTGGCTTAAGCTGCGCATTTAGAAGCAGTTCATCTGCTGCTCCAAACCTGTCAAAGAACCTCTTAAGTCCAATCTCCCACTCCTGCCCGGTATAGAAACTGTCTGTCAGAACCGTGCCGTCCTTAAGGAGTTTTGCGCTGTCCGCCTCATATTCCACATGAAGGAATATCTCATCTGCGCCGTCAAGCTTCCCCGGGGTCTTTATCCTATATTCGGTCTCAGAAACCTTCTCAAGGTCTCCTTTACATTCATTCTTCAGATGGTCTGTTCCCTCATAGATAGCAAGGGCATCACCTGTTATGAAATCTGCCATCTTACCTGCAGCTTTCTTCTGAACAAATCCTGAAGGAGCGCTCATCTGCGGGAAGCATCTGAAAACAGGCCTTATTTCTTTTTCCTTGTCGGATACTTCGTAGTAGAGCTGAACATGCCCGTCTGCATCAGTTACTGCATCGCCGTCGGAAACGATGAGGTGATCTCTTCCCCCTATGCTCACCTTAACTGAGTGGATAGCCTCATTCTTGGTGATGGTCAGGATGCTGTTGCCGTCAAGGTCGCCCCTTACGTCTGCATTCACCTCCCTGTCACCATCAGTGTAGAATACATAGGTGCTGTGGCCCTGTCCGTCAGTGTTTTCCAGCTTACATACAGGTGTTGCGTCTATTGTCAAAAGAGCCTTTTCCCCGATTTCCATGTTGAATGGGTAGAAAAAGAAATCTCCGTCCTTGATATCTCTTTTGCCAAAAAAAGCAAGGACTTTAGATCCATCCTCTGAATATGCCCTAAGCTCGGCATCCTTGTGAGCTTCCATCTCATATCTTCTCTGGTAGTTGTTTACGAAAAGATATCCCCTTGGAATCTCCTTGCCCTCAAAGTCTGTAGCAGTCTTATATCTTACCGCGCTGCGGAGGCTCTTGTTGTCCTCGGGCTTTGATGGGTTTCCCGGCTGTTCGGTGTAGGCCATGTCTGTGAGGTCGTCGCCGAAGTCATGAACAAAGCTTGCAAGAAGCCTTACTCTTCTGTAGGTATCCTCCATTTGTCCAAACTCACGAAGAGGAGCGTTGAAGTCGTAGGAGTACTCCGGAAGGTCGTTGGGATAGCCTGTCTCCCTGGTCTCCTGAAGAGTGGTAAGCTTGCCGTAGGGGTTGGTACCGCCGTGGTACATATAGTAGCCAAGGAGGTTTGCTCCGCTGCCAAGCTTAGTCATGGTCATGGCTTCTGTATCTTCCCCTGTAGCTACCGGTCTTCTGTGGTGAGTAACCTGAAGTCCGCCTCCCAGCTCAGCTGTGAGGTAGGGGAACTTATCCATATCAAATGTTATTCCAGCCCCAAGACCATGGTCAGATCCAATGTTGTGGTCATTGCGCTCTCTGGTAAAAATATAGTTACCACTGGGTTCGATCTCTGTAAGCCTCTGATCCCATGGCGCCTCGCAGTAGCCTCCCATTACAGGGAGCATCCCGCCGGTAACAGCTCCGCCCCAGCCTGTAGCTGTATAGATGGGAGCGTCAAATCCAATCTCTTTTGCCATGGCAAGCAGGGTCTTCATGTGGTTCTCACCCTCCTGACCATTCTTCCCGCCGCAGTGTCCGTACTCGTTCTCAATCTGGATGCCTATCACAGGGCCTCCATCCTTTATAAAGAATCCTTCAGCCTGTTCATAGGTCTTTTCATAAAAGGCTCTTACATGGCTTAAATACCTTGGTGCATCGGTTCTGGTCTCATAGCCGTTCTCCTTAGCATCCTGAAGGAGCCAGTCTGGGAAGCCTCCATTTCTGGCTTCTCCATGTGCCCAGGGGCCGATCCTTAAGATACAGTATAGTCCGCTCTTTTTCACTGCTTCAAGGAAGCTATGAAGGTCCCTGTCCCCGGTAAAGTCGAACTCTCCCTGCACTTCCTCATGGTGAATCCAGATGACATACAAGGATACGATGTCAATTCCGCCGGATTTCATCTTGGCCAGTTCTTCTTCCCAGTACTGGCTTGGATATCTGCTAAAATGCATTTCTCCCATCATCGGAAACCAACGATTCCCGTCAACAATGATGCTGACAGGATCGAAGGAGATACGGGAGTCTTTTGTTATTTTCATAAATACTACTCCTCTTTATCACTATGGAAAGTTATTTGGTGCTTTCCTTCAGAACCACTTCATAGTTGCTTAACATTCTGCTGTTTGCATAGCCGTTATCTATAAGGTCTAAAAGTGTCTTAGCCGCCACAGCCCCCAGATTCCTGTCGTTGAAATTAAGTGAGGTGACTGAGGGAACGGCGCTTTCTAATATTGAACTGTTGTAAAATGAAGCCAGACGCAACTCATCAGGGATCTTTATGTGCTCATCCCTGCATCTGGCAATGACTTCACCCGCCAGATTGTCATCCATGCAGATGACGCCGTCAATATTCTTTTTCAGAAGATCTTTTAAGATGTTGCCAACCTTCGAGGCATTCTCAATGTCCAGATATACAAGCCCGGGATCAACAGCAAGGCCTGCAGCCTTGAAGGCCTCCATAAATCCGTTGTTTCTGGTCCTTGTGATGATATGCTCCGTTGAGCCTCCAATAAGGGCCAGCCTTTTTAGTCCCTTGGCAATCAGGATACTTGTGAGCTCATGGCATGCAGAAAAATTGTCATTGTCCACAGAAATTATCTCAGGATCGTCTGAGCTTCCTACAGCCACAAAGGGTATGCCACTTTCTTTGAGAAATCTGGCAGCCCTGTCATGTACCAGTGTCCTGGTCAAAATAATGCCGTCGACCTTGTGGTTGTCAATAAGCCTCTTAAGACCAGTGATATCATCCCCGGTAATAAGGGAGACGACTATATCATAGCCATAGCTTGATGTCACTTCACTCATGCCGATCATACAGCGCTGAAAGAAAGGAAGGTCCACAGCGTTGTAATCATCCGGCCAGACTACACCAATGTTATAGGTCTTTTGCTTAGCCAGGGCTCTGGCCATCATATTCGGTTTGTAATTATGTTCCTCGATGTACGCCAGGACCCTTGCTCTTGTCTCATCTCCAACACGGCCTTTTCCGGATATAGCTCTGGAAACAGTAGTCTTGGATATGCCAAGTTCCCTGGCAATATCATCGATGGTAATCTTGCTCTCAGGCATTTCTTTACATCCTCAAATTCCAGTGTAATAAGGAAGTCATGCTCTCGCACAAAGTGCTCGCCATGACACGTTCGCACTAGCCTCGTAAGGGACCTCAGCAAGTGCTCTCAGCCCTTTACTGCTCCTCCGGTTACACCTTCTACATAGTACTTCTGAAGGAACATGAACAGTAATGTTACCGGGATGGCAACTAAAACGCCGCCGGCACAGAATCTTGTGAAATATCCCTGATAGTCATTGGTCCAAACCCATCTTGTCATTCCGACAGCAACGTTGTAGCTGGTGTCATGACCGAATGCTACATAGGATGCAAATACGTAATCACACCATGGTGCCATGAAGGCAACCAGCGCGATGTAGATGATAATAGGCTTTGACATAGGAATTACCATGGTAAAGAAAATCCTGGCTCTCGTAGCGCCATCGATCATGGCAGCTTCATCCAAAGCCTTGGGGATTGTGTCAAAATAACCCTTGCAGACATAATAGCCCATTCCGGAGCTGGCAACTGATACCAGGATAAGGCCCGGGATAGCACCTGCCTGTGTAAGTCCAAACTGCTTCAGAAGGAAGTACAGACAGATCATTGTAAGGAATCCGGGGAACATACCAAGGATCAGCCAGAATCTCATAAGGAAGGTTCTACCTGCGAATCTCATTCTTGAAAGAGCGTAGCTGACACACAGCTGCATTATTGTCTGGAAGAGTGATACACAGATTGCGATGATAATGGTGTTCTTGTACCAGAGTGTATAGTTGGTCTGGCTGGAGTCAAAAAGGAACTTGTAGTTGTCCAGGGAAAATGCCTTGGGAACCAGGTAATCCACCATTCCGCCATACTCTGTTGCATAGGATCTGAAGCTCTGAAGCACCAGACCTACAAATGGGAACAGCCAGATAATGCTTATAAGTATCAATATGATATAGCCGATAATGTTTCCAACGGCTCTTTTGGTCTTGTATGATTTCATTATTGGAAGCCCTCCTCATCTTTAACTGACGGAAGCATGTTGTAAACAACCAGTGAAATAACTGCTGTTACGATAAATACCATGATACCGATAACCGCTGCCATCCTATAGTTGGTGTCGTTGACAGTCATCTTGTAGAGCCAGGTGATAAGAAGGTCTGTATTACCTGCCTTCTCTGCAAGGTTTACTGACTGTGGCTTACCCTGTGTAAGAAGATAGATGACGTTGAAGTTGTTGAGGTTTCCAGTGAACTGTGTCAGAAGGAAAGGTCCTGTGACGAACAGCATATATGGAAGTGTGATGCTCCTGAACATCTGCCATGGGTTTGCACCGTCAATTCTGGCACTCTCGTAAAGATCCTCGGGGATGTTCATAAGAAGTCCTGTAGCAATGAGCATCATGTAGGGAATACCGATCCAGATATTGACTACAATGATGGTGATCCTGGCAAGTAATGGATCTGTCCAGAAAGGAATGTAGCTCTTTATGATCCCCCACTTGATCAGATATCCGTTGATAAGTCCGTCATTGGCGAACATCTTCATAACATAAAGAAGTGAAACAAACTGTGGAACAGCGATGGTAAGAACCAGGATTGTTCTCCAAAGCTTCTTGAACTTTATTCCTTTTTTGTTGATAAGCATGGCTACTGCCAGGCCAAGAAAATAGTTAGTAAATGTTGCAAACAGTGCCCATACAAGGGTCCATCCAAGAACATGAAGGAATGTAGGTCCGATTCCTGCTCCGGTGAAGGAAACAAGATTTTTAAAGTTATCCAGTCCAACCCATGTAAAAAGATTGGTTGGTGACTGGTGATTTTTGTCATAGTTGGTAAATGCAACCAGGATCATGAACACAATTGGAAGAACCGTGAACACGAAGATACCGGTTACCGGGATTGCAAGAAGAGTCTTGTGGAAATTCTTGTCAAAAAGTGAAAGGAAAACTTCTTTGTTGGAGGGAAGCTTCTTACCCTTCTTTAAAAGAAGTTCTTCCTTCCTGTTTTCCTTGATGTTGATATACCATATGGCGATGAATGCCATAATAGCAAAAATACAAAGCACACCAAACAAAAGGATCAGGAAACTGTTATCTCCGTAAACAGTCTTTCTTCCTACCTTCTTGGTTGCTACTGTTCCAAGAGTTGATAACTTGGACAGATACTGCCATCCAAATCCGGCCATAAACCATAAAAACAGCACTTCGCATAACAAGAGTGCTACTCCGATAAGGAACTGTCCTCTGAGGATTGGCCCCAGTCCGAAAATAATATATGAAAGTTTGGTCTTAATGTCTCCCTCTGTAAATGTTACCCCTATATCTTTAAAGCCCTTTCCCAGAGCTTCAAAGAAGAGTGACGCGGCATTCTTTTTCTTTTTTTGTGCGCCCTGTGCCATACCTGTGGCCTCCTTCTACCAATTGTCCAAGCATTTTTAGTTTAAAACAGGCCCGGAAACCTCAAGAATCCGGGCCTGAATAATTGTGCCTTGTATATGATAATCAGATTGCTCAATTATCAATCAAATTATTGTGCGTATGACTCGCATGTAGCCTGGAAGTCTTCAAGAGCCTTCTTGAATACATCATCGCTTGAATCCTTTGTGATCTCGCCTGAGATTACAGAATCGCCAAGTGATGTTGCAAGTGACCAGTAGTCTCCAGGATACTGTCCCTGAGGGATTGTGTACTGAAGCTGATCTGCAAGAGCTGAAAGAGCCTCGTCAGCCTTAACTGCATCTGACTGCTGAGCCTTTATGTTTGAAGGGCCCCAACCTACTGCATTGTATCTGTCGAGCTGAACTTCCTCGCTTGAAAGGAATGCTGCAAGAGCATCACAAACTGCGAGCTTGAGGTCATCCTCCTGAGGCTTAACACCAAGGAGCTTGAATCCACCGAATCCGCTCATCTGGTATGTCTTGCCATCAGCGCCTTCGAATGTAGGAAGCTTAGCACATGCGTAGTTGTCACCAAAGAGGTCCTTAGCTGCCTGTGCATCCCATGTACCATCAACGATAGCACCAACGTTTGTAGCGTTGCTGATAGAAGAACCGTTCTGGAAAGCCTTTGAAGAAGCAACTTCTGCGATCTTCTTAAGAGCAACTACACCTGCATCAGATGCGTATGTAGAATTGCACTTTGTGAAGTTACCTGCATCGTCTGTATCGTATGTAAGCTCAGCACCTGTTCCGAAGAAGAATGCTGTCTGGTACCAACCTGAGTTGATCTCGAAGTAGAAGTTCTTGCCGGCTGCTTCGCAATCAGCGATGATGCCTTCAAGAGTAGAAGGATCTGTTACAACGCTCTTATCATAGTAAAGGAAGTATCCGTTATCAGATGTAAGCGGATAAGCATAGAGTGTGCCACCAACTGTAGCTGCACCAACTGCACCGGCATCATTCTCAGCCTTAACAACTTCTGCGTTAGCGTCCTCAACAACCTCAAGAGCACCTGCAGTAACAAGTCTTGCGATCTGATCCTGAGCGAATGCATAGATATCAGCACCAGCCTCAACGTCTGTGATCATGTTTCCGGCTGCATCGCCCTCACCTACTGCCTCAACAGTATAAGTATATCCTGAGAACTCAGGATGAGCTTCCTGGAACTTGGTGATCTCTTCGTTTGTGAAATCAACAACGTTATCAGCAACCCAGATCTTGATGTCGCCTGTGCCGTAATCTGTGATCTCTTCAGCTGCCTCAGCAGCTTCCTGAGCTACTTCCTGAACTGCCTCTGCAGTATCTGTAGCCTGCTCCTGAACATCCTGAGCTGCTTCCTCAACCTGCTCAGCTGCTCCCTGTCCACAGCCTGCAAGGAGTGTTGCACCCATAGCGGCTGTCAAAAGAACTGAAACCAATTTCTTTTTCATAATTTAATCCCTCCATTTGATTAAAAAGTGACTGCGCAATTTTGCGCAATCGGTTGCTCACATAAAGAGTTTATCCTTTGTGCACATTTTTGTCAATTAAGCACTGTGAATGATTATTTTTGCAAAATTTTATACATCTTGCACATTGACTTTTTCTACGGTAACGTTTCCGGAAACGTTATCGGTAACGTTTTGCGCAATCGGTCACTTTACGATATTAAGTGATGATCTATTGAAAAATACGCATTAAAAAAGCCCTCAAAGTGCGCTATTTGCGCATTTAAAGGGCTTTGTAATTCTTTATCTTTGATTTGTTATTTTCCTTATTTACTCCGGAAATCAGGACAATGTTCTGAGATATTCGTTAACTTCCTTGAGGTCAATGCAGATGTGCTCTGCGAGCTGTTCCATCTCCTCATCAGCCGGGATCATGTCAGGCACCATGATTGGTCGCATGCCTGCTGCCTTTGCAGCTCTTATGCCGTTGAAGGAATCCTCGATGGCAAAGGTCTCTTCCGGTTTGAAGCCAAAGTCATTGCAGGCAATGAGGTATATCTCCGGGTTTGGCTTACTTATCTTAACCGCATCACCACCTACTATTCCATCGAAATAACGATCCAGTTTTGCTGCGCCGATCTGTCTTTCTACTGTGGCCTTTTTGGAAGATGAGGCGATTCCCACCTTGACGCCGTTTTCGTGAAGATAGTCCAGGATTTCTTTTACCCCGGGCTTGATAGGAAAAAGACCATCCTTGTACCTGTCCTGATGGAAGGCTGTAACTTCATCCCATAAAGCTTTGCAGCCATCATGGCCAAGGATAGGGGCAAAGGCTTTTTCATAGATCTCTTTGGTCTGGTTGTCGTTGGTTCCGATGCATTTAATGTAGGTCTCGCTGACCAAATCAAGGTCAAGGCCGTGTTCCCTTGCCTTCTCCATCCAGCAGTCATAGAGGGCCCTTTCGGTATCGAAGATAACTCCGTCCATATCAAAGATAACGTTGTATTTGGTCATAGCTCTTTTGCCAAATCCTTTCTGTCAGTGCCAGTTTCGGTATATTTCAAAGGGTGAACCCATATTTGGTAAGGTCCACTCTTCCATTTATAACCTCGATGCCGTCTTCTTTCAAGAGTTTTTCCTGAACGCCCTCACCGAAAGCGAAGTTGCCTGAAAGCTCACCCTTTGAGTTGACCACCCTGAAGCAGGGAATATTGTCAGGGTCCGGGTTCTTATGGAGAGCATTTCCCACTGCCCTTGCCATCTTCCGATCTCCCGCCATCTCTGCTATCTGGGCATAGGTAGCCACGTGGCCCTTGGGGATTTTCTTAACTGCTTCATAGATTCTTTTTGTGGGAGAGGCTGTTATGAGATCGTAACTCTCAGCAATCATGCGCTTTATCACATCGTCCGGTATGGAGCCATCCAGAATCACTGTGTTCCAGTGCTCCTTGTTCTGATGATAGGCAGGAACCACCGCTTCATATGTGCGGCGCCAAAGGTCTCTCCACTCCGGATCCACCTTCAGATTAAGGTTGATATTGCCATCCTTCTCGTAGGTCCACAGAAAGGCTTTCTTGCTGCCCTTCACCCGCACCAGCTGCCAGTTATTATCATGAAACGGGGCCTCCTGATAGGTATCAGGAAAGGACAGTCCGTATTTAAGTGCTTCTTCTCTGGTCTTCATGGTATTTTGCTCCTTGTTAAAGCTTCCAGGTCATGCCGGTCCATAGCTTTGTCACATGCCCGGAAAATCCAATTACACCACAAATCATCGCATATCGAGACTGATATGTAAAATCCAGTTTATAACTAAAAACAAAAAAGAGCCTGAAAACAAATAGTTTCCAAGCTCTTAATAAGTAGCAGGGGAAGCAGGATTCGAACCCGCATGAACGGTTTTGGAGACCGTGATACTAGCCATTGTATGATTCCCCTATTTATGCCTTCGGTTTCGCACCGACAAAGGAAATAATATCATAATAGGTAGTGCTTGTAAAGAATTTTTTGCTAGATTTTCTGAAAAACCTGTGCTACAATCAAAAACGGTTTTTGTTCTATACTCTAAACGCGTTTTATACGCACCCAGCAGGCTTTTTGCCTGTCTTTGCTACTAAACGTCACATTCTAAGAGGCGCTGTAAAGGTAGCAAATTCAACTCAACTTTTAGTTAAACAGAATCGAGGAAAATAAATGTTCAGTTCAGTTACATCGGGAGCTGTTAATGGCATTTCTTCTTATCTCATGCAGGTAGAAGTGGATGTCTCAGACGGCCTCCCAAGTTTTAATATGGTCGGATTTATGAGCAGCGAGGTAAAAGAGGCAGGTGCCAGAGTCAGGGTTGCCCTTCGAAACGCAGGCGTAACAGTTCCTGCTGCCAAGATCACCATCAATCTGTCCCCTGTGGATATCAGAAAGTCCGGCGTAGTCATTGACCTCCCCATCGCCATAGGGATCATGACCGCCATGGAAGAAGTTCAGACTAAGGCCCTGGACAATACTGTTGTTCTAGGAGAACTGGGCCTTGACGGCGAAATCAAGCCCATCAAAGGAACTCTTCCCATAGTGGCCAAGGCAAAAGAAATGGGATTTAAAAGAGTTATCCTGCCTAAATTCAATGCCAGAGAAGGCGCAGTAGTAGATGGAATCAAGGTTGTTGGCGTTGAGACACTCCAAGAAGTCATCGGCTACCTCAACGTAGACGAAAAGGAGAAAGACCAGCTGATCCCGCCAACCTGCGTGGATGTAAAAAAGCTCTTTGAGGAGGCGGAGTATCTTGATGATACCTTGGATTTTGCAGATATCAACGGACAGGCGGCAGTTAAAAGAGCTGCCGAAATAGCTGCAGCGGGATTTCACCACATCATGCTCATCGGCCCGCCCGGAGCCGGAAAGAGCATGGTTGCAAAGCGCATTCCCACTATTCTTCCGCCCCTGACCCTGGAGGAGAGCCTGGAAGTATCCACAATCTACTCCGTGGCAGGAATGCTGGGCGAGGGCGAAGCTCTGGTCACAAAACGGCCTTTTATGAGTACCCATCACTTAGTGACAGAATCAGCTCTGGTGGGAGGCGGTACGGTGCCAAGACCGGGCATCATATCCCTTGCTCACAGGGGAGTTCTTTTTCTGGATGAGATGCCTGAATTTCCAAGAGCAAAGCTGGATCTCCTGCGTCAGCCCATAGAGGACAGGAATGTGCACATCGTAAGAAACCGCGGCACTTACACTTATCCAGCAAGCTTCCAGCTGGTGGGAGCCTTGAACCCTTGCCCCTGCGGCTATTATCCCGACAGGAACAAGTGCAAGTGTACACCTAATGACATCAAAAGATATCTCAGCCACATCTCAGGCCCCATCCTGGACCGTGTGGATATCTGCGTCGAAGCCCCAAGGATTGACATCGCAGATCTTGCAGTGAAGACAAAGAGTGCAGGTGAATCCAGTAAGACTATCAGACAGAGGGTTCTCAAAGTCAGGAAGATACAGGAGGAGCGCTTTGCCGGTACTGATTTAAAGTTCAACTCCGAGATGACTCCAAAAGACATTGAGAAATACTGCAAGCTTGCCCCAAGGGAGGAAGCATATCTGGAGAATGCTTTTTGCACTATGGAGCTCAGCGCCCGCGCCTATCACAAGATACTTCGTGTAGCAAGGACCATAGCCGATATCGATGGTTCTCCCGATATTAAGCAGATCCACCTTATGGAGGCTGTGAGCTACAGAATAACAGACGGCAAATACTGGCATAAGACGGAGGAATAAGCTTTGGAAATAAGAGAAAAAGACTACGCCTGCTGGCTTTCAAACGTGCCGGGAGTAGGCAGCAGATCAATAATAAAACTCACCGAGGGAGGAATGACCTGCAAGGAAATCTATACAGCCTCAGCAAAAGAGCTGTCGGCTATCCTTACAAGCAAGCAGATATCAAGCCTTGAAAAATCACGATACTCCTGGGATTTTGAGATGGAAGCCCGAAAGCTTCAGGAAAAGGGAATCAGATTTATTCCATATACTGACCCGGACTTTCCCGCCAGGCTAAGAGATATCCCGGATCCGCCCTTTTCACTGTATGTTAAGGGTGAACTGCCGAATCCCGTGGTTCCTTCAGTTGCCATAATCGGAGCAAGGATGTGTTCTGATTACGGTAGATACATGGCAAGGCAGTTTGGGAGGGGTCTTGCACTCTCAGGTGTTCAGGTTATAAGCGGAATGGCAAGGGGAATAGACGGCCTTGCCCAGCACGCAGCTCTTTCGGCAGGAGGAAAAAGCTTTGGCATCCTTGGGTGCGGCGTTGATATCTGCTATCCCGAGGAGAACAGGGATGTTTATGAAGAGCTTCAGAAAAAGGGCGGACTCATCTCGGAATTCCCACCAGGAATGGAGCCTGTTTCAAGATTCTTTCCCATGAGAAACAGGATAATCAGCGCTCTTTCCGACATCCTGCTGGTTGTGGAAGCAAGGCAGAAATCCGGAACCTCCATTACTGTTGACACCGCCCTTGAGCAGGGGCGGGAAGTTCTGGCTGTGCCCGGAAGAGTAACCGACAGACTAAGCGATGGCTGTAACTACCTTATAAGCCAGGGCGCAGGGGTAGCCATAAGCATCGAGGATGTGCTGGACAGGCTCCATCAGATATCAGGCAGGCCAGGTGATCCCAAGCTTGGGAGCACTGCAGAGCCCAGCCATGGCACTTCTGAAAGGTCAGGTCATGGAACTGCCGAAAGTACGGGATTTGAAGATAATCCGGGGAATGACGCAGATGAGCTTGATAATGTACCGATTCCTGAACCTACTATTGAGGATGACATCCTTAGCATCGTAGATATTATCCCGGTTTCCACCTCCTATATTATGGAGGAACTCTACAAGAAAGGCCGGGACACCTCTATCCCCGTCCTAATGACCACCCTTATGGACATGACCGGCAGCGGTCTGATTGCTCAGAACGGAGCATATTACAGGAAGTGTTGTTAATACATCTATACTTCATCGATATATAACATCGAAAACAATACTTTTGCATTACAATAACCTACATTTGTAGTAATATTAAGATATAAATGGAGGTGATAACTATGGCAAAACCGTCTAAAACTTCGGTGTTACAGGTGAGAATGGATGCAAAATTAAAGAAAGAAGTGGAGGAATTATATGAGTCTATGGGAACTTCATTTGCTGAAGCAGTCAGAATGTTTGCAAAGAAAAGTGTTACCATTCAAGGACTGCCTTTTGAATTAAACATACAGCCAGCCAGGAAAAAAATATCCGCTGGTTTGGCAAAGGGGCTATATAACATCCCCGATGACATAGACATCTGCAATGATGAGATTGCTGAAATGTTTGGAGTTAATGAATGAATATTTTATTAGATACGCAAATAGCTTTGTGGTTTCATATGAAATCCAAGGCACTTCCTAAAGAAACCATGACACTAATCGAGAACAGCACGGTGTTTTACAGCGCTGCGTCAACTTGGGAAATTGCAATAAAGCACCAGATCAGGCCTTTAGTAATGCCTATGTCTGAGGAAGACTTTATTACTTTCAGTAACAAAGCAGGTATGAAAGAATTACCTGTTTTGAGCAGGCACACACTCGCACTCAAAACTCTGCGTCGCGAGAGTTCTGCACCGGAGCATAAAGATCCATTCGACCGACTATTAATTGCTCAAGCAAAAACGGATGGGATGGTTCTTCTTACTGCTGATGAAAAAATGTCGAATTATCACGAGAAATGCGTTGTATATGTAAAGAAGAAGGTATAAACCGTTCATGCGGGTTCGAATCCTGCTTCCCCTGCTCGCAAAAAGCTCACAAGCGCCGCAAACATGCGCCTGTGAGCTTTTCTTTTTTCAGAATGCATACCTATAGACTCTCGTCTCAAATGGCCTCAAAAGACCTTTTCTGTGCTCAAGCTCTGCAAGCTTGTACTCCACCTGCTCCAGGGCACGCTCTGATTTGGCAATGCCTGCGCCATCCCTGTAATTGCACAGGACCAGTTCACCCTTCCTGCCCCGGAACTTCTCCGGCTTGTGAGCGCGAACCGGCAGGCGGGAAAAGGAGCAGATAATGAGATAGCTCTCTTTTCCAAGGCTCCTCTCGTACATGTAGATGTTCTTGTCTTTGGGGAAGTACTCAGTATAGTCGCCGTAGATCAGTGTTTCCGAGGATTTCCTCAGTGCCAGACACTTCCTGTAGAACCACAGAATGCTGTCCCTGTTCTCCTCTTCCTTTGCCACATTTATCTTCTTGTAGTTGGGATTTACATAGAACCAGGGCTTTACCTTGGAAAATCCCGCATTCTCGCTGCCATCCCACTGCATGGGAGTTCTGGCAGAATCCCTGCTGGATAAATGAATCCTGTGAAGGCGCCTCTCCGGGTCCTCCTTAAGATGATAGGTGTTATAGTTGGTTATGGAAGAAACATCCACATACTGGTCGATTGACATGAGCCTTATATTGGTCATGCCAATCTCCTGCCCCTGATATACGAAGGGCGTTCCACGCTGGAAGATATAGCAGGCCGCCAGCATTGTTCCGCTCTCCCGCCAAAAGAACTCGCTTCCGTATCTGCTGATGATCCTTGGATGGTCGTGATTTTCCAAATAGAGGGCATTCCAGCCCCTTCCTGCCAGAGCATACTGCCACTTGGAAAAAGCCTTCTTAAGCTTCACCAGGGAAAAGGGCCTGTGGACATACTCTGTGTACAGGCAGTCCGCCATCATATGGTCAAAGGAAAACATCATATCCAAAGACTTGGTGGGCCCTGTAAGATACTTCATGGCAGACTTCACCGTGGTCATGGGACCTTCACCCAGCTGGAAGCAGTCATACTCCTCGCATACCTTCCTAAACTCAGCCAGATACTCGTGAATATGAGGGCCATCCTTGTAGTGAGACATACCCTTGGCCGCCGGCAAAAAAGCTAAACCATCAGGCAGGCCTTCCTCCTTGGATATAAAGTTGATGACATCCTCCCTGAAGCCGTCAACACCCATATCCAGCCAGAAGCGCATGATGCTCTTTACTTCCTCCCTGACCTTAGGATTATCCATGTTTAGATCAGGCTGCTTCTTGGCAAAAATATGCAGATAGTACTGACCTCTTTCCGGGACATACTCCCAGGCCTTTCCCTCAAAGAGGGAGTCCCAGTTATTGGGTTTGTCCCGCCAGATGTAATAATCGCTGTAGGGATTGTCTTTCCCCTTGCGGCTTTCTATGAACCAGGGATGCTCATCGGAGGTGTGATTCACCACCAGGTCCATAATGACCTTAAGCCCCATCTCATGGGCCTTTGTCAGAACTTTTTTAAACTGATCCAGATCTCCGTAATCGGGATGAATGTCTTTGTAATCGGAAATATCATATCCAAAATCCGCATTGGGAGACGGGTAGATCGGCGAAAACCAGATTCCATCCACCCCCAGAGACTTGATATATTCAAGCTTGTCGTAAACTCCGTAAAGATCTCCTATGCCATCTCCGTTTCCGTCAGCAAAACTCCTGATCCAGATCTGGTAAAAGCTCATTCTCTTATACCAGTTTCTGCCTTCGGATTCCACTACTTTTTCATCCATGACTTAGTCCCTTCGCTCATCACTTATTTTGTCTTTGAATTTCTCAAAGCCATCATTTACGCCACTCTTAAAGTCTTCCATGTTGGTCTTCATTTCACTTTTGAAGTCCTCCATGCTGAATTTCAGTTCTTTTCCAAAGACTTCAACGTTGTCCTTGAATTCCTGGAAGTTGTCCCTCATTCCGTCATAGATGGTCCTTGGCGTCTCTACAAAGGCCTTGTGGGTGCCCTCAAGGACAGTGGCTGCAGAATTCATCAGATACTCAAAGCTCTGATGCTTCCTGACTCCTATTTCTCCGCTTTTCACCATCTCACTGATTTCCTTGTACCTGTCATAAGCCAGTCGTACAGCCTGCTCCCATGATATATAGATCTCATCCATGGCATTTTGTCCCACCTGATGAATGTGGCCAAGATCCTTTGAAACCTCCTCAAGCAGCTGTGCCATCGACTCCGCAGTCTCCTCTATAATGAAGCCGTTCCTGTCATGGGTTATGCCCTCTGCTGCGCAGGAGCCCTTAATAAGGACGCTGGCAAGGCCACAGGCTGCTGCCTCCCTGACAACAATACCGTTTGTATCATATACAGAAGGGAAAAGAAACAGATCCGCCCTGGTATTCCAGGCCCTTAGCCTCTCCCTGTCATGCTCCGCTCCAACAAAAAAGACCTTTCCGGAAAGTCCGCTTTCAGAGACCTTACCCTTCATCTCTTCCGCGTCAGCACCGCTGCCCACAAAAACCATCCTGAAGTCTACACCCTTCTGATCCAGTATCTTAAGGGCATCTATGATAAGTGGCAGTCCCTTGTATTTCATAATCCTTCCCACAAAAAGAAACAGTGGTATTCCTTCAGGTATGTCCAATCCCTCCGTTATTTCTTTTGCCGCAGCATCGCTCACTCTCCCCTTGGGGAAATCCACGCCGTTTGGCATTACCCGGTATTCCCCCTTAAATCCCAGGGACCTTAGATTCTCGCCGGCTCCTTCCGAAACCACCCACACATCGTCGCAGGCCTCGATATTGTTTATCATGGTCCGCACTGTCTCATTCTTAAGAAAGCCCTCTCCCACGGCCCTTGCAATGTCCACATCGAACTTGGTGTGATAGGTAAACACGATGGGTGCCCCGGTTTCACGTCGAAGAATCCTGGCCATAATTGTTGAGGCCGCCGGGCAGTGAGTATGGATGATATCAGGCTTAACATCGGCAAGCTGTGCTATCTCCCTGATGGAAAGCGGATTACCGGTTCGATAACCCTTTACGAAGTCGGTGGTATCAATGCTGGGATAAGCCACAACCCTATAGGGATACCCCTCGTAGTCAGCCTCAGGATACCTGGGTGTGGCAACAACAGCATTTGCCCTAAGTGTATTTGTTAGAACGTTTCCGTAGTTCATGACTACGTTTGCGACGCCGTCGATTACCGGCGGAAAGGAATCATTAAGTAGAATTATATTCATGGCTCTTGCCCTCCCGTACTAATTATTTTATCACTCTTTTAGCGTTTCATTGTATACTTAACAGGACAGAAAAGCGTAAAAAGGTAACCCTTATGGCAATTTCAAACAGACTATATCTACTTGACGTATCAGCACTTGATCAGGAAAAGAACTTTCGGCACTGGTACGACTTAATGGATGAGAACAGAAAAAACAAAATAGACGCCATAAAGCCCCAAAATGGGAAGCTACTCTCCCTTGGAGCCGGCATCCTTCTTAAAAAAGCTCTGGAAAATGAGGGCATTACCGACTTTGAGCTGGTCTATAAGGGCAGGGAAAAGCCCTATATAAAAGACCGCGAGGATGTCTTTTTCAACCTCTCCCACTCCGGGGAAATGGTTGCCCTTGGGATCTCCGACAAAGAGATCGGGGTGGACATCGAGAAAGTCAGGGAATTCAATGACTTCCTGATAAACTATGTCTTCAATGACACCGATATTTCTTTTGCTAAAGAGCTATCGCCCAAATGGGCATATACAAGGCTCTGGACCATAAAAGAGAGCCTGATGAAGCACTCAGGTCTTGGAATTGCCCTGGTGCCAAAAAAGATTGAGATTTATGCTCAGGACGAAAGCATAAGGGCAAGGGCTGAACAATACCCATGCCATGGTCTTAATTTTACCAGTTATACGGCCGGGGATTATCAGGTCAGCGTGTGCTCTGAGTATCCGGAAGGGTCTTTTGTGTTAGAATATATACAGATTTAAGAACAGATTCCGCCAAAAAGTTTGTCGTATAACCATGTAAGGAGCCGCCTATGATGACGAAAGTGCCGGAAGGAACCGTTATACTGCGCGAAGGTGAAGAGAGCATCGACATGTACAAGATCCTCTCCGGCCGGGTTGAGCTGTATCGGGGCTATGGAACCGGGAATGAAGCTATTATCGGCATAAAGTCCAAGGATGACTATTTCGGCGAGACAGGTCTTTTAACAGGTGGAAAGCCTGCCCTTTATACAGTGGTGTCATATTCCGATGTGCTGCTCCTTCGGATAACCCAGACCGACATTGAAGATTATATCTTAAAGAACCATGTAGATATCCTTCGTATCATGCAGAGCATGGCCAATACCATGTATAACATCAAATACAGCATGGATATGATAATGGAAGATATGAGCGACAGGGCCAATAATGAAATGCTAAGTGAACTACGAAGCTATTATTCCAAACAACTTGCCCTTTATAATGCAGCAATATTGAAAAGTTCCCTGCAAAAGAAATCCGAAGCTGATTAAATATACTAAATGAGCAACATGCGCCACTAGGTGCACACACAAAAAAACGAGCGCACGAGGCGCTCGTTTCAGGTTGAAGACAAAGTCATTATCAATACCCGCCTATAAGATTATAGCCACCATCTGATATCTTTCAATGGACTTTCGCGGCATAAATCCTCGCGCCCTCATAAGAATGATTCTACTCGTTTCATAGATCAATTCCGGGCGCTTCGGATTATTCCACGGTTCCATTGACAGCTATCTGTGGGTGGCTTTTAGGTCTGTAAGCGGGTATTGATAAAGGGGTATCTAGTCAGGTGGGCCAATGGCATATACAGGAGCGAAGTCATGCTAATGGCTAATACGGCCTTGGAACAACAAGTTATACGGGCAAAATGCTATTTTTCGGCATTCGGATTGTATTAAAAGGGCTTTTTAGGGTAAATCACAGCAAAATCCGCACTAAAAATACGGGCAAAAATGCTGTTTTCTTGATTTAGTCCGTATTAAAGGTCGTTTTTTATACGGGCAAAATTGCCTTTTTGCCCATCTGGATTGTATTTCCTCTAAAATTACTCTTTTGGACGAACCCCAGAAAGTGGAAATACCCCATCACAGGGCGTTACCCTTTTATCAATACCCGCTTACAGACCCAAAAACATATCCCGAATATCTGTCAATGGAACCGTGGAATAAACCGCAGCGACCGGGTTAAGTACCAGATGCACATAAACAGCTGCATGAAAGGTCGCGAGGATTTATGCCGCGAAAGTCCATTGATGGATATCCGGGATATGGTTATACTGCTCAAAAGCGGATATGGATTATGTTCTAATTGACTTTGTCTACAGTCTGAAACGAGCGCACGAGGCGCTCGTTTTTCATTACTGTCTTATTATCAAAGTTCCTTAATGCTGTCTGTCTTGATAATGAACTTAACGCTGCTGTCCACATCATCATTTGATCCGCCGAAGGACTTGTATTGTTTTCCGGCTTCCTGGATAGCTGTCATCCTGTCTGTGAAATCTGTAAGATCTCCGTCAAATGCTTCATAGAGCTTCTGGATACCTTCCTCATCGAGTTTGCATACGCCGTCAAGAAGCTCCTGAACACCATCATCAAGTGTGATAACACCGTCGTTAAGCTCTTTTGCTCCGTTGTTGAGGTCGTTTGCGCCATCACTGAGCTTACCGGCTCCGTCTGAAAGCTCATGAGCGCCGTTGTTAAGCTTTCCTGCTCCGTCCTTAAGCTGACTTGCTCCATCGCTGAGCTGTCCTGCTCCATCTTTAAGCTCGCCTGCGCCGTTATCAAGCTTTACAGCGCCATCCTTAAGCTGTGATACACCTGAGAGTAGCTCACTATTCTTGGAAGTAAGAGTCTTGGATCCTTCAGCCAGTGTATTTGCACCGCTGCTGATCTTTGTAAGGCCATCATCAATCTGAACTGTAGCTCCATAGAGTGTGACAACACCGTTTGAGATAGCCTGGCTTCCGCCAACAAACTGCTGTAAAAGAGCAAGGTCACTCTTAAGCGCTTCAACCTTCTCCTCTGAGAAATCCATGCTTTCTGCCATCTCTACTACAGGCTTAAGTGCTCCCTTGATTCCCTGAACTGCGCCAAGTACCTGATAGTACTGACCATAGTAGCTAAGGCCGCCGTTAATGCCTGCTGCACCTGTTGCCAGTGAAGCAGAGCTTCCTGAAAGAGTCTGGGCTCCGGCGTAAAGTGCTTTTAAGCTTCCGGAGAGTGAACTGATCTGTCCCATCATGGCCTCATACTGAGAAACCTTTGAAAGGAGTTCCTGATACTGTGCATATTCCTCAGGAGTAAGAATTACTGATCCGTCATCCAAAGGTACTGCCTTGGTAGTACTAATCATACTGTCTGCATTTTCCGCAGAAACAACAGGGTCTGAAACCACAACATAGGTCTGTGTTGATACGCCCTGACCATCAACGTCATCAGCGGGTGTCTCATCTGCGCTCGCATCTTTCTGGGTAGTCTCCCCTTGAACAGGCTCAGCTTCAGTCTCAGCCTCGGGCTCAACTTCAGGCTTCTGCTCAGACTCTACTACTTTTTCTTCTGCAGGCTGGGCAACAACTTCCTCTTTAGTATCTTCCTCATCTTTTGTGATTGTCTCTGTTGTTACCTCAACTACATTCTCATCATAGTTAGGATCCTGAGAAACTGCTCCTTGGGAAGCATTTTCCTGTGATCCTGATGTGCTTGGAAGAGCCTGGCTTACAGCTCCAAGCTTTTCTGAAAATCCTGCAAGAGACTGTGAAAGCTGTGCAGCGCCTTCACTCACCTTAGCTGCTCCGTCTTCAACCTTCCCCTTTGCTCCTATAAGATCCTGGGCTGTTGCTTCATCAGCGATGGCACCGTTTGATGCAATGGAAAGACCTGCTGCCACTGCATCTGACCATCCGCACTTACCGTTTAGATATTCTTCTGCAGCGCAGACATTTTGGTAGGTGCTTACAACCTGTGCAAGGCCTGCCATAGTATCAGAAAGTCCGGATATCATAGTTCCCATTTCCTGAAGCTTAGGGCCGATAATTTCTGCTCCCTTTGAGATCTTGCCGGCATTATTAACAATATCTGCATTATCCATGCCCTGTTTAAGAGCTGAAGAACCGGCTTTAGCTGTTTTGATACCATCAGCAAGTGAAGCAGCACCATCCTTAATCTTGGATGCACCATCTGTATATGCCTTTACACCGTCATAGAGCTTGTCTGTTCCATCCTTTAAAGAACCTGTTCCGTCCTTAAGGGTTCCTGTACCTGTATAAAGCTTGGCTGCTCCGTCTGCAAGAGAACCTGTTCCGTCAAAGAGCTGTGATGTTCCGTCTGAGAGCTCTGTGGCTCCGCTGTAGAGCTTTCTTGCTCCGTCAGCCAGATCTGTTGTTCCGTCATAAAGCTTTCCTGTACCATCTCTTAAAGTTGTGGTACCATCCTTAAGCTCCTTGGTTCCATCAACAAGCTTTGTTGAGCCATCCTGAAGCTCTCCCATATCGTCCTTGATCTTATCAATCTCATCTGATGCTGTCAGGTCAGACATTCCAAAATCTGAAAGAATATCTGAGCTTGCCATAGTGATTGTCATTCCAAGCTGGAAATCTGTAGTATCTGCAGTGATCTCAAAGGAATTGGAAAGCTTGTCCTTGATCTCATCTCCGTCCTCAAGCTTCTCCCACTTGTCATCAGAGATATCAAGGCTCTCCTTAAGTCCCGGGGTTGCAACACCCATTACTACATAGTTACCACCGTCTGAGATAACCTTACCGTTTGAGATCTCAACGTTTGTGAACTTATTTGCATCAAGCATCATTCCGGATACCATGGCAAATGGTGTGTAAACCTCAATATCTTTTCCGTTTACTTCAACGGTCTGTTTTGCATTGTTCTCATACTCAAAACGGATGGTAACTTTTCCGCTCTTTCCTGCAAGTTCCTCAGGAGATATCTCTTTTCCGTCCAGAGTGTATGTGATCTTCATGGAAACAGGGAGCTCCTTGTCTGTTGTTCCCTGATAATAGATGTCTTCACCTTCAGCATCCCATGTAAGTGTTCCGTCGCCGTTGTCCTTGAAGGTCTCAGAACCCTTTACGTTTACAATGTCCTTAAGCTCTGTTGTGTCAGAAAGCTCTGAGGATGCTGTGGCGTTCTTGAGCCACTCACTTACGATTACGTCATTGACTGCACCATTGGCATCGGCTGTTACATAAACTGTCTCAACCTTTCCTGCCTCTGACTCTGTAGCAGCGATAGCTGATGCTGTCTCTATAGTCTGTTCAATCTTCTGATTCTCCTTGGCCTGTGCTGCTGTCTCAATTGCAGTTGTAGCCTCAGTGCTTGCCTTGCCACATGCAACAGTCATAACTGCAAGCATGGCAGCCATTATTACTGATAATGATTTCATTAAGTTCTTTCTGATCATTTCATTTTCCTCCTCTGCTTGGTCGCTTCTTATGCAACCTTATGTCTATGGAGCATATCTCCAAAGTGATGCTGTGTCTTTTCCTGGCTCTTCATGCCAAATGTGGTTCTCATAATGAGCTTGTCGAATAACATGTACATTGCAGGCAGAACCAGAATAACTGTGAACATACTGATTATGGCGCCTCTTGCCATCAGCATGCACAAAGATCCGATCATATCGATGCTGGAGATAAGTCCAACGCCGAAGGTTGCTGCAAAGAAGCTCAGCGCACTGACAATTACTGACTTCATGCTGGTGGAAAGAGCTATCAGTGTAGCCTCTTTCTTGTCGTGACCTGCATTTCTCTCATTGAGATATCTGGTAGTCATAAGGATTGCGTAGTCAACTGTTGCACCCAACTGAATTGTTCCGATAACCACAGATGAAATGAAAGGAATGACTGTCTTTGTATAATAAGGAAGTCCCATGTTAACGAATATGGCAAACTCGATAACTGCTACCAGGATAAATGGCAGTGATACGGACTTAAGTACAAACGCAATGATAAGGAATACCAGGCCGATGGACACTAGGTTTACAACCTGGAAATCGTGGTTGGTGATATTGATAAGGTCCTTGGTACAAGGCGCTTCACCTACAACCATTGCCTTGGGATCATAGCTCTTTACAATGCTGTCAACCTTGGCAATCTGAGCATTGATCTCGTCGGAAGCGATCTTGTAATCAGTAGTTAATAGAACCATCTTCCATTCATCGCTCTCCAGATCAGATAAAAGATCCTCAGGAATAAAGCTTCTCGGGAAAGCAGGTCCTATGATCGAATCAGTTCCCAAAACCGAGAGGATTCCGTCTGTTGCCTTAAGCTCCTCTATCATCTGGTTCATTGAAGCTGTGTCAAGGTTCTTGTCAACCAAAAGCATGTATGCTGAGTTCATCTCAAACTCCTCATCCACCTTGTTGGCACCCTGTACACTCTCAAGGCTGTCAGGCAGTGTCTGAGTTAAGTCGTAATAAACTGAAGTGTGGTTGTTTCCATATATTGCCGGGAAAAGCAGTACCAGGAAGATTGTGAAGAAAGCAAGGTAATGTCTGGCAACAAACTTAGGTATCCTGTCAAACTCCGGCATAAGCGGTTTGTGCTTGGTCTTCTCGATCAGGTTGTCAAATACAAGAATCAAGCTGGGAAGAATTGTTACACATCCGACTACGCCGAAGATAACACCCTTGGCCATTACAACACCAAGGTCAAGGCCCAGTGTAAAGCTCATAAAGCAAAGAGCAACGAAACCTGCGATGGTAGTGATGGAGCTTCCGATAACCGACTGGAAGGTAGCTGTAATCGCATTTGCCATGGCCTTTTTCTTATCGGTTTCCTTCTCAAGCTCCTCCTGATAGCTGTGCCATAAGAAGATTGAGTAGTCCAGGGTAACACCAAGCTGAAGAACCGCACTTAAGGACTGGGTGATAAAAGAGATCTCTCCCTTAAATACGTTGGTTCCCATGTTGTAAACAATTGCCATTCCTATGCCCAAAAGGAAGAACAGTGGAATAAGGTAAGAGTCCATTGTAAGTGAAAGAACTATTACCGCCAGAAGAACTGCGATTCCTACATATATAGGAGTCTCCTTCATGGCCAGGTTCTTGGTATCTGTAACAATGGCGCTCATTCCGCTCATGAAACACTGCTTGTTGGCGATCTTCCTGATCTCCTCGATGGCATCCATTGTTCCGTCTGCGGATGTTCCGTCATCAAATACCACAAACATCATGGTTGAATCATCACTGTTAAAGGCCTCATATACTTCAGATGGAAGCATCTCCATCGGTACGCTTAAATCCATAACGCTGTCGTACCAGATGACGTCAGCTACGTGGTCGACGTTTTCGATCTTCGCCTTAAGTTCTGAAACGTCCTTCTCTTCCATTCCCTCTGCCACAAACAGAACAAAGGAGCCCGTTCCAAACTGGTCCAGCAGAATGTCCTGGCCCTTCATGGTCTCGATGTCCTTAGGCAGGTATGTGAGAATATCATAATTAACTCGGGTATTAAGATATCCGATTGCAGATGGTATCAAAAGAGCTACTGCTGCGATCAGAATCACATATCTAAGCTTTACAATCAGTTCAGAAAGCTTTTTCATAATATTCCTCCTAAAAAAATTATTGACCAAAGGTCATTTTCTATAGTATGGTATATCACAGAAATGACTGATGGTCAATATTTTTCGTAAAAAAGTTTCTGACAGGTCAAAAATGAATTATAATATTGTTACAAAGGTGGAAAAATCATGGGAAAAGCTGATCAAAACAAGAAACTGAAGTTGGAAAAACTCCTCAATGCCTCTTTTGAACTCTTCACTTCACAGGGCATCAATAAGACTTCTATTTCAGATATCGTAAACAAGGCTGAAGTTGCCAAAGGCACTTTCTACCTGTATTTCAAAGACAAATATGATATAAGGAACAGACTTATCGCCCACAAGTCCAGCCAGCTGTTCATGCAGGCCTACACAGCCCTTGCCCAGTCAGGCATTGAAACTTTCGAGGACAGGATAATCTTTATGATGGACTATGTACTGGATGAGCTGGATGCCAACAAGGGACTGCTGGCCTTTATCTATAAGGACCTTTCCTGGGCAGTATTTAAAAGAGCTCTCACAACTCCTGTAAGTTCTGATGATGTGGACTTCGGTGCTGTGTACAAGCATATGGTAGAGGAATCCGATGTGGAGCTTCGGGACCCGGAAGTAATGCTCTTTCTTATAATAGAGCTGGTTGGTTCCGCCGGGTACAGCTCCATCATGTACAATGATCCGGTTTCCCTTGCGGACCTTAAGCCTCACCTGGAACAGACAGTCAGAGGAATGATAAAGCAGTACATCATAGCTGAGAAATAAGAATAAAAGGCACGACAAAAAGGCCTGCGCAGAAAACGCAGGCCTTTCATAATGCATAGCTTTAATTCCTTGTTGATAAAAAGATATTCTCCCTTATCGCACTCTGGTCATCAGGGTAAGTGGCAAGATACTCTTCCATCAGGGAAGAAGCCACGGCAAACTCTCCCATATATTCATAGGCGGTGATCTCATTGAGCCTCAAGGCCTGGTCCATCTCCTTATTGTCTAGGGCAATTCCGGCCTGAAAAGAAGTCACAGCTGACTCGTAGTCCCCCTGCCTTATCTGGCACATTCCAAGCTGGTTGTATACTCTTGCACTGTTTGGTTCTTCGCTTATATAGTTCCTGTAGACACTAATGGCGTAGTTATAATCGCCCTGTTTCTCTCCGGTCTGTCCCAGGAGTATGACAAC
This sequence comes from Butyrivibrio sp. UBA3740, assembly GCA_002372465.1. Classification (GTDB taxonomy): domain Bacteria; phylum Bacillota; class Clostridia; order Lachnospirales; family Lachnospiraceae; genus Butyrivibrio. The sequence goes on from DFGW01000147.1 coordinate 26,877, forward strand.
AGGTTCTTTTTCCTGGCCCTTCTCATTCCTGGCCGCCTCCAGATAGCTCTGAGCCTCGGCATTATTGCCCAGGTAAAAAGAAATCTGGCCCTTCTCATAGTTGGTCATAAAATCGCTCCCGTTGTCCATGGCAGTCTGAAGGATAGAAAGAGCCTCATCAGTGTAGCCGTACTGGTCCAAAGACTTGTAGATCATGATCATCATTGCATAATCTCTGGCCCCCAGCTGAATAGCCTTGGAAAAGTCGCTGTAGCCGGCATCGTGGTTGCTGGCAGCAAGCTCAGCTGTACCGCGAAGGTAATAGGCATTGCTGTCCTTGTCCCGAAGAGCGATGATGGCATCATATACCTCTTTTGCCTTGTTGTAGTCCTGGAGCTTTAAATAAGCCTCTGCCAGGTAATAGTTGGAATCAAAATCCATATCATCAACTATTCCCTCATCGGCAGCAAGGGACGCCAAAAGCTCTGAAACCGCCTCTTCATACTCTCCCCGGTTCAAATGGGCAATCCCCTTTCCCCTGTGGATAAGGCAGGGGTCCTCCCCGGCGGTCTCGGCAGCCTCAAAGCTCTCCAGAGCACTCTGATACTCATGGCTCTCGATATAGCTGAAACCTGAATCTATGTTGTGTCTCCCTGCCAGGCTCCCGCAGCCTGAAAGAAGCATGGATAGCAGCAACAAGCTGGCCACGATCCGTTTCTTCATGTATTGTCCCCCATTGCAAAACAAATTGTCACATCAAAGGTGTGCAATGATCTCCACTTCGCAGAGAACGTTCCTTGGGAGCTGCTTAACTGCAACGCAGCTTCTGGCAGGCTTTCCTGTGAAATATCTCTCATATACCGCATTAAATGCAGCAAAGTCGCCCATCTCTGCAAGGAAACAGGTAGTCTTGACAACATGGGAAAAGTCAGTACCTGCTGCCTTTAAGATTTCACCGATATTTCTGCATACTCTGTCGGCCTGATCTGCAATGGTTGTAGTGTCGATCTCACCGTTCTCAGGATTGATGGGAATCTGTCCTGAAGCGTAAAGAAAACCTCCTGCTATGATAGCCTGTGAATAAGGTCCAATAGCTGCAGGCGCCTTGTCAGTTGAAATGTATTCCATGTTTTTTCCTCCTTTATTCAGAACACTGCGGTGACGTAGAATCCACGCGCATTTTCCTCGACTTTGGTCACTACACCTTCCCTCTCAAGCATCCTCTCGCGGAAGGGGAAATTCCCTGACATGGCAAGGGATGGGTCTATGGTGTAGTAGTAGTTGCTGGGAAGAACGCCCTCCGTCACAGTGACGTGGTCTCCCTCCTTAAGAAGTCCGGGCCGTTCCATCTTAAAAGTCATTTCTCTAGCCATTTCTTTTTCTCCTAAGATTATACACTAAATGTGTGATTAAATGATGATAAATACTTACTTAACTATGGCGTTATGAAGAAGGTACTCATGCCATCTCTCGTAGGAGGATGCCTTAAGGTGCACATCATCAAAGCTCAGTGAGCTGTCCAGGTTGCCATTTCCGTCATCCACCGCCTCATTCATATCAATGTAAAAGATGTCCTTCTGGTCTGCCAGGGCCTTTAGTCCTTCATTTCTCTCATTGATCCTGTTGTTGTTAAAGAACTTATCCTTGTCGCTCTTTCTGGCAGTTACATGCATGATACCCTGGATATAAATAATGGCATCAGGCTGAAGCTCTCTGATCCTGTCAATGACCTCCCTGTAAGCATCAGTAAAGTACTCTGTGTCACCGGTTCCGATCTCATTAAGTCCCAGCATGATATAGATCTTGCCAAAGCTGTTCTCACTAAGTGCCTGTTCTACCCCCATCTTCCCATCGTCAGTCTTGATGAATTCCTTCTTCATCACGTCAAAGATGGTAAGGGATACCTTGGAGTAGAAGGTTGCCCTTGTATCCAGCTCCTCACAGTACTCCGAAAGTCCCACAGTCCTGGAATCACCTATAAACAGCGCATCGCAGAAGTAATCATCATCAACTTCCGTGAACTCGTAAACCTCAGGCTCACTGTTCCCGGAGATATCATTGCCTGAAATGTCATTCCCGGACACATCGTTGCCGGATATCTGAGGGACATCCACCTGGGCAAAAGAGCTGTCGGCCTCATCCTGCGAAGGCTCTGCATCTGCAAGATCTCCCGCCTCTTCCGCTGTCACATCTGTCACGTCCTCAAAAAAGTCTTCCCCGGAAGAGGGCTTTGTCCATGGATAAACCTCCTCCATGGCGCCCTTAAGCGCAAGGGACAGCACAGGAACCTTCCCGTCTGCCACTGTATCTGCATACTCCGCATAGGCAGTATCCTTGAAGACAAGGGATATAACCGTTAATGCAATTGCTACAACCACGATTCCTATAAGAATCGGGCATTCCTTTAAAACTTTCATTTATCTCAATCCTATATTCTCATACGACTCCATGGATCCTTAATACATGAACGGATTCCGGGCCGTAGCTTAAAACCTGAAATACATAAAGGGATTACCGGCTGCTGAAGAAAGGCTGTAAATACATGCCCAGAACAGCACGATCCATAGTACTGTGAAGACAGGGTTTCTTCTGTGGTTCTCCCAGGTCTCAAAGACCTTTGGGAAAAGAAGTATAAGCCCCGGAACAAGTACACTCCAGTAAACTCCGATGTTCTTTAAAAAATCATTGTCATTAACCGCAATACCCTGCCCAAAGAAAGGGAACAGACGCATGAAATAGTCCCCAAGCATCTTAAAATCAGATATTGCAAATACAACCCAGGTAAGGGGTATAAGAACCAGTACATTAATCTTACCTATAACCTTCCCGATAGAGCCGGGAAGTCTTTTAAATACAATAAGTCGCTCAAAAACAATGATAAGAAACAGCGCAAGCCCCCAGATGATAAAGTTGAGGGTAACACCGTGCCAAAAGCCTGTTATAAGCCATACAACCAGAAGGTTAAGAACTGTCCTGCCTTCCCCTTTCCTGCTGCCTCCCAGGGGAATATAGATGTAATCCCTGAACCAGGAGCCCAGTGTGGCATGCCATCTTCTGTAGAACTCGGATACGCTGCCTGAGCCGTAGGGCTGATCGAAGTTGACAATGAAAGGAAATCCCAGCATTACGCCTATTCCGGCTGCCATAAGCGAATATCCCCAGAAATCCAGGTAGAGCTCCAGAGAATAGGTAACAGCGCCCAGCCAGGCAAGAGGTGTGGAGATACTCTCATAGCCTATTGTACCGATGTCCTTCCAGAGCATAGCCAGATGATCTGCTAAAAGAACCTTCATGCCAAGACCTAAAACAAAGTAGCGAAGACCGTCTTCTATAGCGCTGACAATCTCCATAAGACTTACCTTATTATCAGCGTCCCTAAAGAGCATGTTATTGTCCAAAAAACTCTCATATCGCATGATAGGGCCGGAAACAATCTGTGGGAACATGCAAAAATAGGTTGCCACATTTAAGAATGAAGCATCCTTTTCAAGCTTTCCGCGATATACATCCATCTGATAGGAAATCATCTTAAAGATATAGAAACTGATACCTATGGGCAGCATAGCACTGTCCACAAACTGGCCCAGAAGCTTAAACTCCACCAGCATTCCCGCGTCAATGGCAAGAATAAAGATCAGCAGAGACTTACTCTTTTCCCCAACCTGAGCCTTGGCAAAGAGGAAATTGACGACAACTGCCGCCAAAAGCGCCGGGAACATCCTAAGATCGCCCACAGCGTAAAACAAAAGACTCCCAAAAAGAAGAGTCCATGTTCTGAATCTGGTGGGCGTAAGATAATACGCTATGATAAATAAAGGCAAAAATCTGAATATAAAATTAAGGTCTGAAAAATTAACCATTTGAGTTATTGATCTCCGCAAGCTTGGTCTCAGCAGCCTGTGCGCTCTGAGTATCCGGGAAGTTGGTGATCACGGCATCATAGACCTCTTTGGCCTTGTCGGTATCTCCGCTGCTGTAATAGGCATTTCCCAGATAGTACAAGGTATTGACATTGGTATTGTCATACTGATAAGCCTTTGAAAGGTTGGTTATAGCAAGCTCATAGTCCTCGGCCTTATAGGCATCATATCCTGTGTTGTAGTAGGAATTTGCCAGCTGAGGTCCAACCTTAGTCATCAGAAAGTCATAAAGTGAAGTAAACTCAGGAGAAACATCCCCGCTGATGGCATCAAGATCAAGGCTTGCCAAAGCCTCTGCCATTCCCTCTATGTCTGAAGAGTCCTCCATATATATGTTTACAGCCTTCATCAGACTGTTCATGGCAGCAGATGTGGAATCCACGCCCTCATAATCCGTTACCTGTGTGTTGAGCTTGTCAATCTCGTCCTGAAGAGACTTGATCTGCTGCTCGTAGGAAACGATCTGAGCTGACTTTGAATCAGACTCTTCACTGATCTGGGCAATCTTTTCCTGATTGCTGGAGTTGACGCTCTGAATACGCTGTGGCAGGATCAAAAAGCATGCTACAGCTACGCCGAGAACAATTCCAAGTACAATTCCCCAAATGGAATTGCTTCTCGCAATTGCTGATTTCTTAACCGGCTGAATGATCATCTCATTGCCGCTGTTATATCTTATGACATCATCGCTCTCAGAGGAAGCAACGTCTGAAACAAGCTTTCCACTCTCTCCGGGAAGGAGCATGCTGTCAGCTTCCTTTAGGTAGCGCTTAGCCATTACATTGCCGGAATCATGTTTAAGAGCCTTCTGACATTCTATCTTGGCTCTATCCCAGTTGCCGTTCTTCAAATACAAAAGCGCAAGCAAAAGATGTGCCTTAATAAATCCGGGATTTAAAGAAAGCACCTTTTTAAGCTGTATAACTGCCAGATCAAGACTGTCCTGCTGGCAGTAATTGAGCGCGATATTAAACTTCTTGATGGTCTGATTGATGTTCTCAAGGTGAGAAGGACTGTTCCTGACTGAATCCATATAGTAGTCAGCAGCATTGTCCTCAGGCTGAAGGTTCTTACTGATAACCCATTCGGAAAGAGCCGGGACGATTTCACCGGTCTCATAATAAACCAGTCCCAAAAGGTTTCTGGCATCTATGTTGTACTTGTTGAGCTTGAGGCTCTGTCTTAAGGATTCCACTGCACCGGTCATATCCCTTACGCCGGCCTTCTCAAGCCCCTCATTGTAATATCTGTTTGATAAGCTTTTGAGTTTCCCCTTGGTCGTTGCCATTATTACTTGTTCCTCTTCGTAGATTCTGATTCCTCTTTGGCCTCCTTAAGGAGCTTAACCAGTACATCTGACATGTCATCTATGTCCTGATTGTATATGATCTCCTCAGCATCTTCGATCTCAAGGCTTGGTCTGAACTTCTTAAGCTCTTCTTCAAAATTTAACATAATGCCCCTCTTTATCTTAAATAAGACTCTTTATCTGCCCTGCCAGATACAGTGATCCTGCGGCAAATACGTAATCTCCTGATTTTCTCATGGTAATGATGTCTGTCACAGCATCTCTTACGTTGCTGTAGTACTTGATGGGAACTCCGATAATCCCCAGTTCGTCCTTGCCGTCCTCAAAGGCTGTCTTAAGATCTGATACAGAAACAGACCTGTCAGTCTCCAGGACTGATACGTAAATCGCATCAAACTGCCTGCTCTTTAGTATCTCCAGCACAATATCCTTGTACTGCTTATCCCCCACTATGCCGAACAAAAGGAGCTTTCTGCCTTCACAGTTTATCTCTTTTACGCTGTCAAGGAAGGCTTCAATGCCATCAAGGTTATGAGCGCCATCCACAAAAATACCGGGGCGCATTTCCTCCATTCTTCCGTCCCACTTAGCGGAAAGAAGGCCTTCTCTTATATCAAGCTCCGAGATATGTGCCCCTTTATCCCTTAGGATTTCAAGGCAGGTAACTGCCACAGCAGCGTTCTGAGTCTGATACCTGGCTTGTGTGGCCAGTTTTAAGTCAGCATATCTATCATATAAAGAATTATATGAAAAAGCAATGTATTTGTTGCCGTTGTCATCCTTTACAAAGCTGACATTTTCAATGTTTTTCTGCTCTACGGCAATGGCCCTGGAGTCCTTTTCAAGGGCAGTTCTCTTTATTACTTCGCTGCTGTTTGGTCTCTTGTCAAAAAAGACTACGGGAACCCCGGGCTTTATGATCCCGGCCTTTTCCCCTGCAATATCCTCAATAGTGTTGCCAAGATACTGCATATGGTCGTATCCGATCTCTGTAATAACTGAAAGGACGGGATGTGAAACCACGTTTGTGGCGTCCAGTCGTCCCCCAAGTCCTGTCTCAAGAATGAGATAATCCACGGGATATACATCATAAAGAAGCATTGCCACAAAGAAAAGGAATTCAAAATACGTAGGGAAATAGTCCTCCCTGTCGTATTCTATTACTCTTCTTAGGGTCTCCAAAAAAACTTCCACAAATACGCCTTCTGATATGGGCTTCCCATCGATGGCAAATCTCTCATTTATCCTGACCAGATGTGGCGATGTAAACATACCCACAGAATAGTCCGCCTTGGTAAGTACTGAAGACAGATAACTGCAAACCGAACCCTTTCCGTTGGTTCCCGCTACATGGATTATATTGATATTCTCGTCAGGGGACCCCAAGAACTCCAAAAAGTCCTTGGTGTCCTTAATTGTATGCTTGTCAGTAAAGCCCGGAACCTGATTCAGAAAAGCCTCACACTCGTCAGCAGTGATCTTGGCATTATTGTCAGCTCTTTCTATCAGTTCCCGGACTGCCTGAAGTAACCTATCGTCCATAGTTTCCCTGTCAACTTATGATCACTTTGAAAGCTGAGCAAGCCTTTCTGTTATCTGGTCATAAGTCTGCTGGTATTTTTGCTGTTTTTCTTTTTCCTCTGCGATCTTCTCAGCAGGTGCCTTGGAAAGGAACTTCTCATTGCTGAGCATGCTCCGGGATCTCTTAAGCTCTCCCTCAAGCTTGCTCTGTTCCTTCTTAAGACGCTCAATCTCTGCTGCGATATCCACAAGATCTGAGAAAGGAATATAAACTGTTGCATCAGCAAGAACTACAGATACAGCATCGTCTGCAATTCCATCCTTGCCACTCTGACAAACTGACTCAGAAGCATAGGCAAGAGCCTCAAAGAAGAGCTTACCTGTTGTAAAGATATCAAGCGTTTCTTTATTATCACTTACAACATATACCTTAGCCTTCCTTGAAGGAGCAACGTTCATCTGAGTACGTACGTTACGGATTCCGCGAACTGCCTCCTTGATGGTCTCAATAGCCTTCTCATCTGAAGCAAAGTTCCACTCCTCCTTATATACAGGCCATTCGGAGATCATGATTGACTCCTCCTCATCCTGAAGAGTACAGAAGATCTCCTCAGTGATGAATGGCATGTATGGATGAAGAAGCTTTAGCGCATTGATAAGCACAGTCTGGAGTGTCCAAAGAGCTGCCTCATGTGATGCTGCGTCGTCTGAGTTGTAAAGACGCGGCTTAACCATCTCAATGTACCAGTC
>DFGW01000065.1 GCA_002372465.1 Butyrivibrio sp. UBA3740
TGATGAGGCCACAGCTTATGCCAAGGTAGAAGAACTGAATGAAAAAGAGAACGGCTACAGGCACTATGTATCCAAAGAATGGGATAGTGATAATAAGTCCTACAGATATTATATTTATCAAAAGCAGATATATGCTACTTATGTTTTGTACGGAAACTGGACTACAGTAAAGAACGAGGATGGAACTGACAGTACTGTTACGTTAACGACCTCTAAGACTATGTATGAGAGTATTGACTGTACATACCGGGAAGGAACCACCCAGACCAACTATCTCAAGTATTATAATCCGGTCCAAAATGGCGCAAAGGTCGGAGGACAAGGTACCGTCCTTGATGTAAGTAGTGACGGCGGATATGCTGACCAGAAGAACTACTATGAGCTTCAGAAGAGATTTGAGGAATCTGACAAGGCATATTTGAATGCTGAGGAAAACCTTAAGAAAGCAATTGCAGATGTCAACGCCCTCAAAGCTGCAAAGAAGAAGCAGATCGTTGATGCTGAACAGGCACTTAAAAATGCAAAGGAAGCAATTAATGCAGCGTACATTGAAAAATATACAGCCTTTTCCGTTCTGTTAGAGGCAGTATATGTAAGGAATATGGCAGATGAGGCATATTGGGAGGCGGACGGATTATCCATAGATGCTCATGCTGCACTTGGAAATGCGCAAAAGGCATATAGGGATATGTATAACAGAGATCCCCATAGCGGCAGAGGAACTGTAAGCGCTTTATACGCTTCATCAGAAACACCGGATGATGCAGCTTCTACATATGACGGAGCACAGACTACAACAGTATCATCTTTGCTCATGGCTGCTCCACCTGCAGAAGGGGCTACAGTTCTTGGTGAGACAAGGACTGTTGCGAAATCTACAAAAGCAGTTACGACAAGTGAAAATTCACAGACAATAGAAGATGCTCATGAAGCAGATCAGGCAACGGAAACTCCTGCTGCAGGGGATGATAATGCAACTGAGAAGGAAAATGAAGAAGCACAGCCGGAAGCAAATATAACTGATGACAATACTGCTACAGCAAATGCACCTGTTGTAATGGCTAAGCATTTTGCGTGGGGGTGGTTATCACTTATTGTTGCTGCAGGGGCCGGTGTGGCAGTGGAAGAGTATGTAAGACGTAAAACTGCCAAAGCAAAAGCAAGTGATACAAAAGACAATACAGATAAATCTCTTTGATCCTTGAAAGGTCAAAAAAGTGGCGGATCCATATATGATGGGTCCGCCACTTTAAATGCATTTTAATGACTGTTTAGTAGTTTCTTTAATTCCTGAGTTTCTCTTTGTACTTCTTTTTTCATGAAGTACACTTTTTTGCGATGGAGAGCTTTTTCATGAAGCTTGTCTTTTAGCCTCTCCATCTCGTAGTGCGCAATTCCTTTCATTTCACCCATCTTTGATACCTCCTGTAGTGTTTTTGAAACACCCCCTCACGAAGTTCACAAGCTAATTGTAAATACAGTTTGTGATTAATATGGGTTTATTTTCTGAAAATTTTATGAAATATTTCAAATATGACAACAGTTGTAACAAATATTCAAAGACTGGGCAAGTCTATCACAGAATAGTCACACAGATCTGCCCTGCCAGTACCTTTTTGTGGTAATATTATGACAATAACAGCGAGAGGAGAAGATGATTATGAAAAAGAGATATGCTCTGATGGCAGGACTATTGGCTATAGCACTCACAGGATGTTCTTTCTCAGCACCTTCATCAGATGAAAATGCTGAGAATGAGCAACAAGAGCAGGAAAGTACTGCTTCACAGGTAGCTGAGGACTCTGTTGAAGGGACAGCTTCGGAGAAATATACTACTTCCTCCATCGATTCTCCAATATATAAAATAGTTACCAGATATCAGCATGAGTATTACGAAGGAGATTATGTTGTAGACAATGAAGGGAACAGTCTTGAGAATAAGCCTCTTTTTGAAGGTAAGGCTCAGGCACTGATGTTGGCAGACGACTGCGAGGATTCATACCCTGCTTTGTATAAAGCGCTTCATGACAGTGCCTCTGACTTTCTGCAGGGTGCAGAAAATGATGCCATAACCACAGCGCAATATGCAAAAGAGGATCTGGAATATGCTATCCAGGAGGACCTTTTCTTTTACGGTCCCTATACAAGCACGAATTCGGTATCCATAGCCCGTTCTGACGAAAAGTTCCTTAGTATCTGCAACTTTGGTGAAGATTTCAGCGGCGGTGCTCACGGGAGTTATGGAATGGGAACTGTTACTTATGATGTCAATACAGGGGCAGTTATCACCATTGACCAGGTTGTAAATATTCCTGAGGAACAGCTTAACTCCATTATTATTGACAAGATACAAAGCGCTTCTACTGAGAATGACCAGTTCTGGGATCTTGAGGAAACTCTTGCCCATTACAGATATAACCCTGACACAGCAAAGGGTGCTGATAATATGGAGAACTACGAGTATGCCTACACCTGGTATCTGGGCTATGATGGTGTTCACTTCTACTTTGGGCCGTATGAGATAGGGCCGTACTCCAATGGAGACACAGATATCTGTATAGGCTATGATGAAGTGGATGGCGCCATCAATGAAGAGTTTCTGCCGGATACTTCAAAGGGTTACATTACTGCCGTTTCATTGCCCCAGTGGTCCAAGGAGTCGGATTCGGGTTTGGACAATTCGCCGCTCCACCTCGTATATGAAAAGGAAGACCCTGATTCTGATGATTCGGACTACTTCACCTGCAGGACGCTGACACTTAAGGAAAAAGACAAATCTGCCACAGCAGAGGTATATTTTGACTATAACTATACAGTTAACCCTATAAACTCCTATTACGTAAACACCGCTGATGGAAAGGAATACATCTATGTAAGTGTTCTTTCCTACAATGACTACACAGAGCTTATGGTGTTTGACATATCTGATGACGATATTAAGCTGGTGGGACAGGACACATTCCATTATGTCTATGTGGATAGTGACACTGACTTCGCCGGGGAACTCGTCTGGGCAGATCCTGACAGAATGTGTTTCGGACAGGTGGGGAATATGCTGGGAACCTACACTTGTTATGCTAACTACAGTGTTGGAGCCGATGGTATGCCGGTTCTGGCTGATGAAGAATATACCGTTTCCTGGTGCTCGGAGGATATCACTTTGGCAAAAGAGCTGACGGTGCCAATAATCGATAACGAAGGAAATGAGCAGTCAAAAGAAACTTTGCCTTCAGGAACTCATATCACAGCTGTAAAAACAGACAACAAGACCTATATGGACTGTCAGCTTGATGATGGCCGGATGATAAGGCTAAACTATTCCAATTCTGATTATCCTGCTGAAATTGATGGAATAAAGGTTGATGACCTCTTCGAAGGCCTTACCTATGCCGGATAAATACAGGCTTTTCAAGAATTTAAAAAAATTTGAAAAAAGTACTTGCTTTTTTAAAACTTATGAAGTAATATAAATAAGTCGCCGCGATGCGGACGACTTAAATGCCTCGTTGGTCAAGCGGTTAAGAC
>DFGW01000151.1:0-1706 GCA_002372465.1 Butyrivibrio sp. UBA3740
CTTCTGAGCTGCATGTGGGTGCTCTGGACCTGCGTATACGTGGAGCTTGCCATACATCTCTCTTCCAAGAGATCCCTTAGGAAGCATTCCCTTAACAGCGTGCTCAACAACTCTCTCAGGGTGATCCTGGAGCATCTGGCGAAGTGAGTACTCCTTGTGATGTCCAACATACTCTGTGTGGTGCCAATACATCTTCTGGTCAAGCTTCTTACCTGAAACCTTGATCTTCTCAGCATTGATTACGATTACATAGTCACCTGTATCAATGTTAGGAGTGTAGATTGGCTTGTTCTTTCCTCTAAGTACGTTTGCTACGTTAGAAGCAAGACGTCCAAGTGTCATATCAGTAGCATCAACTACATACCACTTCTTTTCTACTGTAGTTGCACTAGGCATAAAAGTTTTCATTGTGTTTCCTCCATAGATTAGAGCAATTACTTGATTTGTTACCTTCCATGGAACCCTTCACCTGATTCCACAGTATATGAACATATTGAAGCTTACCGGGACATCAATATGCCACTTAGCTTAAATATATGCGCAACAAATACACTTTGTCACACAGTAAGATATTATATGACGATTTGCCAATATTTGTCAACAGATATTTGCATTTTCCGATGGCTTTTCTATCGAATCCTGGCCTGGCTCCGGAATCCCCTCCAAAAACTTATATTCCATCAGGAAAAGACCTTGTGGCGGCGCTGTAGGTCCTGCTGCGGACCTGTTCTTTGCCTCCAGCATCCGTTCTATATCCGGAGGCTCACCTTTTCCTCTTCCGATCTGCAAAAGAGTTCCTGCAATGATCCTGACCATATTATAAAGAAAGCCGTTTCCGGTGACTGAGATGACCACCTCATCGCCGCGTCTTTCTACCTTGACATCCTTGATGGTCCTTATATGTGAAAGAGCCTGGGATTCAACGTTGCAAAAGCTGGTAAAGTCATGCTCTCCCACCAGATAGTTTCCCGCTTCCTGCATCTTCTCCACATCCAACTCCATATTAAAATGGTAGGTATAAAGCCTTTTCACTGGAACAGCCGCTTTGGAATTAAGTACCCGGTATTCATAGGTCTTTTCTGTATCGCAGTGCCTTGGATGGAAGAAAAGAGCTACCTCTCTGGATTCAACAATCCTGATATCCTCAGGAAGAATATGATTCAGCGCATAGGAGAATCTGTCGCCGGGTATACTTGACTGCGTATCAAAAACCGCTATGTTACCGTATGCATGAACTCCGGAATCAGTCCTGCTGGCGCCTATGACCTGGACCGTTTCTCCGGTCAGTCCGTGGATAGCGCGGTTAAGCATCTCTTCTATTGTATTGTGAGTACTGGTCTGCAGCGCCCAACCCTTATAAGCCGTTCCGTCGTAGGACACCACCAGCATTATTCTGCGTTTTTCCGACATTTCTTTTCCCAAATTCTTATCTGAACAGGATTCTGCCAAAGATCACAGCCAGTGCCACATAGCAGAAAATCACCAGATATCCTATAGCATCACGTCTCTTATAAATAAGAGGCTTCATCTTGGTCCTGCCTTCTCCGCCTCGATAACATCTGGCTTCCATGGCCATGGCAAGGTCGTTGGCCCTTCTGAAGGCCGAAATAAACAGTGGAACAAGGAGTGGTATAAGGCTCTTTGCCCTGTTAATGATAGACCCACTCTCAAAGTCCGCGCCCCTGGCCATCTGCGCCTTCATGATC
>DFGW01000151.1:1769-5775 GCA_002372465.1 Butyrivibrio sp. UBA3740
CTTGTCCGTCTCCTCCATGAGGATGGGAATAAATCTCAGGGCGATGGACATCATCATTGAGATCTCGTGAACCGGAACCCTTATCTTCTTGAGGGGATTAAGCAGATCCTCAAGGCCATCCGTCAGGTTGTTGGGGGTGGTGGTCAGTGTCATCAGAGACGATCCCGTGATCAGGAACACAAGCCTTATGCCCATCATGGCTGCCAGTTTTATTCCTTCCTTTGTGATCCGGAACTTCCAAAAGCTTAAAAGCACCTCACCCGGTGTCAGAAACAGATTGAACACCATGGTGATAAGCAGCAGGAAGAAAATCGCCCTCATGCCCCTGAAAATGAATTTAGGGGGCACATTGGACAGCTTTATGCAGATCACCAAAAAAAGCCCTGCAAGGGCATACCCTATGAAGTTTTTCACTAAAAACAGGGAAATAATAAAGGCAAAGGTCCCCACGATCTTGACTCTGGGGTCAAGGCGGTGGATCACCGACTCTGTCCTATAATATTGTCCCAGCGTAATATCTCTTAGCATTTACCAAACGCCTTCAAAATCTCATTTTTTGCTTCTTCCAGTGTGGTCACACCGGTGTCCACGTCAAATCCTGCCTCACTGAGCTCCTGCATACAGTATGTCACCTGAGGAGCAGCGAGTCCTATCTCCTCAAGCTCTTTTACATGGGAAAAGACCTCTCGAGGCGGTGCATCAAAGGCAACCCGGCCCTTGTTCATGACTATTATCCTCTCAACGTAATCCGCCACGTCTTCCATGCTGTGGCTCACCAGGATTACGGTGATGTTCATCTGTTTGTGCAGATTCGAGATAAGGTTAAGGATATCCTCTCTTCCCTTCGGATCAAGGCCCGCTGTGGGCTCGTCCAGAATGAGGACCCTTGGTTTCATGGCCAGAACACCTGCAATTGCTACACGTCTCTTTTGTCCCCCTGAAAGATCAAAGGGCGACTGATAAAAGTATGTGGCGTCAAATCCAACCTGCTCCAGGGCTTCGAAGGCCCGCAGCTCCACTTCCTTTTGCGGAAGGCCGAGGTTCTTGGGGCCAAAGCAGACATCCTTGAAACAGTCTGTCTCAAAAAGCTGGTGCTCCGGGTACTGGAAAACCAGACCTACATTGGCTCTTAATTTCTTCTTATCATAGCCCTGATCGTTGATGTCCTCATTGTCGAAAAAGACATTTCCGCTGCTGGGCTTTATCAGACCATTCATATGCTGTATCAGCGTGGACTTTCCTGATCCCGTATGACCTATAAGGCCGATAAACTGCCCGTCGGGGATCTTCAGGTTCACATCGATAAGGGCCGGATGAGCCATGGCTGTATCTTCATCATATATGTAGTTGAGATGGTTAATGATTATCGACATGCTTTCAGAGCCTCCACCAGCTCTTTTCTCGTAAGGATGGGCTCCGGGATCGGAAGACCGCTTTCCTTAAGCTCATGGGCCAAAAGAGTTACCTGCGGAACGCCAAGTTTAAGTTCCTTAAGCTTGTCCACCTGGGCGAATATCTCCCTGGGGGTTCCTTCCATGACAACCTTGCCCTTATCCATAACAAAGACCCTATCAGCATCCACCACCTCTTCCATGTAGTGGGTGATAAGGATTATAGTGATGCCCTCAACCTGATTAAGGGCTCTTGCTGCTCTTATCACTTCTCTGCGGCCGTTGGGATCAAGCATGGCCGTTGGTTCATCCATAATGATGCACTTGGGATGCATCGCAATGACGCCGGCAATTGACACCCTCTGCTTCTGGCCGCCTGACAGATGATTGGGGGAGGACTTCCTGAACTGGTCCATCCTGACTGCCCTGAGACTCTCGTCAACTCTCTCCCATATCTCTTCTGTGGGAACTCCCATGTTCTCAGGGCCAAATCCCACATCCTCCTCCACAACCTGACCTATAATCTGGTTGTCGGGGTTCTGGAAGATCATTCCCGCCTCCTGACGCACATCCCAAAGGTGCTTGTCATCCTCAGTCAGCATGCCATCCACGTACACTTCTCCCTCTGTAGGGTACAAAAGCGCATTGAAATGCTTGGCCAGAGTGGACTTCCCGGATCCGTTATGCCCCAAAATGGCAATAAACTCCCCCGGCTCCACGGAAAGGTTCACGTCGTCAACGGCCTTTGTTATGCCCTCGACGTTGCCCTCTTCGTCACGCCTTATATATTCAAATACAAGTTTGTCCGTACGGATCATCTTACTCATATATATCTCCAAAGTGCCGTTTTAATCCATTCGACACTTGCCTATTTTACTAAATCCCGACAGATATTACAACTGTGCCGCCCTTTAATTTGTGGTACAATCTATATGTTGACCGGCAAAAGCAAGGGCTTACATCAAAGCTTCCGGTCCATATTATATAGCACATTTGGAGAAATATCATGAACAAGAAAATGCTTAAGGATCTTGCTCTTTTGGCAGCCATTATCATAATAGCCGCTGCAGGCGCAAGGTTTTTGGCAGGGGGTGAGACTTTGTCAGACTATGCAGTAAAGCACCCGGATAAGGCTGGCATTGCAGCCACCAAGGAAAGCACCGAGGCGGTCTCAGAGGCAAGCGCAGAGGCATCAGCCGGGGCAGGCGAAGCTTCAAGCCTTGCAGCAAGTGTAATCGAAGCCTCTACAGACTCATCCGCGGCAAAAGAAATATCGACAGAATATCCTGCGATTGCCTCCACTGAAGCTTCATCAGAAATAGAAGCATCTGCAAAAGCATCGTCCGTCATCGAAGCTGAGCCTTCCCCGGACCGCGTTACCTATCAGGAGGGATTCTACTACGAGCCGATTTCCAACGCTGTATTTAGCCGTATTTCAGGAATTTCCTATCCTGTGGACTGTACAGTGCCTTTAGACGAACTTCGCTATGTAGGGCTAAAATACGTTGATTTCAATGGTGATGAACAGGATGGCGAGCTAATATGCAACAAAGACCTCGCCCAGGACATGGTGGAGATATTTTACGAGCTGTACACCAATGCTTATCAGCTTGAAAGCGTCAAGCTGGTTGATGATTTTGGCGGTGATGACACAGCCTCCATGCTGGCCAATAACACCTCCTGTTTCAACTACAGGGTGGTTGAAGGAACGACAAGGCTTTCAAATCACGCCTATGGACGCGCCATAGATGTAAATCCCTTCTACAATCCCTACATCACCTACAATAAAGACGGCAGCATCAATATATCCCCTGCGGAAAGCGAAGCCTATGCTGACAGATCAGCCCAGTTCCCCTACAAGATTGATGAGAATGACCTGGCCTACAAGCTGTTTAAGGAACACGGCTTTAAGTGGGGAGGAGACTGGAATAATTCAAAAGATTATCAGCACTTTGAAAAGAAGTGAGCTGGTTTAAACCACAAAAAAGGGATGAGGCAGTCGCCTCATCCCTATATTTTTGTGGCTTAAACCAGCTCAAGTACAACCATCATAGCTGCATCGCCTTTTCTCTGGCCGATCTTGACGATTCTTGTGTAACCGCCCTTACGGTCTGCGTACTTAGGTCCGTACTCATCGAAAAGTTTTGCTACAAGGTCAATCTCCTTTGTGTTTCTCTTTCTTCCTGCGTTCTCTGTAGGAACCTCAGTTACAGGGTAAAGAGTCTTAAGGAGCTGTCTTCTAGCGTGCATACGTGAAGGAAGGTCCTTCTTGATCTCCTTCTTAACAGTTGTATACTTTGTAACCTTCTTGCCATCTACAACTTCTTTTACTCTCTTGCCATCTTTGTCCTTCTCAGGAACCTTAGCTTCAACAGTAACTGTCTCGAAGTTGTCCTTCTCCTTAGCTGCAAGAGTGATCATAGGCTCTACGATCTTCTTGATTTCCTTAGCTCTTGCCTCTGTGGTAATGATCTTACCGTTATGAAGAAGAGCTGTTACCTGGTTACGAAGAAGTGCCCTCCTGGGCTTTGTTGCTTTTCCAAGCTTTCTGTACATTGCCATGTTAATTTACATCCTTTCTCATCTGCAGAGTTCCCTCTGCTGTGGTACATCAA
>DFGW01000126.1:0-6229 GCA_002372465.1 Butyrivibrio sp. UBA3740
ACCTACTGATTACGAATCAGTTGCGCTACCGACTGCGCTATTCCAGCAAGTTTAGCACGAGGCATACGCCGCCCCGTGCTATTTGTACAACTATATAATTATATTACCATGTTGTGAAGCTTACAAGCTATAATCACTTGTCATCTGTCTTCTTTTTTGCCGAAGTTTTCTTTGAAGCCGGCTTTGAGGAAGCTTTTGCTGCAGACTTGGAAGAAGTCTTTTTAGCGGTGGTCTTCTTGGTCGTAGTCTTCTTTGTAACGCTCTTTAAAGCCTCTTTTGATACGATGCTGAAGATTCTTTCCTCCTCGATCTTCTCGTATTTCTCTTCAATAGCCTTCTCCTGCTCCAAAAGCTCTTTTTCATACTTTAACTTGAGTTCGCGAAGAAGTCTTTCCTCTTCAAGAGTCTGTTTCTGCTTAAGTGCAGCAATCTTCTCCTGGCGCTCCTTCTCCTTCTTGATCTCCTCTTCTTCCTTGATGGCTCTTATCTTCTTCTCCTGCTCAGTGTAAGGAGTATAGCTAAAAATTGAAAGAGAAACCGGAGCCATCTTAAGAGCTATGGAGTAATTTCTGCCATCCATCTCTTTTCTCTTGGCTTCCTTCTTGCCTTCATTGACAATGCCTGATCCGCCAAAAGAAACATCATCGGAATTAAATACTTCCAGATATCTTCCGTCAGCAGGAACTCCAATCTCGAATTCACGCTCTACACCGGCCATATTGGCAACTACCACCAGCATTTCCTTGTCATTGCCGGTCTTTCTCACAAAGGCAAGCATACATTCATCGGAAGCAAGAACATTGATCCATTCAAATCCGTCCTCATTATTGTCAAAGACATGTAGAGCAGGGCTCTTGTAGTAGAGATCATTGAGGTGTTTTATAAGATTCTCTACAAATACAGCCTGATCTACGGTAAGCGCATCTGGCTCCATGTAAAGGTGTTTCCTTCCGGGATGAACCATCATAAAGCTGATTGCAAGACGAAGGTTGGCCATCTTCTGGGAAGAATCTCCGGGCATCCTGTAGTAGAGCCCCTCAAGTCCTTTTTCAAGATCTTCATGGGTAAATGCCAGGATAAATCTCTCTGTATAGCTGTAAATAAGGCTGAAGGTAACCTCATCATGATGGCTTGCTCTAAACAGCGGATCATTTTCCATATATGAAAGGAAATCTCTGGTCCAGCCGTTATTCCACTTAAAGTCAAAGCCCAGTCCGCCGTTTTCAATCTCATCGGTAACATGTGGCCAGCAGGCTGTTTCCTTGGTAAGGACAAGCACTCCCGGGTTATCCTTGTGAAGAACACTGGTGAGATGCTTAAGGAACTCCAGTGCTTCAAGATTCTCATTGCCACCATAGATATTAGGTATCCACTCGCCGGGCTTTCTGTCATAGTCAAGGTAAAGGATCCTTGAAATATCAGAAGTCCTGATTCCGTCAATGTGGAAGTTCTCGATCCAGAAAAGTGCGTTGGAGATAAGGAAGTTAGTTACTTCCTTTCTACCGTAGTCAAAGATCAGATCTCCGGACTTGGGATGGATTCCGATCCTTGGGTCTGCATACTCATACAGGGTCCTGCCGTCAAACTCGGAAAGACCACATGAGGACTTAGGGAAGAAGGTAGGTACCCAGTCAAGAAGTACTCTGATCCCCGCATCATGCATGGTATCAATAAACTTCATAAACTCATCGGCTGTGCCATAAGTATCATCCAGGGCAAAGAAATTCAAAATGTGATAAAAATGCCCGGGAACGTGCTTCATGACAGGCATCAGCTCAATGGTGTTAAAGCCGTGGTTCTGCACATATTCCAGAACATCCGCTGTAATCTCCTCCATTGTGCCCTTGCCCTCATGTCTTCCGGCAAAAGCCTCAAGAGAAATCTCGCAGATTGAAAGAGGATCCTCGTCCTTGTTAAACTTCTTTCTCTCAGCGATCCACTTTTCATCAGTCCATTTAATGCCCTTGGTCTCATTGATCACTGAAATAACGCCATTCTCGCCCCTTGACCTTGTTGCGTAAGGGTCAGGCCTTTTCAGGATAAGTCCGCTTCTTGTCTTTAACTCAAACTGATATCCGTCATTTTCCTTTGCTCCGGGAATAAAGATCTCGAATACGCCTATAGGATCGAGCCTGTGCATCTGACAAACTCTTCCATCCCAATTATTGAAATCACCGATAACACTGACTCTGGCTGCTGAAGGAGCCCATACGCAGAATTCACACCCCTTCACACCGTTTCTTGTCAGGACATGGGCCCCAAGCTTTTCATAGATATGGAAATGGATTCCGCTTCCAAGCTTGATGAAGTCCTCCCTGTCCATGAGTGGTCCGAAGGCATAAGGGTCAATTACCTTATTCTCATTGCCATCAGCATCAGTAATAATGAAGTGATACTTCAGTTTATCCACATATGGAACTATAGCCGCAAAGAACCCCGCCTCATCCGCAAGCTCCATCTCGTAGCTCTTCTTGGAATTCTCAATGTACACACGAATCGACTGTGCATCAGGATAAAAAGCCTGAATAAGGTAGCTGCTTCCAACCTTATGTGCTCCCAGGATCCTGTGGGGATCATCGCCGTCAGAGTAGATGATCTCTTCGATTTCAGGCCAGTTCATCATTTTGTATAATTTATTATTCAAAACAGTCCCTCCCAAGTTATAAATTTTTATTCATACAAATACTATTTTACCACAATCCCGCTTATATCGTGTAGAAACAATCCACTTAAGAGCTTAGGTTCAAACCAGGTGGACTTTGGAGGCATCAGTTTTCCTGAATCTGCCACGTCAAAAAGCTCCCCAATAGCTGTAGGATACATGGAAAAAGCAAGGCACATATCCGTGTGACAGCGTCTTTCAAGCTCCTTAAGTCCCCTTATGCCACCTACAAAGTCTATCCTCTTGTCAGTTTTGGGATCTTCGATCCCGAGTACAGGGAAAAGAACTTCCTTCTGCAGCACAGATACATCCAACCCCTCAACAGGGTCATCACTTATAATGTCCTCATGAGCTGTTAATCTGTACCAGCTATCATCAAGGAACAGGCCAAATTCACCTTTACGGGAAGGTTTTACAGGCTGCTCCTCCTTTTTTACATCAAACTTTCCTGAAAGGATTTCCAGAAATTCTTCCGGAGCATGTCCGTTAAGATCCTTCACCACCCTATTATAATCCATTATCATAAGCTCTGATTCAGGGAAAAGAACTGACAAAAAGTAATCCGCTTCAAGATTCTTCTTGTAATCAGCGCCCTTTTCTTCCCTCATCTTAAGGCCAACCTTCACTGCAGAAGCGCATCTGTGGTGGCCATCGGCAATATAGATGTCATTGATGGATGTAAACACACGGCAGATCATGTTGTTCTCTTCTTCATCTGCCATGAGCCATACCCTGTGCCTGACTCCATCCTCTGATGTAAAGTCATAGACCGGTTCATCAACGCTCTTAACCCTGTCCACAATCTCATTTATTGTGGCATTATCTCTGTAGCAAAGAAAAATGGGGCCCGTCTGAGCCTTGCAGGTATAGACATGGTTTATCCTGTCTGCTTCCTTTTCGGCGCGGGTATTTTCATGCTTTTTGATAACTCCGCTTAGGTAATCATCAATGGAAGCCACAGCCACTATCCCTGTCTGGCTTCTTCCATCCATGGTCAGTTCATAAATATAGTAGGAGTTTGATTCATCCTGAATAAAATCTCCCCTGTCTATTCGTCCCCAAAGTTCCTCTTTTGCCTTTTCATATACCTCAGGCGCATACATATCGTGTCCCGGTTCAAAAAAAGTCTCAGGTCTGTCTATGGCAAGGAATGAATCAGGATTTTTCTCCACCACTTCCCTGGCTTCTGCTGCGTTATACACATCATAAGGAAGGGCTGCGATTGCAGAAACCTTGTCCTTCGCAGGTCTGTATGCTTTAAAGGGCTTAATATCGGCCATTTTGTCTCCTCCATATCAAAAATTTAAGGAGAGATCTTGTATCACCAAAATCTCTCCCATTATTTTACTATATTTTAAGGCATTTTATACCTCTTTTCTTACTACTCTTACCCTGATAACGCCTTCAACCTTTTCGAGCTTTTTGACAATTGCATCTGTCACTGTATCCTCAAGGTCGATAAGAGTATAAGCATAATCACCTCTTGATTTGTTAGTCATATCAGAGATGTTCATGCCTGCGCCGCCGAGCACTGTTGTAAACTGGCTGATCATGTTAGCCACATTCTTATGGAAAATCGCAACTCTTGGACTGTCGCAGATTCCCATGTCGCAGTTAGGGAAATTAACTGAGTTGTTGATATTACCGTTCTCAAGGTAATCCTTAAGCTCAAGCACCGCCTTAACAGCACAGTTATCCTCAGATTCCTCTGTTGATGCTCCAAGATGAGGGATAACGATACATCCGTCATGGCCTGCAATTATAGGATTCGGGAAGTCTGTTACATACTTTCTGATCTTACCTGAATTGATTCCGGAAAGAACATCAGCTTCATTGCAAAGGATGTCTCTTGCAAGGTTAATAAGGATAACGCCCTTCTTCATCTTGGCGATGGAATCCTTGTTGATCATGCCCTTTGTTGAGTCAAGAGCAGGAACGTGAATTGTGATGATATCACACTTTGAGTAGATGTCATCTACATTTGTAACATGCTTAACATCAGAAGAAAGTCTCCAGGCTGCATCGATGGAAAGATATGGATCATAGCCGTAAACTTCCATTCCAAGCTGTCTTGCAGCGTTGGCTACACGAACACCAATTGCTCCAAGTCCAATAATACCGAGCTTCTTGCCAAAGATCTCAGTTCCGGCGAACTTCTTTTTTGACTTCTCTGTGAGCTTTGCAATTTCTGGGTCTCCTGCGTTAGCCTTAACCCACTCTGTACCGCCGATGATGTCTCTTGAAGCAATAAGCATAGCTGCAAGAACCATCTCTTTTACGCCATTGGCATTAGCTCCGGGGGTATTGAAAACAACGATTCCTTTTTCTGAACATCTATCCAGAGGAATGTTATTTACACCTGCTCCGGCTCTTGCGATTGCAAGAAGGTTCTCAGAAAAATCCATCTCCAGCATATTGGCACTTCTAACAAGAATGCCTTCTGCCTCATCAGCACTCTCAACTGCAGTGTACTGATCTGTGAAATTATTAAGACCAATCTTGGCGATTGGATTTAAGCATTTGTACTTGTACATCTGTAATCGTCCTCCCTATCAATTGTTCTTCTCAAACTCATTCATGAAGTCAACAAGCTTTACTACGCCCTCCTTAGGCATTGCGTTGTAGATACTTGCTCTCATGCCACCAACGGTTCTGTGGCCCTTAAGGCTAACAAATCCAGCCTTTGTAGCCTCTGCTATAAACTTGGCATTGAGTTCGTCTGAATCTGTTACAAAAGGAACATTCATAAGAGAACGGTCCTCAGGTCTTACTGTACCCTTGAACATCTTGCTCTGATCAAGATAATCATAAAGAACTGCAGCCTTCTCTTCATTCCTCTTCTTCATCTCCTCAAGACCGCCCTGTGCCTTAAGCCACTTTAATACCAGACCACACATATAGATACTCCAGCAGTTCGGAGTATTGTATAAAGAGCCATTGTCAGCCTGAGTCTTCCACTTAAGCATTGTAGGTGTGTAAGAAGGTACATCATCAGTGATGAGATCCTCTCTGATAATGCTGATAACAAGACCTGCAGGTCCTACATTCTTCTGAACGCCACCGTAGATAACTCCATACTTGGTTACATCTACAGGCTCAGAGAGGAAGCAGGATGAAACATCTGAAACAAGGAGCTTGCCCTTTGTATTAGGCAGTGTCTTGAACTTTGTTCCGTAGATAGTATTGTTCTCGCAGATGTATACATAATCAAGGTCATCTGCGATATCAAGATCTGAACAGTCGGGAATATATGAGAAAGTCTTGTCAGCACTTGAAGCAAGTTCTACAGCTTCTCCATACTTCTGAGCCTCCTGATAAGCTTTCTTGGCCCACTGACCTGTGATGATATAGCCGGCCTTCTTATTCTTCATAAGATTAAGAGGAACAGCTGCGAACTGCTGGCTTGCTCCGCCCTGTAAAAAGAGAACCTTATAATTGTCAGGAATGTTCATAAGATCTCTGATATCCTGCTCTGCTGTCTGGATCACATTATCGAAAGTTTTTGATCTGTGACTCATCTCATTAATGGACATTCCACAGCCATTGTAATCAAGCATTTCTGCTGCA